>NZ_JBHSFT010000019.1:0-138470 GCF_042654105.1 Oceanobacillus aidingensis | reverse complement strand
TCGTAAATGTATTATGCCCTGCAAAGCATACATTTTATGATAGAGTACCTTCTCTTTTTTGGCTAGGGGATTTTTTATCACTTTCGAGTATTATTTTACACATACAACAAAGCCTCATCATTGGGGTGGATATAGCCAAGCACAAACATGTAGCGCGGGCGATAGATGACCGTGGTCGTGATCTGGTGAAACGTCTCGTATTCCCCAACTCTTATCAAGGTTTCACCGCATTCATCGAATGGGCTCATCAGTTGTCTGAAACCTATGATCGCCCGAATCTAATGGTTGGGATGGAACCCACTGGTCACTATTGGCTGAACCTAGCCTATTATTTAAAAGCACAGACCATCCACGTCGTGGTGGTGAATCCGATGAAGGTAAAACGGTTCAAGGAAATGGACGATGATTCGCCAACAAAGAATGACACCAAAGATGCCAAAGTGATTGCCCAGATCATGCGTGACGGTCGATATCATGAACCTACCTTACCAGAGGATGTGTATGCGGAATTGCGAGAAGGAATGAAGCTGTATGACATGATCCAAGAGGATATGTCCTCGATAAAAGCGCAAATGCAGAATGCACTGGATCGCTACTTCCCTGAATTTCGGACGGTCTTTAAAGATTGGACAGGAAAAGCAGCCTTTCATCTCTTGGATCGTGGCTATTTGCCAGTAGATATTCGGCAAGCGTCGGAAGAAGAGTTGCTTAGGGAAGTTAAACAAGCAGCGAGTCGAGCGGTAGGGATTAAACGAATACAAGCCTTAAAAGAAGCCGCAGAAAATAGCGTTGGCCTCCAAGTGGGGTTAGGCATGGCGCGTCAGGAAATCCGTTATCTTTTGGAACAATATCAGGTGATGGAGGAACGATTAACGGCTCTTGAAGCACAATTGGAAGTACTCGTTCTCCACATACCTGGTGCGGATGAAATGATACAGATAAAAGGCGTTCGTGCCATCACGGTAGCTGGTTTTTTCGCAGAAGTGGGAGATTTATCGAATTACCAAGATCCACGCCAAATCATTAAGTTAGCGGGATTAAACTTAAAGATGAATCAATCCGGTAAATTCAAAGGTCGGACAACGATTACCAAGCGAGGACGAAGTAGATTGCGGCGTATACTCTATCAGGTCGCTAAGCCATTAGCCTTACACAATAAAGGTTTTCAACAGTTACACCATCATTATCGCTATCGTTCGCACAATCCGTTGTCTGGTAAACAATCCTTTATCGCACTGGCAAGAAAGTTGATCAAAATCTTTTATGTATTAGGGACACGTGACTGTTCCTTCAGTGAAGAACGAATGATTCGAGATATTCCAATGATTTCTATGGAACAGGATATTGCTTAAACAAGACAGAAATGTTGTCTTACACCTGAACTTTTGACAAATGAAGCACGGAGAAGCCGGTCGTTATTTCATCCATCAGGGCATGGACCCACTAAAGGAGCATTTCCGGCCTCCACCATGGTTAGGTCGAACAAAGGAATTTACGCGCATAGACGCTGAGAGACGTGGGAGGATCCACCGCCATGTAAAAGTGGAGATCTAAGGTGCGACCATACACAACATCCATTTAATGGAAAACACCCATTACCTTAAGTGATCTATGACCATTCAATTCCATATTTATCATGATTTTAAAATAAAAGTAAACAGACTTATCTTAAGCTTTAAGCATTCAAGAGATATAGGGAGTAAAACGACCAAATTCTAAGAATAATTTAATTTATTGAGGGAGTGATTTACAATGAACGTTTCTCATTCTCGTCCTCTCCTTGTTCTAGTTTTTTTGTAGCTCTATTAAATGAAAAATAAAATTATGAAGAAAAGAGGTAATCTAGATGTAATTAAAATATTTGATTCCGAACATGGAAAAAAACTTTGGAACTATGGAATTGCAGGAGAAGGTCAGATGAACAAAGTTGCATTAACTTACATATGAAAACATTTTTCGACGCTATAACCTTTATTGGGATATTTAGCGAGCGGATGATATTGAAGTAAGAAGTTGAAGAACAATTTTTAAAAGCCGAACGAGAAATAAAATTAGTCAATGCACATATTACCGCAGAAGGTTATACAATCGAAGATCATGGTTTTACAAATTACATTTTACATGCTATGGCAACTTGATTATGTTAAACTTTAACCTATTAAAGTTCAATTAATAAAATTTACTTGCATTTTGCAAATAAATATTGTATAACAAATAAAAGAGGTGATTTAAATATGGAAAATACTCGTGACCTATTTCAAATGATAACACGTCGATTTGGTCTTTTGAATAAAAATTGTTGTTCAGCAGATGGACTTGATATCTCATTAATTCAAAGCCATATTCTTTATGAAATCAATCGTCAACTCGCTCCGTCTGTCCAAGAAGTTGCAGAAGCCTTAGGGACGGATATTACTACTTTTAGTCGTCAGGTTCAATCTTTAATAAAAATGAATTTAGTTAATAAGACACCAAGTCTAAATGATCGCCGTATTCATACGCTTGAGTTAACGGCGGAAGGAACGAATATAGCTGAAATCATTGACGAACAGATAAATACTTATTTAGAAGAAATATTTGCCCATATGACTGATTTTGAAAAAGAAACGGTGCTTCGCTCTATTCAGCTACTTAATAATACAATGGGTAAAATTGGTTCTTGCTGTGCTCCTGCTCCAAGATAGATAAATTTATAAAAAAATAATGCTTGCATTTTGCAAATAAAAGGAGGAACAAAATGATTTATGACTCTATCATCATTGGTGGAGGACAGGCTGGCCTTGCGTCGGGGTATTACTTAACAAAATACGGATTGAATTATTTAATACTTGAGGCAAATACGCAAGCAACTGGTTCATGGTCTTATTATTATGATAGTTTAAAGCTCTTTTCTCCTGCACGTTTATCTTCTTTACCAGGCATGAGAATGAAAAATGACAAGCGAGGTTATCCAACCAAAAAAGATGTTATAAGTTACTTGAACACCTACACCAAACGTTTTAAATTGCCCATCTTAACTAATCAACGGGTTTATGAGGTCAGTCGTAACCAAAAAGGATTTTCTATTGAAACTTCTGACGGAAAATCCTATAAAGCAAAAACGATTATTAATGCTACCGGTTCTTTTCATAATCCTTATTTACCACAAATGAATGGCATGAATACTTTTCGTGGCAATTATCTTCATTCTTCTTCCTATCAAAAGCCTGATCAGTATATTGGTCAAAGAGTAATCGTTGTTGGAAGTGGAAACTCAGCTGTTCAGATTGCTATGGAATTATCAGAAGTGAGTAACACTACACTTGCAGTTCGTAAGTCTGTGCAGTTAGTAAAACAAAAAATATTAGGAATAGATTTACACTATTGGGTGAAGGCAATCGGCTTTGATAAGTTTCCTTTCTGGAGGTTCGGAAAAGCAGTTCCAATTCCTAGCTCAACAGTTGATTTGGCTGGATACAAAGAAAAGTTAGAAGTTGGTAACCCTAATCAAAAAAAGATGTTCGAACGTTTCTATTCTGATGGTGTTGTCTGGTCAGAAGGCAACCAAGAGCCTGTAGACACTGTGATTTTCGCTACAGGATATCGTTCTGATTTTGGATATCTAAAGACAATAGAAAAATTTGATGTGGAGGGAAGACCACTACAGAAAGCTGGTATCAGTCAAAATACTCCCGGACTTTATTATGTTGGACTTGAAGGGCAACGATCTTTTTCTTCTGCGACATTAAGAGGGGGAGGCTCTGATAGTAAGTTCGTAATAAAGCATATAAAACAGAATTTATAAAGAAGATAGGATAACAATGGAGAAATAATTAGTGAAAATTTAGGAGGATGATGAACGTGAAACCTATAGAAATTAAAACAAATTGTTGTCAACCGCAAGAAGAACTACAACAAGTAAGCAATCATCAATATAACAAACATTTACCTATTGCAGTCATTGGTGCTGGACCAGTAGGTCTTGCCGCGACAGCCCATTTAGTTAGTTACGACCAACCTTTTATTTTATTAGAATCCGGCTCTAAAGTGGGAGAGAATATTTTAACATGGGGGCATGTCCAAGTCTTTTCACCTTGGAAATATAATATTGATAAGACGGCATTGAAGCTTCTTAAAAAACAAGATTGGAATGTACCGAATCAAAATGAATTACCTACTGGTAAAGAGTTAGTTGACCAATACTTAAAACCGTTATCGAATACACCAGAAATCAAAAATTCTTTGTTTATGAATACTAAGGTTATTTCCATTAGCCGCAAAAATACAGATAAAATGAAAACAGCTAATCGAGATCAACAACCTTTTGTGATTTATGCAGAACAAGGTAACGAACTGGTACAATTTGAAGCAAGAGCAGTCATAGATGCGACCGGAACTTGGGGAAACCCTAATCCTGCAAATTCAAATGGAATATGGTTAAAAGAAGAGAAAGATATAAAAAATCAAATTTTCTATGGCATTCCAGATATTCTTGGTAAAGATAAGGACCGTTATCTAAACAAACGTGTTGCTGTTGTCGGAAGTGGTCATTCTGCTATTAATTCGTTATTGGAATTAGCAAAATTAAAAGAAGAACATCCTGCAACGGAAATTATATGGATTTTAAGGAAAAACAGCGTAAAAGATGCATTTGGAGGAGAACTGGATGCACTTGAGGCAAGAGGAGCATTAGGAAGTCATATACACAATTTAGTAGATGCAAATACATTTGAAGTAATTACTCCTTTTAGAATTCAACGTATACATGAAAAAGAAGGCAAAATAGAGCTTATAGGAGAATCGAAAGGAGAGTTAACAACGATTTCAGATATAGATGAGATGGTTGTTAATACTGGCAATCGTCCAGACTTCTCCAATTCAAGTGAGCTGAGAACCCGTATTGATACAGCAACAGAAAGTGTTAAAGACCTTGCACCTTTAATTGATCCAAATATACACAGTTGCGGAACAGTACGCCCGCATGGAGAAAAAGAATTGCGACAACCTGAAAAGGATTTTTATATCGTGGGAGCAAAAAGTTATGGTCGGGCACCAACATTCCTAATGGCAACTGGACATGAACAGGTTCGATCCATTGTAGCTTATTTATCGGGGGATTATGAAGCCTCTGAGAAAGTCGAACTGGAATTACCTGAAACTGGTGTATGTAGTACGAATTTAAATGCTGCCAATTCGTGTTGCTGAAATAAAAAACAAAGGGAAAGTATCATTTACTTTCCCTCCCTTTTTGGAGGTGGTCTGAATGATTATTAATAAAGGCGGAGATTTAAGCAAAGAATACTTTATGGCATATTTTTCTTTGCTTATGAACAGCAGACAATGTACTTTAGAGAAGGCAAAGGAAATCACGTTTGATCGTCTATTTCGCAATGATGAAAATACGTTTGGAAACATTTCTTTTCAACATTTTATGGAAGCCTATGAGGAATTAAAAGAATAGGAAATAAGATTGCACTAAATTTTTTTATTTGAATATATAAGTGTATAGTTATATACTTATATTATTATTTCATAAAAAGGGGGATTTAAATGCTGCAAACTACAATTGAATTGGAGAAAGCTGCTGGTATTTTAAAATTACTTGGCGATAAAACAAGGCTGACTATGCTGAAATTAATTAATGAACAAACTTGTTGTGTTTGTGAGTTCGTTGAAATATTTCAGTCCAGTCAACCATCCATTAGCCAACATTTACGCAAACTGAAAGATTTGGGGTTAGTGAAGGAAGAAAGAAAAGGACAATGGATATTTTATACGGTTAATAGTAAGAGTGAGTATTATTCATTTATCAAACCGATTTTGAATCAATTACCCGATCAAGATGATAAATTAAAAGAACTGGAAGAGAAAGGCACACGAATTTCTTGTTGTTAGGTTTGGAGGTCTTATTTTGTCAGCAACACTTATACTCGCCATTATAATATTTGTTTTAACCCTAGTCCTAGTCATTTGGCAGCCAAAGAATTTAAATATTGGATGGTCTGCCATGGGAGGAGCTATTATTGCTTTACTCGTAGGAGTAGTGGGATTTAGTGATGTACTTGAAGTTATTGGCATCACTTGGAATGCAACATTATCATTTGTCGCCATTATTCTTATTTCATTAGTATTAGATGAAATTGGATTATTTGAATGGGCAGCATTACATATGGCACGGATAGCAAAAGGGCATGGAATAAAGATGTTTGTATATATTAGCATTTTGGGTGCAATTGTCGCAGCTTTATTTGCGAATGATGGTGCAGCACTCATTCTAACACCGATTGTACTTGCGATGGTACGTCATTTGAATTTCAAAGAAAAAATGATTTTTCCATTTATCATGGCAAGTGGGTTTATCGCTGATACGACATCTTTACCGTTTATTGTTAGTAATTTAGTTAACATCGTTTCAGCCGATTTCTTTGGTATCGGTTTTGTCGAATATGCTTCAAGAATGATTATTCCAAATTTATTCTCTTTAATCGCAACGATTTCGGTATTATTAATTTATTTTAGAAAAAACATACCTAGAGATTATGATGTATCAAAATTAAGAACACCAAATGAGGCGATCAGGGACTTAAAAATGTTTCGCCTATCATGGCTTATACTTGGTATATTAGTAATTGGGTACTTTACGAGTGAATTTGTTAATGTACCTGTTTCTATTATTGCTGGGGTCATTGCGATTTTCTTTATTTTGATGGCAAGACGCAGTACCGCTGTTAATACAAAAGAAGTAATTAAAGGGGCACCATGGAATATTGTATTCTTCTCCATTGGAATGTACGTGGTGGTCTATGGATTAGGGAATGCAGGGCTTACATCGGCACTTGCAAGTATGATTCAAACCGTAGCTGACCAAGGTTTATTTGTTGGAACGGTTGCCATGGGATTTATTGCAGCATTCCTATCCTCCATTATGAATAACATGCCTACCGTAATGATTAATGCATTAGCCATTGCGGAAACAAATACATCTGGTGTGTTACGTGAAGCACTTATTTATGCGAATGTAGTTGGATCAGATTTAGGTCCCAAAATCACACCGATTGGTTCTCTGGCAACATTAGTATGGCTGTATGTATTATCACAAAAAGGCGTTAAGATTTCATGGGGAACTTATTTTAAAACAGGTATTATTTTAACCCTTCCTATCTTATTGATTACATTAGTAGGACTATATTTAACACTGATTCTATTTTAACAAGGAGAATGATTATGTCTAAAAAAACAATTTATTTCTTATGCACTGGAAACTCTTGCAGAAGCCAAATGGCTGAAGGCTGGGCGAAAAAATATCTTGGAGATGCTTGGGAAGTGAAAAGTGCAGGTATTGAGGCACATGGTTTAAATCCCAATGCAGTAAAGGCAATGCAAGAGGTCAATATTGATATTTCGAACCAAACATCTGATATTATCGACCCGGAAATCTTAAACAATGCGGACTTTGTAGTCACTTTATGCGGAGACGCTGCGGATAAATGTCCAATGACACCGCCACAAGTGAAACGTGACCATTGGGGTTTTGATGATCCAGCCAAAGCTCAAGGGAATGAAGAAGAAAAATGGATTGTATTTCAACGGGTTCGTGATGAAATAGGGAAAAGAATCAAACGTTTTGCTGAAACAGGAGAATAGTATATGTATATGTTTATTTCATATTGAAAGGTGAAAACTAGATGATTGTAGAATAAAGAGGAATCGTTTCATAAAAAATATATGTTATCTAGTGAACTTGCCTATTATGTAAAAGATAATGCTTTGCCCTTAATTGATCAAGAATATGCTTTTTCTGAGTTAATCAACCCTGTATAAAGAGAACCAAATAAAGGCCTGGGTAACAGTGAGATATTTAGATTAGACAATAAAGGCAGTGCAATTTTCACAGTATGAATTGACCTTGGAGAAAGATAGGAACTGGTTGATTATAGAGTGAAAATAATCATTTTTTATTATTCTTCGTTATAACTAGATAAAAAAGATGATTCTAATAATAGGAAACCCACATGGATTCATTGTTTTTTATTTATAGGTCTGCCTTATGCAGTTAAACGAATACTTGTTTTAAATTCCTTTTTTATGCTGACTTTCCGTTTTAAGGCACGATATAATTAAATAAAATTATGTGTATGTGCTAGGAAATAGGTTAATTGAAGGAGGAATTAGATGGTTAAAGATAATGAAAAAGGCCGCTTATTAACACATGAATTGAATCGGAAATTGTATTTTGCGGAAATGGAAGAAAAATTGGTTAAGGTCACTTACTGTTTGATGGCAGATGACCTGTATACGGTAGATCATGCTATTCCTGAATTAATAAAAATAATTAACTTATTAGAACAAGAGCAGAGAGCTATCATGAATAGTATTATTTGTATAGAGAAGCAAATAAAAATAGAAAATTGACAAAAGTGTGAGAGTATTATAAAAGCCATCAAATTATGATGGCTCATTTTTTGTTTCAATCGTTTTTTATTATCTATAAGATTTTGCACCAATATAGTGACTTTGCCAGTAATCAATGCTAATATCTGCTACGACAACCCCATTATCTCCGGAATGAATCATTTGATTGTTTCCAATATAGATACCGCTATGGGACGCACCTTGTACGTCATAAGTACCTTCAAAGAATACAACATCCCCCACACTAGGAGAGTTAACACGTACACCAGTATTTACCCAATTATCACGGTGTGTACGAGCAACATCAATGCCTACTTGATTAAATACATATTGAATAAAACCGCTACTATCTAATCCGGAAGCAGTAGTTCCACCCCATACATAAGGTGTTCCGAGAACACTCTCTGCTGCAGCAACAATATTATCATGACTAGGGGAAATAGCTGCCGATTCGCTTGATTCACTAGATACATTTGTGTTAGTTAATTCATTGGAATTTCCAGTCTCTTCAAGGGCAAGTTCCTCATCATTAGTCTCAGATATGGTGTCTTGAGGTAAAGAAGGTGTATCAGCAGGTAATGCTAATGCATTCTTTGTATTTGACCCAATAATACCATCTACTTGCAAACCTTGATCCGCTTGGAAATCTCTCACTGCTTGTGCAGTAATATCACCAAAAACCCCATCTACTTGATAAGAATAGTAACCAAGTGATTGTAGAGTATTTTGTACATGTTCTACCTCAGATCCTACACTGCCTTGTTGGAGTATAGATGTGTTTACAATTTCAGTTGTAGTTGGTGGTTGCTGCTCTACTTGAAAATTGGATAAGTTGCTTTCTTCAATAGAAATATCGCCTTTAGAAGAGCCTTCGCCAGCGCTTGCAAACACACTATCTCCTAAAAATGGAGTTAATGCTATAGAAGTAGCAAGTGCACTTGAAAGTACATATTTTTTCACTCTAAGATTGGGTGTTGCCATAAGTGTTCCTCCTTTTAATGTTAGAAATTCTAGTTATTTTGTAGTTAAGTTTGAAATTCTATGTAATAGATTTTTCGCTCTTAAATAGATTTTAGCATGTGCATATCACAATAGAAATCATAAAAAAATTACATAAAGATTACAAAATGTGATCATATGTTACAGTATTGTATAAAGATTATAACAATAATCGACAGTATTTTATTTTTATGAAGCCTCTTTCGTGTACCTCGTAAAGTTCTAAAAAATTGATAGAAGAAGGAAACGTTTTGAAAACAACTGTCTTTAGCTTGACGATTGAATTGCCTATCTCATGATTGTTTTCTCAACAAAACGATTTGCTTCTCTCTATTAAGGTATAGGCTAAAAATGTCGCCTATTTCCAAATTGAGAAATTTAATAAATTCTTTTGGTACTCTAAATGAGCCTCTTTCATTTAATATCATTATATTTTCTATTGAATTTCCACTAAATTTTTGCACTATTAATTCATTAGATTTATGTTTTGAACTAATTATCACCTCATCTCCAGGGCTTAAGTTTAAAATATCTCTAATGGGTTTTGGAATAGTAACAGAATAACTACTGGTTATCATACAATGTAATCCAGTTGGATTTATTTGGGGATTTTTTTCATTTATAGGACATGAATCGTACATAAATTTAACACTCCATTTGAATATATTTTTTTAATAGTAATGGGAAGTTATGCAGATTCTTTGCAGAATAAAAAATTATAGAAATAATTTTCTTGTCAAATATCAAATCCTTTTATCGTATTCAATAAAAGAAGACAAAAAATTACAGAAGATATCTTTTATAGAAGATTTCTTCTGTAATTTGCTTATAACCCTTCAAAAGGAGGGGACATCTTCCTCCTCTTGAATATATTTTTAAATGGGATTGTATTGTTTACAAAAAGGTGAGTTAGAAATTATATGCTAGTTAATTCTAATTTCATTCTACTGAGGATAATTCACTTTCTGTTACCCATTTGTGGTTTGTGACTTCTTCTCCATTTGTAGTTAAAACAAAATCTACCATATATACCGTGGTTTCTTCTGCTGAATCAATTTCAGCTGTTGCCCCATTCATGCCTTCCATATGATCAGCATTTATAATAGCTTCATCACCAGATTCTAACGGTGTTTCACTAGGGTCTTCTAATTCTTCATGAATGACCCACTTATGATTGGTTATTTTCTCACCACCTGTTGTGGGTATATAAGAAACTGTATAAACTGTGGTATCGTAGGCTCCTACTATTGTTGCCTCAGCACCTTTCATACCTTCCATGTGATCCGATTCAATTATAGCTTGACTGCCAACTTCATAAGTTGGATTGTTTGCTTCCTTTAAACCTTCGGGTACATCTCCAGAGCCAGACATATGCATTTCGGAATGGTCCATGCCTTCCATATCGTCCTGTGTACTTTCCTCGGAGTTTTGTTCCGTGTTATTTTCATTATTTGTATCTTCCGTTTCCGTTTCTCCCGCACATGCGGATAGTACGGAGATTGTAAATAAAGATACTAACCCTATTATAATTTTTTTAATTGCCATTTAATGTTGCTCCTTTCATTATTTTGAATTCATTGTTACAGTACCCTATTATTTTGCAGTTTATGTGCAGATTGTCTAAAGTTCTAAAGATTATTTAATATTTATCTGATATAAAGTAAAGATTCAGCTTTGTAAAACAGGGGAATTCATTTTTCTTGGCAGGCCTGCATATTTTCTTGATAAATAAAAGCTATAATAAATGATAATAGACCAAATGAGAAGGTGATGTAAATTGCATATGATGAATGGGTATGGATCATTTTGGACAGTGATTCTAATGATTATTTTCTGGATAGGATTAATTAGTTTTGGTATTTTTTTAATAGCAAGTTTTATTAAAGGAGATAAAAAGAGAACACCATTACAAATAATTAAAGAATGCTTAGCTAAAGGTGAAATTAACGAGTTGGAATATGAACGACTAAAATCAATAATAAAGGAAAAAAAGAGTAATGATTTGAAAGTGAACAGTAGTATAAGTGAAGGTGATGTAGATAGTTAGCTTTACCATCCTAACAAATATACTTTTTCTTAAACATGTCTTTGCAACGGTATATTATCAAGATAGCCTCATTCTCATTTTTTCGGAGCGACACATATATCAAGAAGTTAAAGAAAAAATCATTTAATTATTACCAAGGTCAAGTGATAAAATTATTATATAGTGAGTTGAATATATATGTTTGAACTATTTAACCAGATAAGTAACACATTAATGGAACCAATAATAGATCTCGCTAATGGTTTAGAACATTTACCATTATTATTTGCCTTTTTTCTTGGGGTGATTGGAGCTCTTGCACCTTGTCAGCTTACAAGTAACCTCAGTGCAATTACGATTTATGGTAATAAATCATTAGTTGATAAAGTTCCATGGTTGCATGTATTGTTATTTGTCTTAGGGAAGGTCGTAGTTTATTCTATACTAGGGATTATTGTTTGGTTGTTAGGTAGAGAGGTATATAGCACGCTTTCACAAATTCTACCCATTATACGTAAAGCAATAGGTCCAATGCTAATTATAGTAGGGTTATTTATGATTGGGATATTTCAATGGAAGAAAACATGGCGTATTTTTCATTTTCCCACAAAGGTACTTAAAGATAGTTATTTAGGCAGCTTTTTAATGGGAGTAAGTTTTACATTAGCTTTTTGCCCAACCATGTTTGTGCTCTTTCTTTTAACATTAATGCCAATTGTATTGATAACTTCGTATGGTGCAGTCCTTCCAGCTGTGTTTGGAATTGGCACTTCTCTTCCGCTATTGATTGTTATATTTTTAATTTGGTATTTTGGTGCAAGTGGTGCCATATTAAAAAGAAGTAGAAAAATAGGAGCTGTCACCCAAAAGATTGCTGGTTTGTTACTTTTAATTCTTGGTGTGTTGGATACACTTACTTATTGGTTATAGAGGTGTAGTATGTTTAATAAATTATCTTTTAAAATTGGATTACTGTTTTTTGTATTTATTCTGGTTATTGAATCTTTTTTGTTTTTTATTTTATATACGAACCTAGTAAATGATCGTATTGATGAAGTTATGAATAGTCTGCTGGCACGCGGGAACACACATCGTGACGTTTTAGAAGATCATTTCGATCAACCTACATTAGAACATGTCGGTATTATGGAATCAGCGTCTGAATTTATCGTTATCATTACAAATGAGAAAGGTGAGATTATTATTTCATCTGACCCTGTAAAACAAGAAATGATTAATGTGGTAGAACATACTAATGATGAAGAAATACCTACAGAAGGTAAAATAGTTGAAGATAGGTGGAGTGAAGGAAATTATATCGTGACAGATAGTCCGATTACAATAAGCGGGGAACATAAGGGGCATGTGTTTATGTTTGCCGATACAAGTTATGTAAAAAGAACAGTTGATCAGCTTAGCAATCAGTTTTTGATAATTAGCTTTATCACTGTGTTGTTAACAATTATGACTATATTTATTTTGTCTCGATTTATTACACAACCGTTAATTAAAATGAAAGAAGAGACAGAACAATTAAGTAAGGGAAGACACAATATAGCACTACATACAAAAAGGAAAGATGAATTAGGTGAATTAGCTAATTCCATCACCAAGCTATCACAGGAGTTGAAAGAACTAAAACAGGCTAGAAATGAGTTCCTGGCCAGTGTGTCACATGAGCTGCGGACGCCATTAACATATATCAAAGGATATGCAGATATCATTAATCGTCAAGGTACGTCTGAAGAACAAGTTAAAGAATATGTTGAAATAATTCGAGAAGAAACAGAGCAATTAACGGTATTAATTAAGAACTTATTTGAATTAGCTAAAATAGATCAAAATAATTTTCGGATTAGACGCGAACGAGTGAATTTATGTGAGCTTATTCAAAGAATAATTGAACGTATTCGACCAGCGTTAGCTGAGAAAAAAATATTACTTCATGTGAATTGCCTTGATGAAATAAAAGCTTATATTGATCCAGAACGTTTTCAACAAGTGTTAATAAATATCCTAGATAATGCGAAAAAGCATTCTAAGGAAGGTTCAAAAATCTTAATAGAGGTAAAGCAGACTGATCAGTATATCATTATTACAACTACAGATGATGGAGAAGGAATTCCTGCACAAGATCTTCCATATATATTTGACCGGTTATACCGTGTGGAAAAATCACGTTCAAGACAAAGTGGAGGAACTGGGCTAGGTCTAGCTATTTCAAAAGAAATTATTGAATCCCATGGTGGTAGTATTGAAGCAAAAAGCGAAATAGGACTGGGCACAAGTATCATTATCAAGTTGGCAAGGGGGAAAAGAAATGAATAAAGTTCTTATCGTTGATGATGAGAAGCGAATGTTAGATTTAATTGCGTTGTATTTACAACCTCATAAATATGTTTGTAAAGAAGCATTAGGTGCTACTGAAGCATTGTCCTATATAAATCAAGAAACATTTGACATTGTTTTACTAGATATTATGATGCCTGAGATGGATGGATGGGAATTATGCCAAGAAATTAGAGGCATTTCTGATGTACCAATTATAATGTTAACTGCCCGTGACCAACATGAGGATATTGTAAAAGGATTGCGGTTAGGTGCAGACGATTATATCACAAAGCCATTTAACGAAGAAGAATTATTGGCTAGGATGTCAGCTATATTACGTAGAAGAGAACCAAAGAGTTATATTGAGGTGAATGGTTTAATTTGGAATAGGGATCAGTTTGAATTATCCTATAAAACTAACCCAATCAAGGTAACGCCTAAAGAATTTATTATGATTGGACACTTTATGAAGAATCCGAATCAAGTATTTGCTAGGGAACATTTGATTGATTTGATTTGGGGGTTTGATTCTGAAACAGGGGGAAGAACAGTTGATTCACACGTGCGGAATATGAGAGAGAAAATCCGTCAAACAGGATTTCCAATAGATGACTATTTTAAAACTGTGTGGGGTGTAGGATATAAGTGGGTTAATAACCCTTGACAGGGGAATTTGTATGATGTCTTAGTAATAAGAAAATTACCTATTGCACACTATATAGAAAATGATCTTAACATAATTATTCACTAGGAGGATTGATAGCATGGCAAATCACGATAGTAAGAAGAATAACCAAAGCCATAGTGAACACGATGGGCACAAGCACCATAATCACGAACATCATAACCACGAGCATCATGATCATGAACACCATAGCCATGATCACCGTGAGCATCATAATCATAATGGTCATGACCATTCGGGACACGGACATGGAGGAGGACATGCCGGTCATCATGAGCATATGATAGATGATTTTAAAAAGCGTTTCTGGGTATCTTTAGTGTTAGCGATACCGATTACTTATCTGTCACCGATGATCCAAATGTTATTCAACTATGAAGTAAACTTTACGGGTAACACGATAGTACTTTTCTTACTTTCTACCATAGTGTTTTTCTATGGTGGAAAACCGTTTTTACTTGGTGCATGGGATGAAATAAAAACAAAAACACCAGGGATGATGTTGTTAATTTCACTTGCCATTGTAACAGCCTATATTTATAGCACCTTAACAGCCTTCTTGATTGATGGCAGTGACTTTTATTTTGAGGTAGCTACGTTAATTGTCATTATGTTGTTAGGTCACTGGGTAGAAATGAGGTCCATAATGGGTGCTTCAAAAGCACTCGAAGAATTAATTAAACTAATGCCAAAAGAGGCACATAAAATTGACGCGTCCGGAAATATTGTAGAAGTGTCTGTTGAAGAATTACACCCTGGAGATGAGATTCTAGTTAAATCAGGAGAAAAAATACCCATTGATGGGGAAATTTTTGAAGGAGAATCTACCGTCGACGAATCTATGTTAACAGGTGAATCCGTTCCTGTGGAAAAAGGACCTGGAATGAAAGCAATAGGTGGGGCCGTTAATGGTGAAGGTGTATTAAAAATTAAGGTAAATAAAATTGGAAATGACACGTATTTATCTCAAGTTATTCAATTAGTAAGCGAGGCGGAAAATACCAAATCAAAAGCACAGGGGTTTGCTAATATTGCAGCAAAATGGCTATTTTATGTGGCGGTGGTTGCTGGAATCATCACGATTGCTTACTGGAGTACGACAGGGGATTTTGAATTTGCGCTAGAAAGAATGGTTACCGTTCTGATTATAGCTTGCCCGCATGCACTTGGTCTGGCTATGCCTTTAGTTACTTCAAGATCAACGTCTATTGCTGCTAAGAATGGTTTGTTGATTCGTAATCGTACCCCATTTGAAAATGCTCGAAAGCTAGATCGGGTTGTATTCGATAAGACAGGCACCCTTACTGAGGGAAACTTCGGGGTTACTGATATTCATCCAAGTAACAATGTAAGTAAAGATGAATTAGTGAAGTTAGCTTATTCAGTTGAGACCCAATCCGATCATCCAATTGCAAAAGGAATTGTGAAGGAAGGAAAAAATCGTAATTTAGAGCTATATGAGGTAACGAATTATAGAAATTTAACTGGTAAAGGATTAACTGCTGATGTGAAAGGAACTGAAATCGCAGTCATTAGCCCTGGAGCGATGAAAGCGAATAATATAGATTTCGATGAAGAAACGTATGAAAAGCTAGCCCAACAAGGGAAAACAGTTGTTTTTGTATTAAGAGACAATGTATTGCAAGGAATGATTGCTTTAGCGGATATCATTCGTGAATCCTCTTATGAAGTTATCAAGCAATTAAAAGATAGTGGCATTGAAACAGTTATGATGACAGGTGATAATAATCGTGTTGCAAATTATGTAGGTGAAAAACTTGGACTATCAAAAGTTATTTCAGAGGTTCTACCACATGATAAATCGGATAATGTGAAAAAACTGAAGGAAGGTGGCAAAAAGGTTGCCATGATTGGTGACGGAATCAATGATGCGCCTGCCTTAGCTGAAGCTGATTTGGGTATTGCGATTGGTGCTGGTACAGACGTTGCAATTGAGACAGCGGATGTTGTTTTAGTAAATAGTGATCCTGTTGATATCTTAAATATTTTGAAGTTATCGAAAGCTAGTTATAGAAAAATGATACAAAACTTAGGATGGGCAGCAGGTTACAACGTGATAGCCATCCCACTAGCAGCAGGTGTATTATATAATGTCGGTATCGTTATTACACCAGCTATTGGTGCTGCTGTCATGTCATTAAGTACAATTATTTGTGCAATTAATGCCCAATTGTTGAAGATTGATTAAAATTTAGTATGAAAATGAAATATAGGTTAAGTGTTAATAGTATAATGCTATTATTATACTCGGAAAAAAGCTCAATCTGTAAAGAAAAACTTTAGATGTAAAGGTTCAAAAGTTTCATTGTAAAATTTGAAAGAAGTTGTTTAAGATTAAGGTTATGAATTTAGTGTCTAAATATAAAAATGAAAAAGCTGGTTTTCCGTTAGGTGAAAATCAGTTTTTTCTAGTTGAAAGATTAAAGTAATGTGAGAAAAAGCTGACTTGGGTAAAGGTGACCGCTGCAATAGCTGATTTCGTTTTAATGGATAATGTAAATGAGTAAAATACAATCGACGAATCACTTCTGATCCACAAAGTATATTAACGCCTTTATGGAAAAAGGTTGATTGTTAATAACTTTTAACGTTCTAGTTGATTTCCGGAATAGATAAAGAAATGTACATCTATGTTTTGCATAATATTTGTAGTCCCCATATATGATTAAAGATTTATCATTAAGGTGAAGGGTTTAAAACTGTAAATGATTCTCCATTTAGATATTTTATGATTATATTTAATTATGTAATTCATCAAACATTAACTTTTTCTTGATAAATTCTCGATAGTTTTAAAATATAGTTACGTCATAAGGATAATGAATCATTAACATAAATTGGTATCAAGTATCTAATGAAAGGAGAAAAGTTAACATCTATAATCGTAATTTAAGTGATGAAACAATAATCAAATATAATTCTTGAATCAAGTAAATTGGCTAATAGTCAAGTGTTATTGAATGTTAGCCTTTAAAGATGGATTAATATGTAAAATTTTCTTAATGGGAGTTATGGTATATGAAAAGAAAATCATTATTAATAAGTTTAATTTTTTTATTGACAATACTTGTCTTATCGGCTTGTGCAGGGAATGTTGAATCACCACCTGAAGAAAACTCAGATATGGAACAAGAGTCTGATTCCATGGAAGAAGGAATGGATCATTCATCTATGGATGATGATGCAATTGAGAATGGTCATATGAGTCATGATGAGGTGGTAAGTTTAAATGGTTCAACAGGGGAAAATGAATTGAAAATACCTCCTTTGCTTGAAAGCGATAATGAAGAAGAAGTTGTATACACTGTTCGAGCACAAGAAGGAGAGACTGAAATATTCGATGGTACTAATACGAAAACATATGGATACAATGGGTCATTTTTAGGACCAGTGCTTCAATTTGAAGAAGGCGATACGGTGAAAATTAGAACGATAAATGAGTTAGATGAGGAGACAACTTTTCATTGGCACGGGCTGGAAGTATCAGGTGAAGAAGACGGTGGGCCACATAATTCATTAAAGCCAGGAGAAGAAGAGCTGATCGAATTTGAAGTGACACAAGAAGCCTCGACGTTATGGTTCCATCCCCATCCAGAAGGGAAAACCTCTGAACAGGTTTACAATGGACTTGCAGGATTGATTTATATAGAAGATGACAACTCTAAGAGTCTTGGATTGCCAAATGAGTATGGAAAGAATGATATTCCCTTGATTTTCCAAGATAAAACATTTGATGATCAGAAACAATTGAATTACAGTGCTGCTATGAATGATGATGGAACAATCGGTGATACGTCATTGGTAAACGGGACGTTAAATCCGAAGTTGACCGTAGGGAAAGAAAAGGTTCGTCTTCGTCTCTTAAATGGGTCCAATGCGAGGAATTACACTTTTAAATTGAATACAGGGGATTCCTTTGTGCAAGTTGCAACGGATGGAGGTTTCCTGAATAAACCAGTGACACTAGATGAAATTACACTGACCCCATCAGAACGGGCGGAAATAATTATTGATTTTTCGCAGCTTAACTCTGAAGATGGGTTGGCGTTAATAAATGAGGAGGATGGTTCGATCCTTTTACCATTTGAAGTTTCTGGTCAAAGTGGAGAGGATAGCAGTATTCCAGAAGAGATGAATGATATTTCAATTACAGAAGAAGAGATGAACTTACCAGTAACAAAAAACGTGGAACTCTTTGGAATGATGGATATGGTAACGATAAATGGAAAGAAATTTGATCCGGAAAGAATTGATTTCACACAAGATCAAGGGGTCACTGAAGTGTGGGAAATTTACAATAAACCTGACATGATGGGCGGAATGATTCATCCATTTCACATTCACGGAGCTCAATTTAAAATACTTTCTCGAAATGGAGAAGAACCACCAGAAAATGAGCGGGGATGGAAAGACAGTATTTCTATTGAACCAGATGAAACAGTTAAAATAGCTATACAATTCAAGCAAAAAGGCGTGTATATGTTCCATTGTCATATTCTTGAACATGAAGACAACGGCATGATGGGACAGGTGAAGGTAGAATAGAGTATGGTCCATAATATAGCGTTAGACATGTAAAAAAGAATTATTAAGCTGCCAGTGTGATTAGTTCATACTGGCAATTTTAAAATTCATTAATCGATGAAAAAGGGGTATTTTACTTTTTTCCATGTTACATGATATCTATCAAGTCTGATGTTCAATTTATGCCCAACTTTTTACTCGCTCCATTGTAAAAAAGACGTGATATTTATAAAATATTTGAGTAATTTTCCCCATTTGGATTTTGATTTAAACGGATGTTCCTTATAAAGGACTTACTTAATCAAACAGTTAATTGTATACTGAATTTATCAAAAATTACATATATTATTTTTATAAATGTACTTAAACTCCCTCAGATAGATTCAATTTACTCGTAAATGCTCGCTTATTCGCAGGATTTCAAACCACTTTTCAGTACAATAACGGATAAATGGAATGAGTGTTGATAATAAAGGCTACATGAAGGCATGCGGGAATAAAGGAGTCATAAACTCCAAATATTCTAAAAAATATACTGCACGCATTCTCCACGCCGCCCCTGGAGGCTGTCCCTCCCATGTCTCAACGGGTCTAATGCCCTCTCATTCCTTCGTCATGCCTATCCAAGGGGTGGAGGCCGGTTTTGCTAACGGAATGGGTCAGTGCCCTTTTGTTTAAGTATTCCAGTACTCCGTGCTTTCTTTGAGATCCTACGAATAAGCCAACATTCACTATGATACTAATATTAAATTTTAGTCTATTTCTGTTTTATTAAAAGTCATTTAATTTAACTGGTAGTTATGCTGCTAAGGGTTGTAGTTTTTCAGGACAATAAGGCTCATTACTTCGGGCAATTCCTACTAACAATCTCGCAAATTTACCAATCAGTTTCATGATAGATTTCATTTTTTTCATCTTTTTTACTTTAACATTGTGGGCATGAAGTTCTTTAAATTCAGGGTTGTTTGCCACCAGACTCATGGTGGCTAAGAACAGGTAACGCCTTAGGCGAGACCTTCCACGCTTAGAGATGACAATTTGCCCTTTCCATTTACCTGAGCTAGCCTCTGCCAAGTTCAAACCTGCATGTCGTAATAAAGAATTGCCGTGAGCGAATTTACTTAAATCACCAGCTTCTCCTAAAATGCCACCTAGCGTAATTTCAGTAATACCTTTCATGACGAGTATTTTATTAGCGAAAGTAATTTGTTCCAGTGCATTAGCTGCTTCTTTTTCAACCTTTTCAAGTTGGGTTGTGGCGAGATCAAATTCTTCAAGTAATTGTTCTAGGTGTAGTTTATATGCGTCAAGTGCTTGGGTGGCACCAACAGAACTTTTGGCTAATTGAATTAATTTTTGTGCTTTTTTTAAACCGGGTTGTCGCTTCATCAGTGTTCTCCACCCTTTAACGATATCCTGGGCTTCCATTGAACGTAATTCAACTGGTGTAGGGAATAAATGAAGGGTTGCGATTGCACCTTTCCCTTTTACATCTTTAAAAACTTGTCGAAGTTCAGGGAATATAATATCAACCCAACGATTTATTTGGTTAACGGAACTAACAAGTCGTTTAACGATTACGTCACGGTTAGACATTAGTACTCTTAGTTTTTCGAAACCCTCTGAAGTTGGATGTATAATAGAATAGTATCCATTCTTCACCATATCAGCGATTACGAGAGCATCTTTTTTATCACTTTTAGATTGCGTGTTATCTCGATTTTCCTTATTCTTTTTAACTAAATGAGGGTTAACCGTTACGACATCAATACTTTGATCATACAGCCATTTGGATAAGTTTAACCAATAATGTCCGGTAGGTTCCATCCCAACAATTTCAGTACTGTAACCTTTTGAATCTTTTAATTCGTTCATCCATTCTTGTAATCTAGCAAAGCCAGTCTCATCATTTTCAAAGGTGAGAGGATCACCAATCACAATACCTCTGTAATTTACAGCACGAGCTACATGGAATTGTTGTGCAATATCCACTCCAACGACTAGATGTTGGTCTGATATTCTTTCTATAAGTTGATTTTGTTTGTCCTGCATTTTATACTTCATGTAGAGCTTCCTCCTAAGTTGATTTGTTTGTGTGTAAATTCATCTTATCGAGGGGCTCTATTTTTTTCAAACCTTAAATTTAACGTTCTACAGGAATGCTAATTGGTAGGATACTTTAAAAAAAATTTAATAATATACTTGACTGTGTATCCAGATACACGGTTTATTATTTTTATAGGAGGTGAAATATGTGAGTTATCGTATTAGTGCATTTGCAGAAAAATGTGGAGTGAATAAAGAGACAATTAGATATTACGAACAAAAATCATTATTAAAGGAACCTTCTCGAACAAATGCTGGTTATCGGGTATACTCAGATAATGATGTTAGGCGAGTAGGTTTTATTAAACATATTCAAGAGCTTGGTTTCTCTTTAAATGAAATTTATAAATTACTTGGGATTGTAGATAAAGATGAAGTTCGCTGTGAAAATATGTTTGAATTTGTTTCCAAAAAAGAAAAGGAAGTACAAAAAAAAATAGAAGATTTAAAGCGAATTGAAGTCATGCTAAAAGATTTAAAACAACGGTGCCCAGATGAAAAACAACTACATGAATGTCCAATAATTGAAACACTGATTGGGGAACAATAAAAGGAATAAGAAAAAATATAGAACAGGATGATGAGTAAATGAATAAATTTAAGATAAACATTCACGGAATGACTTGTACAGGTTGTGAAGAGCATGTAGCATTAGCACTTCAAAATATAGGAGCTAATAATGTTGAAGCTAGTTTTCGTCGTGGTGAAGCAGTATTTGAGTTACCTGAGAATATTGGAGTTAAAACTGCAAACAAGGCGATTAAAGAAGCAAAATATCAACCTGGAGAAATAGAAGAAGTACCATCACAAGAAAATATGGTGCTAGGTAATGAAGGGGATTATGACTTACTTATCATTGGTTCTGGTGGTGCAGCTTTTTCGGCTGCGATTAAAGCAATTGAATATGGGGCGAAAGTAGTCATGATTGAACGTGAAACCATTGGAGGAACATGCGTGAATACAGGTTGTGTTCCATCAAAGACACTTCTTAGAGCTGGGAAAATCAATCATTTGGCTAAGGTGAATCCATTTAAAGGATTGCAAATTTCCGCGGGAGATGTAGAATTAGCACCTTTAATCAGGCAAAAAAATGAATTGGTTAATAGGCTTAGGCACCAAAAATACATTGATTTAATTAATGAATATGGCTTTGATTTAATTAAGGGTGAAGCTAAATTTATTGATAAAAATACAATTGAAGTCAACGGAGAGAAACTTTCTGCAAAGCACTTTTTAATTGCAACAGGTGCTTCTCCTTCTTTACCGGAAATTTCAGGACTTAAAGAAGTGGATTATCTAACAAGTACAACACTACTTGAATTAAAAAAGGTGCCTGAACGCTTAACGGTTATTGGTTCAGGATATATCGGAATGGAGCTTGGGCAACTATTTCATAATTTAGGTTCAGAAGTAACGCTTATGCAAAGAAGTGAACGTCTTTTAAAAGAATATGACCCAGAGATTTCAGAAGCTGTAGAAAAGGCTTTAGTTGAACAGGGTATAAATCTTGTGAAAGGGGCAACCTTTGAGTGGGTAGAACAAGTTGGAGGAAACAAAAAGATTTACGTAACGGTAAATGGTAAGAAAAAAGTTGTGGAATCAGAGCAGTTACTTGTGGCAACAGGGAGAAAACCAAATACGGATTCTTTAAATTTAAGTGCAGCAGGTATTGAAGTTGGAAAACGAAAAGAAATCGTGATAAATGATTATGCTAGGACAAGTAATGAGAAGGTTTATGCAGCAGGAGATGTAACATTGGGACCTCAATTTGTTTATGTAGCAGCCTATGAAGGTGGAATTGTTGCTGACAATGCGATTCGTGGGTTAAATAAAAAATTAAATTTGTCTGTTGTTCCTGGCATAACGTTTATAAATCCGGCAATTGCAACAGTTGGTTTAACAGAAAAACAAGCAAAAGAAAAGGGATATGAAGTCAAAACATCTGTGTTGCCTTTAGACACCATTCCAAGAGCGTTAGTAAATCATGAAACAACAGGGGTTTTTAAGCTTGTTGCTGATTCAAAAACATTGAAAGTGCTTGGAGTTCATATTGTATCTGAAAATGCAGGAGATGTGATTTATGCAGCTACATTAGTCGTTAAGTTTGGATTAACCGTAGAGGATTTAAAAGAAAGTCTTGCACCGTATTTAACAATGGCAGAGGGTTTAAAATTAGCTGCTCTTACATTTGATAAAGATGTATCAAAATTATCATGCTGTGCCGGGTAAAAACTCCTTATTGATAATAGCTTCAATTAATTGAATAAGTATAACTTCACTATTTTATGCTTTACTCGAACTATAGAATCCATTTTGATTAATCTTTTTCCAAAATGGATTCTTTTATTTAACGTAAAACACGAGTTTACATGGTATTTTTAATCAAACCTTATTTAAAAGCCACATATTGCCCAATCTAAAGTTTTTCTAATGATATTCTTATTATTAAAAGAAAACCCTAGCTCTAGGGTTTTTCAAACTCACAAATGCTTTCTATCAAATTTAAATAAGTTGCATTGTCGTAATACAAGTTGGGTCATCCTCGAATGTAGATATGGTTGATTCTACCTGTTTGTCATCTAAAGTAATAATGACTTTAAACTCCTGATCTCTTGGTAGCCATAAATCAATAAAGCCGTTGTCAAAGGATTCAATCGATTCATCAATAAGTACATTTCCATTGGCATTTTCGATATAAACTTCAAATGGAGTATTCACTAGCTCACCTTGACATCCTGTAAGACTATGGAATGTACATGGGTGTGTTTCATTGATAAAGGGAGCAATCGATACATAAAACTCATCATCAGGTAAATCATAATTGACTTCTTTATTATCTTTTTCAACTACTAATTGGCTAGTATCTACTGAAGCAGAGGTAGCACTTATTTGATCTGTGCTGTAATCGTGTATTAATGATTTAACATCTACTTCAGATGATTGATTAGTATTACTGTTACAAGCTGCTAAAATAACCAAAAGAAACAAACAAACAAACACTATTTGATTTTTCAAATAGACAACTCCTTACCATATAAAATATATAGCATTATTATAACACCTAAATAAAATAAAAAGTTCATGTTCATAGAATTGTTAAAATTATTAAAAATTCAACGCTGAGGACAATGAGAAATGAAAGTAATGCAAAATTATTTTCTGTAAATTTTTTCTTGTTGAATACTATACGGGGGTATGATATTATGTTTTTAAGGAAACTTTAAATATATTAATGAAAAGCTCCTGTAATTAGATTGAATGGAGGGCTGTTTGATGAATGTTGCAGATCAAACATTAAAGAAAGGGCTAAGTACCAATGATAAGATAAAAATAATTATTATATTAGCGGTTCCGGCTGTAATAGAAAACTTTTTTCAGACGATGCTAGGATTTGCAGATACATTTTTTGTTGCTCAAATTGGTTTGGATGAAGTATCTGCAGTTGGGGTAACGAACGCTATACTAGCAATTTATTTTGCAATTTTTATGGCAATAGGTGTTGGTGTCAATGTGTTAATGGCTAATGCAACTGGTGCAGGCGACTATGAACGTGCCTCAAAAGTTGCACAGCAAGGAGTAATTTTGACCACTATTGTAGGTGGCCTAACAGGTATGTTAACACTGATTTTTGCAGAACCTCTTTTAAGCCTTCTTGGTGTAGAACAACAAGTGTTAGAGATTGGTGTAGTATACTTTAGAATTGTTGCTGTTCCTTCTATACTCATGGCTTATATGTTTGTGATGAGTAGTATTTTAAGGGGAGTTGGAGATACAAAATCACCAATGAAAGCAGTTATTATTGCAAATATTGTCAATATTATTTTGGATTATATCTTTATCTTTGGCTTCTTGTTTATACCTGCACTAGGTATCGTAGGGGCTGGATTAGCCGGAGTAATTGCACGTCTGGTTGGTACATTTGTGCTTATTTTATATATTAAGAAAAATAATCAGATTATGTTTCAAAAGAACTGGTGGAGGTTTGATAAGGTTTATCAAAAAGAGCTTTTAGGTTTAGGTGCTCCAGCAGCAGGTGAGCGCCTGGCAATGAGAATAGGGCAGGTCGTTTATTTTGGCTTCATTGTTGCATTAGGTACAAGTACATTTGCAGCACATCAAATAGCAGGGAATATCGAGACATTTTCTTATATGATTGCTTATGGTTTTGCTGCTGCCGCAACTATTATTGTAGGCAAACAAGTAGGAGCAGGTAATTATGAAGAAGCTAAAAGTTATGCAAAATTAATCTCCATTCTATCAGCTGTATTTATGGTTTTCATGGGAGTATTATTATTTATTCTTGGAGAATGGATAGGCGGTTTTTTCAGTGAAGATCCAGTAGTTGTATCTGAAATAAGTATTGCACTAAAAATAGCAGCATTATTCCAGCCTTTTCTAGCGATATTGCTTATTCTTACAGGAGCATATCAAGGTGCTAGAAATACAAAATACCCTATGTATTTAACAACGATTGTGATGTGGTTGATTCGAACACTTTTTGTATATCTCTTAGCAATTCAAATGCAGTTAGGGATAGCAGGTGTCTGGGTAGCAATCGGTATTGATATCGTGATACGCGCCGTTGTTATGTGGTACAGAATGGAAAAAGACAAATGGATTAAATCCAAAAAGAAGATGTCATTTAAAGATAAAGTAGAATGTCAATGTCATCCAAAGACAAAACAACCAAACATGAATGAATGTGTTAATAATTATTAAAATGTCATTTTTAATCAAAAAAAGATGTTACTTTATAACTGGTTATGGACGGATTAAGGTCCAGATTTCAATAAATGACTTGGGAGGGAAATATCATGACAAAAAAAGTTGTTATCATAGGTGGTGTAGCAGGTGGGGCAACAGCCGCCGCAAGGTTAAGAAGAATAAGTGAAGAAATAGAAATTGTGCTTTTCGAAAGAGGAGAACATATTTCATTTGCGAATTGTGGATTACCTTACTACATCGGAGAAACAATTAAGGATCGCAATAAATTATTAGTACAAACTGTGGAAGGTATGTCGGAACGATTTAATCTCGACATACGTAATTTGAGTGAAGTAGTGAACATCGACACAGATAAAAAACAGGTGACAGTTAATAACCTAAAAAGCGGAGAAACGTACAAAGAATCCTATGATAAATTATTGTTATCACCGGGAGCCAAACCAATTGTACCTGCGATACCAGGGTTAAAGGAAAATAATTCGTTATTTACATTAAGAAATATTCCCGACACAGATGCTATCAAACGTTATGTGGATAATCACCTGCCACAAAGAACTGTCATTGTTGGTGGTGGATTTATTGGTGTTGAGATGGCGGAGAATCTTGCTAACAGAGGGATAAAGGTTACCATAGTTGAAATGGCCAATCAAATCATGGCACCGATTGATATGGAAATGGCAGCTATTCTGCACACGCATTTAAGAGAAAAAGGGGTTCAATTGATTCTGGACAATGGAGTTCAATCATTTGCAGAGGAAGGAAAGAAGATTATACTTTCTGATGGGACGGAACTTCAAACAGATATGACGATTCTTTCTATCGGTGTTATGCCGGAAAATGAACTGGCGAAATCAGCAGGACTTTCATTAGGGCAACGTGGAGGAATCATCGTGAATGACTATCTGCAAACATCCAATGATCATATCTATGCGGTTGGGGATGCGGTCGAAGTAGCAGATTATATCACAGGCACAAAGACAATGATTCCACTTGCTGGACCAGCGAATCGACAAGGTCGTATTGCGGCTAACAATTTAATGGGTAAAAAAGAGAAATATCAAGGGACAGTAGGCACATCCATTGCAAAGGTGTTTGATTTGACCGTTGCATCCACAGGAAATAATGAAAAAACACTTAAACGGCTAAGGATTCCCTACGAAGTGGTCCATGTTCATCCAAGCTCTCACGCTAATTATTATCCAGAAGCTGTACCAATTTCCCTAAAGTTACTTTTTGATAAAGAAACAGGAAAAATCTTCGGTGCTCAGGCTGTTGGAGAAGAAGGCGTGGATAAACGCATGGACGTTATCACTACAGCCATAAAAGGCGGGTTAACTGTAGAAGATTTAACAAATTTAGAGTTATCCTATGCACCGCCTTATTCATCAGCAAAAGATCCAGTGAATATGGCAGGGTATGTAGCTGCGAACATCATAGACGGGGAATTAGAACATATCCAGTGGCATGAAGTAGACCAGATTGTTGCTGATGGGAGGTTATTAATTGATGTTCGTAACTCAGGGGAACGTGAATCTGGTTATATCAAAGGATCTGTTAATATTCCGCTACATGAGTTAAGAAATTCTCTTGATACTATACCAAAAGATCAGACCATTTATGTAAGTTGTCAAGTTGGTTTAAGAGGGTATCTAGCTAGTCGTATTCTAAAAAATAATGGATTTGAAGTGAAAAATGTAGATGGCGGATGGAAGACGTATTCCTCTGTTTTTGGGAATCAACAAGCATTGTAAAAAAGGGGAGAGAAATAATGTATTACTGGCTGATGGGGTATAAGTAAGCATGAAAGAAAATCGAACTAAAAAGCTAAAGTGTGATTCATTTTTTACCCGCCACTTTTTATGAGCAATGTGTACTCAGGTTTTCGTTACTATGAATTATTTAAAAAGAGAGTAATGATACCTAAATGCGAGATAATATATAAATATAAATTAAAGGAGCGATTATAATGATGAAATCAGAAGGAATAATACAAAATGCAACAGAAGGAAAAAAGGCAGTGGAGCCACGGACAGATAAAGAAAAGGAACGTGTAATTAATCGTTTAAAACGTGTAGAAGGCCAAGTTCGTGGACTTCAAAATATGGTTGAAAATGATCGTTACTGTATGGATATTCTTATTCAATTATCTGCCGTGCAGTCAGCTTTAAAGAAAGTTGGCTTTTCTGTCATGGAACGACATGCAAAAACATGTATGACTCATTCTATTAAGGATGGAAATGAAGAAGAAGTTATTGATGAATTGTTAGCAGTTATTAATCAGTACTCTAAATAATATAAGAGAACAATCCTTCATAAAAAGTTTATAGAGAAAATGAAATAACTTTCTCTATAAACTTTTTATTTATTTTAAATAAAATACTTGAATACCTTATGGGGGTATGGTATATTGGCAGTAAGGAAATATAAAGTAATTATTTGATTTTAGAAGGGAGCGTTTACATGAAGGAGATTGCTCAACTAGTCCCCCATATGGATCAAAAGGAAAACTGTTGTAAAGACGGAGAGGTAATTATGTCAGATGATATTCAAAAGCAGCTGATGAATCGAATGAGTCGCATTGAAGGACAGGTAAAGGGAGTAAAACGAATGATTGACCGAAATGTATATTGTGATGATATATTAAATCAAATGGCTGCCGTACAATCGGCATTACATGCTGTTTCTCGATTATTATTGGAAAGTCATATTCATACTTGTGTCATTGAAAAATTGGAAAAAAAAGATCCAGAAGTTATATCTGAATTCATGACGACGATTTCTAAAATAATGAAATAAATTTTTCACTTGACAATACCTAACTAGGGTATGGTAATATATAAATGTAATCAGAAAGGAGGGATGATTCATGACAAACAAAACACTTAACGTACAAGGCATGTCTTGCGGGCATTGCGTCAGCTCCATTGAAGGCAGTGTTGGTGAATTAAACGGTGTTGAATCCGTCAAAGTTCATTTACAAGATGGAAAGGTCGATATCACTTTTGATGGATATAAAGTGGACTTGAAAGACATCACAGAAGCGATTGAAGACCAAGGATATGATGTTGCATAAGGAATGTGCAGCAAAACATGCTTCATTTTTTTCGTTAAATAAAAAGGATAATCGTGCAAAACCTGCACGATTTCCTTTTCAATTATATTATACCCTGTCCTGGTATGAGGAAGGAGGAAAATAAAAAAATGGAAACACAAAAAGAAGTTAGTTTACAGATTCAAGGTATGACTTGTGCAGCATGCGCCACCAAGATTGAAAAAGGTTTAAATAAAATGGATGGTGTGGCAGAAGCCAATGTCAACTTTGCAATAGAGAAGACAAAAGTTACTTATAATCCATCTGTCACAAGTGTACAGGATTTTGAAGAGAAAATTGAAAAATTGGGTTACCATGTAGCACATGATAAACAAACCTTTGATATTTCCGGTATGACTTGTGCGGCATGTGCTACTAAAATTGAAAAGCGATTAAATAAAATGGAAGGTGTAGCAAGTGCCTCCGTGAATTTTGCATTAGAAAACGTGGCAGTGGATTATGATCAAGGTCAAGTGACGGTAAACGATATGATTGAAACGGTCAAAAAGCTTGGTTATAGCTTAAAAACACAAACTTCTAAAGAAGATACTGCCAATAGTAAGGATGAAGAAATTCGTCATCAGACAGGGAAATTTATTTTCTCAGCCATTTTAACTTTACCGTTATTGTGGACGATGGTGACACATTTTGAATTTACGTCCTTTATTTATTCGCCAGATATGTTAATGAACCCATGGGTACAGTTAGCTTTAGCAGCACCAGTACAATTTATTGTAGGGGCTCAGTTCTATAAATCTGCGTATAAAGCCTTGAAGAATGGCAGTGCCAACATGGACGTTCTTGTTGCATTAGGTACATCCGTTGCCTTCTTCTATAGTATTTTCTTGGGTTACGAGTGGCAAGTACAGGGGCAAGTCGGTATGCCAGAACTCTATTTTGAAGCTGCGGCAGTGATTATCACTTTGATCATTCTTGGAAAACTATTCGAAGTTCGCGCCAAAGGACGTACTGGTCAGGCTATTCAAAAATTACTTGGTATGCAGGCAAAAACAGCTAGGGTAATCAGAAATGGGGAGGAACAAGAGATTGCGATTGAAGAAGTTATCGTTGGTGATACCATCATGGTACGACCAGGTGAAAAGATTCCAGTTGATGGGCAAATTGTCAAAGGGGAATCCGCAGTCGATGAATCAATGATAACGGGTGAAAGTATTCCGGTTGATAAGAAAACAGGGGATGTAGCTATTGGGTCAACGATTAATAAAAATGGTCTGCTGACAATTGAAGCGACCAAAGTTGGTAAAGATACAGCTCTTTCTCAAATTGTTAAAGTGGTTGAAGAGGCACAAGGAAGTAAAGCTGATATTCAAAGGGTAGCTGACCGTGTATCGGGTATCTTTGTTCCCATTGTTGTGTTAATTGCTATTGCGGCGTCTCTAGTATGGTATTTTATCGTTGCACCTGGTGATCTCCGTTCCGCATTAGTTCCTGCTATCACTATACTTGTGATTGCTTGCCCATGTGCACTTGGTTTGGCAACTCCAACCTCTGTGATGGCTGGATCAGGAAGAGCAGCAGAACTCGGTGTTCTATTTAAAGGTGGAGAGTATTTGGAAAATACCCGTTCCCTAACGACGATTGTGTTAGATAAAACAGGAACTGTCACCAAAGGAGAACCAGAATTGACTGATGTTCTTCCGAATCAACATTTCACGGAAGAAGAAGTTCTTTATTACGTTGCCTCGGCTGAAAACAATTCAGAACATCCACTTGCAGAGGCGATTGTTAAAGGTGCAAAAGCAATGGGGGTTCAAGTAAAAGAATCAGATTCCTTTGAAGCAATCCCGGGATACGGTATTCAAGCTTCCATAAATGGAAAAATGATTTATGTTGGAACCAGAAAACTAATGAAACAGCAAAATATAACGGTTGATTCTGTGGAAAACCAAATGACAAAGTTAGAATCAGAAGGTAAGACAGCGATGTTAATTGGAATAGACAACCAATTAGCTGGTGTCATTGCGGTTGCTGATACAGTGAAAGAAACGTCTAAGGCTGCTATTCACCGTATGCATCAACTAGGTTTAGAGGTCATTATGCTTACAGGGGATAATGAACGGACTGCAGAAGCTATTGGAAAACAAGTTGATATTGATCATGTGATTGCGGAAGTAGTGCCGGAACAAAAGGCAGAGCAAATTAAAATGCTACAAGATATGGATAAAAAAGTAGCGATGGTCGGTGATGGTGTCAATGACGCACCTGCCTTAGCTGTAGCCGATATCGGGATGGCAATTGGTACGGGAACAGATGTAGCGATTGAAGCAGCAGATATAACATTAATGCGTGGAGATTTGAACAGCGTGGCAGACAGTGTGGAAATCAGTGCAAAGACCATGCGTAATATCAAGCAAAATTTATTCTTTGCCTTCTTCTATAATTCGGCTTCCATTCCAGTTGCTGCAATTGGTCTATTAGCTCCTTGGGTTGCTGGAGCAGCAATGGCATTCAGTTCTGTATCTGTAGTGCTTAACGCTTTACGATTACAGCGATTAAAGCTAAAAGGAGGCCAATAATTATGTCCGTAAAAAAGTGGGTATCTCTAGGGATTGTCTATGTAGTCATTGTTTTTGCAGGATATAGTGTGATTACAGGAAACAATCCTTTGGCCAGTGGTGAAATGGAGCACGATGGACATAGTGACGAAGAGGCTGGGCATGAGGAGCATAATAATGATGAAGCTTCACAAGAAGATGGGACCGATCATGAAGACCATAATACAGAAAGTAATTCAGAGGAGGAAGAAGACATGGACCATAAACATGAGCACGAGCATGGACATGAAACGGATTCAGAAGTAAAAACGGATGTGTCCTATGATAATGAAGAACTTGTCATCTCATTGGAAGATGATACAGGAGCAGCACCAGAACTCGCTATCGAGCATGAAAAAGAAATGCATTTTATTCTGATCTCTAACGATTTGGAAGAGTATTATCATCTCCATCCTGAAAAAGAAGAGGAAGGAAGATTTCGAGTTAATCAAGCCTTAGAAGATGGAACGTATCAAGCATTTGTTGATATTGTGCCGGAAAACAAAGCTTATACACCTGCTCCAAACCTATTACAGGTTGGAACAGAAGAAACAGCCAAAGCACATTTACATGCGGATAATGAATGGACAAAAGAAGTAGATGGAAAAACAGTGACCTTAGAAGAAGTGGAAGCAATAGCTGGAGAAGAGGTTCCTTTGAATTTTGATATGCAAGGGGAACAACCGGAAACACACCTTGGTGCTTTAGGTCATGTGGTGATTGTAGATGAAGAGGTAGAAGAATATATCCATGTTCACCCTGCGTCAGATGATTCCACGACGTTTAATGCTCATTTCACAAATCCAGGGATGTATAAAGTCTGGGCAGAATTCAAATTTGATGGGGAAATTCATGTATATCCATTTATTTTAGAAGTAAAAGAGTAACTCATTTTAATATAAATCAAATGGAAGGAGTGAGATAAATGGCTAATTATCAATTAGAAATTTATACAAGACCAACTTGTTCTGATTGCCAAGACTTGAAAAAATTCTTGGAAAAACATCGGATACCACACAAACAATATGATTTAACCAAGCAGCCAGAAAAAGAAAAAGAGCTTAAAAGTCGAACAGGGGCTAGAGTGGTTCCCGGAATTGTCTTTTCTCAATCCTCCATTTTAGGTCTAAGAAAAACAAGAAAAAGTATGACAGGGTTTGAAATGAATAAAGAGGAGATTAAACGGCTCTTAGAAGTTGGATAAGGAGTGGTTTATCATATGACACCTTATTTTTAAGGAGGTGATATAAATGGCTAAACCAACGTGCTCTTGCTGCTCACCAAAAGAATCAGCAAAGACTGAGAATGCAAAAACAGATCAGCCAAAAAGTTCATCGAAGAAATAACGTATAAGGCAATCCTAGTATTGTAAGTTTCTCTTTCTGATATTAAATCGTCAGCTGAAACGGTTTAGAGGAAAGTTTAGGTTGATAGCCTAACATTCAGTGAAGGAAAATTTTACCCTTCACTGAATGTCCTTTTAAAATATATAAGTATTTTTTTAATGAAGAGGTGGATTATGTATAAAACAGTCATTTTAGGAACAGGTCCTGCTGGTTTAACATCTGCCATTTATTTAGCCAGAGCAAATATGGAACCATTAATCTTAGAAGGTCCAGAACCAGGTGGACAGTTAACATTGACAACAGCGGTCGAAAATTACCCGGGCTTTTCTGATCCAGTGATGGGACCAGAATTGATAGATACCATGCGGGCACAAGCGAAACGATTTGGAGCACAATTTAAAACGGCTTTAGTAAAAGAAGTAGATTTTTCAAGTCGTCCCTTTCGTTTAGAAGCAGATGGTCTCGGTGAAATTCAAGCGGAATCTGTGATTGTTTCTACTGGTGCCCGGGCGAAAATGTTGGAGATTCCAGGAGAGGCAGAAAACCTTGGTCGCGGAGTAAGTACCTGTGCAACATGCGATGGTTTCTTTTTCCGTGATAAAAAAGTGGTTGTTGTTGGCGGTGGAGATTCTGCTATGGAAGAAGCTTTATTTTTAACAAAGTTTGCGAAAGAAGTACAGGTTATTCATCGAAGGAACGAATTGCGAGCTTCTAAGATTATGCAAGATCGAGCAATGAATAACGAGAAAATATCTTGGATTTTTAACAGTATACCGATGGAAATTCTTTCTCAAGATAATCAGCTCACAGGAATTCGTGTTAAGAATAAAGAAACCCAGGAAGAACAACTTATTGAAACAGATGGTGTCTTTCTAGCGATTGGTCATATACCTAACACCGATTTTTTGAAAGAAGCCATCAATATTTACCCGAATGGATATGTTAAGGTTGAACCTGGTACGACAAATACGAATATACCAGGTGTGTTTGCAGCAGGTGATGTGCAAGATCAAAGATACAAGCAGGCTGTCACAGCAGCTGGAACAGGTTGCATGGCTGCCATGGATGTAGAGACATTTATAGAGACGAATCCTTTAAAGTAACTTTTTTAAACAAGGAAAAGGAAAGGAGGGATTTGTAATGGTCAAAGAATTGAGAGCTAATGAGTTTGACACATTGGTAAAAGCAGAAGAAAAACCTGTTGTGTTGAAATTTACCGCAGACTGGTGCCCAGGCTGTAAGCAGCTAGCTCCTATCGTTGAATCAGTTGCAGAAGAGTTGGAAGAAGAGATTGCATTCTATCATGTTGATGTAGATGAAGAGTTAGAGTTTGCCCAGCAATATCAGGTGATGAGTATTCCAACTTTAATTCTTTTCAAAAACGGGGAAGAGGCAGACAGAGTAACTGCACCGGAAGCAAGTGAGGAAGTCGTTCGAGACTTTTCATCACAATAATAGAGGTTAAAGTTAAGGTACTATCTTTCATGGTGAAGGAGATATCTCTATGCTAAAGGAATTGAAAACAGATGACTTTTGTACTTTAGTCAAAATGGAAGAAAAACCTGTTGTACTCAACTTTACGGCAGGATGGTGTCAAGGTTGTCAGCAGGTGACTCCCATTATTGAATCGGCAGCAGAAGAAATAAAAAATGTCATGTTTTATGATGTTGACGTAGATAAAGACCTAGAATTTGCTGTTCAGAGGTATAACGTGATAGGTATTCCAACTTTAATTCTTTTTAAAAATGGAATAGAAGTCGATCGGCTAACTACCTTAAAATTAAATGAAAAAACAATCAGAGATTTTTCTACACAATAATAGAAAATGAAATCAAATATCTTTCATAATGAAGGAGGAATTCCAAATGTTGAAAGATTTAAAAAATAACAATTGGGTGAGTATCATATCAAATATAGGAGGTGTGCAACATGGCTAATTCTAATAATCCTGAAGTACCTCGTGCAAATGCTCGACAATGGTGGGGGCTTGTCGTGTTAGTTTTACCTTCAACATTACTGTTCATGATGTTAACTATTTTGTTCTTAGCTGCCCCCAGTATGGCAGCTGACTTAGGGCCTTCCAGTACGCAATTGTTGTGGATTCTTGATATATACGGTTTTGTGATGGCAGGATTCTTAGTCGCAATGGGAGTTCTTGGAGATAGAGTAGGGAAACGATTATTAATGGTAATAGGTGCTATCTTGTTTGGAGTTGTTTCTATATTGGCAGCATTAACAAGTGATCCATCCATGATGATTGCTTGGCGTGCTGTTTTAGGTTTAGCAGCAGCAATGATGGTACCTGCTACACTTGGACTGATTTTCGTTCTGTTTCAAAATGCTGAACAACGCGGGGTTGCGATTGGTATTTGGGCAGGTGGAATTTCAGCCGGTGTAGCCCTTGGACCATTATTAAGCGGTCTGCTTTTAGAAGTATTTGGCTGGCAAGCGACATTTTTAGTAGCAGTACCAGTTATGTTAGTTGTTGCACTAGGTGCACCTATTCTAGTACCTGAACACCGTGATCAAAATAGTGGAAAGCTTGATTTATTCAGTGCTCTATTATTAGTTGCTACATTGCTAGCGATAATTTACAGCATTAAACAATTTGCAGCACAAGCTGCTGTAGGTCCAACAATTACTTTGTTAGTTGCAGGTATACTAGTGGGAATTTGGTTTGTAGTTCGACAACTACGAGCAAAACAACCTTTATTAGATGTTCGGTTGTTTAAAAATCGTACGGTTAGTGGTGCGCTTAGTGTATTCTTACTTTCGGCAGCAGCACTTGGTGGAGTATATTCTCTTTTCACTCAATACTTGCAGCAGGTACAAGGACTTTCGCCGATGACGGCAGGATTTGCTATTCTTCCAGCTGCCGCAGTATTGATTGTAGTCTCTACGCTTTCACCGATGATGGCACGCCGTTTTCGTCCAGGTAATGTTATTGCAATAGGTCTAGCAATTCAAGTGATTGGTTATATACTCTTTACACAACTTGACGCTGGTACGGGGCTTGCACTTGTTATTGCAAGTTTTGTGGTCACCTATCCTGGTGTAGCTCCATCGATGGCCTTAACTACCGATTTAGTAGTTAGCTCTGTTCCGCCAGAAAAAGCAGGAGGAGCTTCTGGTCTTGCGACAACAGCTAATGATTTAGGTATTTCGCTTGGGGTCGCAGTAATTGGAAGTATTGGAGTAGCAGCTTATCGCAGTGAAATTGTCGATACACTACCTCAAGATTTGCCTCCAAATGTTGCAGCAGCAGCTTCAGACAGTATTGATGGTGCTATTGTCTCAGCTTCTAATGTTTCGGAAACGCTTGGGGAGTCTTTGATTATGGCGGCTCAAAATGCGTTCACCAGTGGATTAAATACTGCCGCTATCGTTTCAGCTATAATTGCAGGAGTAGCAGCAATTATTTCCGCAACACGATTACGTCATATTCCACCTTCTGGTAAAGCACAGCAGAATGGAGAGGAATAATAAGCGGGTATATAAGTATCATTCATTCTTAAGAGTGATAAAAAAGCACAAAATGAAATAAGTTTTGTGTATATATTTTAATTAAATAAATACCTAACCTAGGTATAGTAGAAAAGAAGATTTAATTTAAATATCATTTGAAATAACACAATAAAGCAACCTGTATCTTCGTTATAAGAGAGGGTTGCTTTATTGCTCTCTACTAGATATTAGACGCTAATAACAAATTAATAATAGATATGGATTAAATAGTCAATACTTTATTACAGCCCGATAACTTATTTGTTATTCGGGTTTTTTCTTGTCTTTATAAGGATCTTCTCTCATTTTTGGCAAAATATGTACTACTATTTGTAGTAATGACAAAGGAAGAGGAGGAATTAATGCTATCACTGCTTCATTAACATCCAAAGACAATTACAACGCCAGCGTGAAGTAGAGGTATCTTTTACAACTTTATCAAATTTTGAACCTCAAGAACTTGCAGTTATTGATGATTATGTCCTGGAAGGGTATTATTTTCAAGTTTTAGGATATGAAGTCATTTTAAAAAATGAAGAACTAATTCGTTCACTTTGTCACTTATCTGATAAAAAACGAGAAGTTATTCTTTTATCCTACTTCTTGAATATGACAGATAAGGAAGTCGGAAAAATATTGGGTCGTGCTCGAAGCACAGTACAATATCAAAGAAAGAAGGCACTAGAAGAATTAAAACAGAGATTGGAGGGGAATGATGATGGATCAAAATCAATTGATTTCTCTTAATTCAGTAAATGAATTGTTACCTTTCTCTATTATTGCAGAAGCTTCAAAGGGTGAGGTAGAAGCTATAAACGCAGTGCTTAAACATTATGAACCTTATATAAATAAACTATCGTTACGGTTAGTACAAGATGATTTTGGTGCTTCTCAAATGGTAGTAGATGATTATACACGTAGACGCTTAGAAACAAAATTAATTACAGCTATATTAAGATTTGAATTGACTTAGGGTTTTTATTCTTAAGCATTTTAATCCTCGTTCTTCCTAGTTGATATTTGATAAAGAAAGCTTTGAGAAAATTCAATGTTGTATTAGGAACAAATCAGAAATGTTTTAAATAAGAAAAGAGACAATTTGGAGGATTACAAGACAAATGATTATTATTAGCTAAAACTATCACCACTTTGTAAAGGTGATTAAAGGAAGTGGTGATAGTTTTGCAGCCCATGATGATTATAAGTTAATATTTAGCTTTTTCATTGTAACAAGTTTGCTAGGTTTATTGAGATCGTGGGCTCCTGTGAGCGTCAAGTAGAAATGAACACTTTTTGCTAATTAAATTTGGACACTTTCTTCCATGAAAATGGAAGAACGGTGTTTCATTCGATAACTATCATCATCATGAAAATGAATAACTTCAGCTCGATGTAAAATTCTATCTAGGATAGCCGTTGTAATCCCTGGATCACCTAGTAATTCTCCCCATTCATTTGGTCCTTTATTAGAAGTTAATATAATTGAAGCCTTATCATAAAGGTCGTTAATAAGATGGAAAAATAAATTCGCTTCACGTGTATCCATTGCCATGAACATTAAATCATCAATAATCACTAAATGAGAGGAACGAATTCGTTTCATTCTCGTTTGTGATTTTCTAGTAACTTCTTCTGTTTTTAATGTTTGAATCAGTTGCCCCATGGAAATAAAAGAGACTTTATATCCTTTTTGTATGGCTTCTATGCCCAGCCCTGTGGCTAAATGTGTTTTACCTACACCTGGCGGTCCTAAAACGATTAAATTATAGAGTTGATCTAGCCAAGTATACTCCTTTAATTGATTTACTTGTCTTTTGCTGAGTGATTGCTGCTCATCTAAATGAAACTCCTCCAACGTCTTATAGGAAGGGAATGCAGCCCATTTTAATCGTTTTTCGATTAATTTTTCATCCCTCCGTTTTAATTCATATCCAGTCAATTGTGTCAAAAGTACTTGATATGTCCAATCTTCTGACTCTGCTTGTTGAATCAGAGATGGCAAATAATTTGCCGTCTCTGTGAGTCTCAACGATCGAAACTGTTGTTGTATTTCTTCTATTGAATGACTCATACCGTTGCTCCTTTCAATAACTCTATATAAGAATCCAATTCTCTTGTTTTTGGCTTGATTTGAAGCAGCGTATCATCCATACCATGCAATGTTTTGATAGCTTCTATTTGCGGAGGCCTTTGATGAGAATCCGTTTGTCTTTGGATAAACTCTACGACATCTCTAAACTCTGTTGCACTATATATTTTGCGTGCGACACATTCTTCTAAAGCTTGGTTCCTTCGTTCTCTTGTTACTGTTTTAGATACCTTTAAAATAAGAGATAATTGATCTCGTATATAACGAGGATATCTTTGGTGAATTTCCTGAAGGAAATCAGAAGCCATTTCCTTATCATCAAAGTACGTCGATACCGTTTCTATATAGGCAGCTATTCCTTTAGAACGGTCTCTGGTATGTTGAGAATCTTGAATCAATTTCCCTTTCTCTATACTTAATGTGTGTTTGGCAATGATTGCTCCATTCGATTCTTCACGTATTATTAATTCGTTTTGATTGCTTATTTCAATAAAAACTTCTTTATCTTTTTTATATGTACCAAGTGGTACCGAATACCGATTCGATTGATAGATAATAGTATTGTCCTTACGAACATTTCTTGTTATACTATTATCGATATTTGAAATTGAAATTTTTTTGTTGACTGGTCTTAAGTGTTGTTTTTCTAGGGCAAACACTTCGACCGGTCTTTTTTTTGTTGTATTATGCACTTTTCCGTTTCCCGTTCGAATCAGCCATGCTAAACAGGATTCATTCCATTTATCTATATGGTGAAATACGCGGCTCTTCGCAAAATTCTTCTTCACAAATCCTACCACATTTTCAATCTTCCCTTTACTTTCTGGATCAGCTTTTCTACATACAAAGAGCTTTAATTTTCTTTCTTCCCTGTATGCTTGAAATTCACTGGTAAGAATGAGATCACCTTCATTTTCACTTACTACGATAAGGGAATCTTGATCATAAGCTAACTCATATGGAATTCCTCCAAAATACTGAAAAGCCTCTTCGTGAGCTTGAATCATATCTTTTGTTGTAAAAGGATGGGAGAGCCATGTAACGTATTTATAACGAGAGTGCGAAAGCACGAAACTAATAAAATATAATTTCTTCTCCTTTCCCTGAGATGTTTTCTGTATCGTCTGACCAAAATCTACTTGGGCTTGTTGCCCCATTGGTGGATCTGGAATAGCTTGATAGACACGCTTCATTTCTGTCTTTGGAATATGATATTTTTCCCGGAGTGCTTTGACATAACTACGAACGGTACTTTCTCCAACACATAGAGTTGGAAACCTTTCTTTTAACCAATCATGAACTTGAGCACTAGAAAGATCTGGATGTTCTGTTAGCCAAGTATGAATAAGTAATTCGTAGGCATCTAATTTCTTCTTTCTTGTCTGTGTGGAAGCTACCCACTCCGCCATTTCCTGAGGAGACTTTTCAAGGTATTTATATACTGTTGTTCTTGATATACCTAGTTTTCTAGCTATTCTCCGTATTTTAAATCCTTCTTGTTTTAGTTGATAGATTTCCATATACACTTTCCATGTTTCCACCTTTCTTACTCCTCCCATTTCTGTATCGTACAAACATGTATTATACAGTAAATGAAAGATTGCAATAGTTAGTTGGTACCTGACGGAACGGCGAGCATGTAACAGGCTGCCGCCCCTACGGGGCAACAGCCTGTTACATGCCTATCCCCAAAGAAAAGTGTTCATTCTTATCAAGCAATAATGGTCTACTTTAGTTTAGCAGTTACAGCTCCTTTGCTGACTCTCTAAACATAAGTAAGATTTCATTTTTAGAATTAATTTGTTCTTCTAAACTATTTAGAAGATGATCATTTGTCATTAGTTGATTATACCTTTCTTTATTCACATTTATTGCTAAAAAGATTCCTTTTTTGTAGTTGTATCTATTAATGAATTGATCAATTTTCTTAATATCATTTAGCATATCTGTTGTAGAAAGTTTAGGATTAGCTTTGACTTCAATAATTAAGTCTTGATTTTCATATGTACCCGGTTCATGTATTAAAAAGTCAGGGTAATATACTCCGTCTGTACTATTTACTCCAAATAATTGTGTGATTTCATCACTTACTTGAGCCTTGCGAAGTTCAGCTTGTAAAATCACTTTTTCATTCAACCTATTTTCTTCCATAATTTTACGCAATTGATGATAAAGCTCATAACAGAAAACTCGCTCATTATGCATACTCAAATATGGCATTAGCTTTTCACGCTTTTTATCCTGAGATTTAATATTATGAACATTTAACATAGAATCAATCCAATTTTGGTTTCCAAAATACACTTCTTCCACATTATTGATTGCTCTGCGAAGAAATTTAATGTATTCATGAATGTTCAAGTTTTATTCCTCCAATCCTACCTATTCTTTCCTTTAAATACATAATATCATAAACACGTTATAGCCAATTAGTATTAAATTCTTAATCGTAACAGCTTAACAAATGTAGAACATTTACCAAACACATGCAAGTTCAATTTATGATTTCTTTTTTTGGTTTTTACTCGTTTTTGGCAAAATGGTTCTTTCTATTTGTAGTAATAGCAAAGGAAGGAGAGAAAGGAAAGTCAGCATTTCTTATTTAAAAAAATAGATGTGTGGCATATGGAACTTTCCTTTTTCTTTTAGCAGTCACTTAAAGTGGGAGAATGATTTTTAACGTTCTTTGATAAAGAAAGCATGATTAATCTCATGCATTATAAATTGGAAAATCAGATACGTTCTGCTGATGAAGAGCTACTTGATTCTTGCGCCATGACTTTCTGCTGAAACGAGCGATAAACAAAGAATCTAATGTAATCGTGGTGGATTACTGGCGATGACTCATTAGCAGTATAATGATACTCCCCTACCGTCATGGTTCGAGCGTTTGGAGCGTCGCAAGCTATGAGTAGGGCTGGAAGAAATACTTGCAGGGGTGAAATTCCCGTGGAGCTGTACCAACAGCCGTCTGATTTTTTATTTTGAAATTCTTTGAGGAGGTAGGTTTTTATGAAAAAGAATTTGATTAAATACAGTATGCAAATTTCTATGTTAAAACAATTACTGACTTATAAGTTAATTTCAGAGGAAGAATATAAAATGGCAAAAAGTAAATTAATGAAAGATTATCATATTATCTCTGATATTACAGGCTGACTTTTATTTTAAATCGCCGTAGAATATTGGTAATAAAATCCAAGGAGGGATTTGTAATGTCAGAGGTTGAAATTATAAAAGGAAACAATTCCCGTTTTAGCCATCGGCGAGGCAAAGCTATTGAACAGCGTCGAGTAGCTGCATATTGTCGGGTTAGTACAGATGATGAGGATCAATTAAGTAGTTATAAGTCACAAGTTACCTATTATAAGGATTTAATTAATAACAATCCGGAATGGGTATTTGCTGGTATTTATGCTGATGAAGCGATTACAGGAACACAAACGGTTAAGCGGGAAGATTTTCAAAGAATGATAAATGATTGTATGAATGGAGATATTGATATGGTTATTACCAAATCAATATCTCGTTTTGCAAGAAATACTTTAGACACGCTTAAATACGTTCGAATGTTTAAAGAAAAAGATATTGCAGTCTTCTTTGAAGATGAAAAAATTAATACGCTTACGATGGATGGAGAATTGTTACTTGTAGTATTGAGTTCGGTTGCTCAACAGGAAGTTGAAAATATCTCTGCTAATGTAAAAAAAGGCTTAAAAATGAAAATGAGCAGAGGGGAGCTGATAGGTTTTCAAGGTTGCATTGGTTATGATTATAACCCGGAAGATAAAACGCTTACTATAAATGAAAAAGAAGCAGAAATAGTACGATATATATTTGAAAGATATGTGCAGGGTGCAGGAGGAAAGATGATAGCAAAAGAGTTGGAAGCTTTAGGCCATAAAACAAAAAAGGCAATACAAAATGGCAAGACGCAACTATACTTCGTATTATTAAGAATGAGAAATATAAAGGTGATCTTTTAATGGGGAAAACCTTTACAGTTGATCCTATTACAAAACGTAGATTAAGTAATTTTGGAGAAGAAGATCAATACTATATAAAAAATAACCATGAACCAATTGTCAGTGCTGAAATTTTTGAAAAAGCAGAAGAGATTAGAACACGCAGGAATCGGAACAAACTTAGAGTAGACAGAAATGGTGGCAAGAGGGAAAAGTATAGTCGTAAGTACGCTTTTAGCAGCTTGCTTGAATGTCCTTATTGTGGAAGCATATTGTCGAGACGAAGTTGGCATGGTGGCAGTTCATATCATAAAATAATATGGCATTGTATGACTAGTACAAAAAAAGGAAAACAATATTGCCCAGAGAGTAAAGGGATACAGGAAGAAATAATTGAAAAAGCATTTTTAGAAAGTTATCGTCTTATGTGTAATAATAATCAAGATGTCTTAGAAGAATTTTTGGAAAGAATGGAAGAGAGTTTAAGTGTAAATACAGCATATGAGAAGGTTTCTAAAATTGAGATAGAAATTGAAGCTTTAGAGAAAAAGAAAAATAAGTTGATTGATATGCATATAGAGGGTAGGCTAGATAAAGAAACATATGAAGATAAATATAATAAGACAATCAAAAAACTCGATGACAAGAAACGAAGAAAAGCCTATTTACAATCAAGTCTTGATGATGAAAAAGATATTAAAGAACGATTGTTAGAATTTAGAAAATTACTAGAAAAAGAAAATGGTCTAAATACTTTTGATCGATATGTTTTTGAAAGTATAATAGAGAAAGTAATAGTTGGTGGTGTGGATAATGAAGGAAATGACAATCCATATAAGTTAACATTTATTTACAAAATTGGAACAGTCGATTCATTAGATGGAAATAGTTTTAAACCTCCGAGAAAAAATAAAAAAAAGGAATCTTTTAATGAATTGTATTCCAATACTGAAAACGAGGAAAACGAATTGCGTTCCAATAGCAATTACCACACATGTAGAGGCTGTGACGGTGTTGTCGAGGATGGAAGAGTAAAGGGATGAAAAAGGCAGCGAATGGTATGCTGTCTCAAAATAGAATGATTGAGAAATAAAAACTGAACCACCATACATTGATAACGGTTATTTTAATGGAAGTAAATGGAGAACTAGATGAAGACAGAACTATCAACAGAACACTGTAGGATAAGTAAAAGAACGGAACAAATAGTTCTTTTTTTATCCATTTGTGCCATTCATATATTTTTCACCTAATCAATTTCTATTATTTGATGATTAGATTAATATAGCATTATAAGAACAATTTATTACAGAACAAACCTTTCATGCTGGATGATAAAATCCAGCTGAGGCAAGTTCCATCAGAGGAGAGTGTACTGCATGTTTAAAAAGATTGCCAGTGATGCATTAGGATTGAGTGATATTGGTAAAATTATTCAACCGGATAACTTCGATAAAACGGAATCAGATGATTACGTATTGCATGAAGAAGGGGAACAAATTCATTTTCTGATTAAATCGAAATCAGATGAATACTGCTTTACGAATCGTTCCTCATCCACTTAGATGGGGAAAAGGCAACAAGCAGTAAGCGGAATATTTATCGCTATGATTACTACCGCTATCCTATTCAGAACGTCACAGTAGAAACGGCTGGTACGATTGACCTGGACCTTGAAATAAAATTTACGATTGGAGGACAAGCTATTTCCGTAGATATTGAGAAAAAGGAAGGCGAGGCTATTGCTGATTTATATAAATCATTAGTTACCATTTCACATATTCAAGACAGTGATGCACGTGTGAAAGGTTATGCAGAAGATAGTCCTGATTTATCCAAAACCTTATTCACTGACAACCGTTTTCAGGAAGGAACCATAGCGAATGAATTTGAAAAAGCTGCGAAATTTGCTTTTGATTGGCTAAATACGACATACAATGACAATACACTGAAAGATTTTGGTGATATTTTTAAAAAATATCACCAAAATTAATAAGGAAACTTTATAATGAATAGTGGCTCCTGATACACCATGATTAGACCAGATTAAATCACGTTTTAAAATAATCATTATATCTGCTTAAAGCGTGAGCGCTGAAGAAATTTGGTTTTTCTGTGTGCTCCGGTGATTGCTGAAAAGGTACTGACAAAGTAGAATAAAAACAAGCGTATTGTAGAAGATAGGAATTAATTAAAAGTTAGGAGAATGCCAAATGATTAACGGAGTGGAATTTGATTTTGTTGTAAAAGACAGCAAAGCAGCTTTAGCGCAGTACAAGTCTATTTTTGATGTAGAAGTAGTAGAAGAAACAAATTTTAAAGCAGGAAATAATGAAGCGGTATTTACCATTTACGGGACGCGTTTTCACATGCTTGATGAGAATCCTGAATATCAATTATTTGCTCCGAAAGAAGGGGAAACACAATCTTTTTGGTTCAATATTGCAGTTCCGGACATTCAAGAAACATATGAAAAAGCGATGGCTGCGAATGCAACAGAAATACAGCCTGTTACAAGGATGGAAGAAATGGGCATCTCTAATGCAATGTTTGCTGACAGCTATGGGTATGTATGGATGTTACATGAGATTCACCGCGAAGTATCCTTTGAAGAACGCGTGGATATTCTAAGTAAAGACTTTGAATAAATATCTGTGCTATTTTGTAGAGATGCTTACTTAAAAAGTTTCATACATCTGAAATCTTTATGACAGTCAAATATAAATGAAACAAAACGTTTACTAAATTCATTAGGGAAAATAGGAACGTTTTTTCTATATATGAATAGCAGAGATTGCAAACCCGTTAATCTATAAACAGGCCTTGTTCGAGGTATGGTGCTCTTTAATTTTCTTCACCATATACTTATGACCCTGAAATAAATAACAATCGTAGGAACGTTCCTTTTGTGAATGCTATAATGACATCATGTGATGAAGGATCTGGTTATTATTGGGAATTTATTAAAAACTCCTACAGGAATAATAATCTTTTTTATTATCATAATGATAGCGTATTTTATCATGTGATGATAGAAAAGCGTTAATATTAGAGCTCTCTATATAATTTAATCTATTTAAAAGAAGGAGGAAAAATAATATGGACAAGTCAAATAAAAACTTTACCCCCGTACGTCTGCATCTGGAATTAACAGACGCTTATTTGTCGGATTATGAAAAAAGAATGCTGAATCGGTATGGGGAGACTTTAACTGGTGGATCAATATCCCGAGACATTCTGATTCCATCTGATATGCCGCTGCACAACCTTCATTATGCAATTCAAAAACTATTTGGATGGCAAAATGCGCATCTGCGCAAATTTCAACTTCCTGATCCTGTATTTCAGAAACTGACCGGAGGCACGGTAAAGGGCTGGTCTGATTTAGTAGGTACGCTATTTCAACCTCCTTCTGAAGCAGAAAGTGATCTTTTTTGGGACGAAGATTATAAAAGTGGAAGTATCCATACATGGTTGAGGAAGAAGTATACAGGGCCTTTCATATATAAGGGGACACTGGAGCAGCCGGAAATAGCGAAGCAGGATATGAAGGAAATGTTAAATTATTTTACAATGATTGAAGTGAAAGAATCATTTACGGATTATCTGGAACGGAAAAAGCAAAATCCTGATACAGAAATGAGAACTATCCGGAAAGCGCCATTAGTTGAATTAACTCTTGCTGAAATGCGCTCAGCGTTTACTTTAGAGGGGGATGTAGAAAACTTGCTGGAGCGTCTGGAAGTGGATAAGGTAATCGCTGCGAAAACGGAAGAAATACAGGACAATGAATTGTTTCCCGTAACAGATGAACTCATTTATCAGTATGATTTTGGAGATGATTGGACGGTAAAAATCACCAAATATGAGGATTGTGCGGATTTATTACATCGAAATTTGATAGATCAAGAGGAGTTGGCGGAAGCAGAAGCAATGGTTTTGGATAAGCATAAACCAGTTTGTATTCATAAACAAGGTATCTCCGTATGTGATGATGTTGGCGGCTTAAGCGGATTTGCCAATTTTTTAGGAACTATTTATGAAAGCGAAGATAGGCTGGAAAAGTCTGAGATGCGGGCTTGGGCAAAAAGCCTTGGCTGGAGTGCGCAAAAGGTTTCTGTAAAAACATTATTATAGAAAGTTTAAGGGAAATAATTCCTTTCTTAAAGGGGTTACCATTTATTATTTTTCTCATACATAAGAAGCGAGTAGTATCCGTCTGATACGCTTTAGAAAGGTGCCACTTGAATAAGTGCATGTTTCATGCAGATAAAACACATATATAAGGAGCTAGTTACATGTACAAAATCTTCTCCTGGGCGGCAGTGATATTTTGGATGGCGCTTATTTTTTATTTATCCCATCAGCCTGCTGCCATTTCCAATGAACTCAGTTCAGGAATTACCGAAATAATTATAAACACCTTGGAGAATCTTGCTTCTTCATTCCAGTTCCATATAGAAGAGCTGCATCATATCATTAGAAAAAATGCGCACTTTTTTGCTTATTTAATACTGGGCATTCTCGTTTTGAACGGATTAAGAAGAAGCGGTGTATTTGGCAAGCGAGGTATAGGTATTGCCTTGTTGATTTGTATTCTGTATGCCATCACAGATGAGGTGCATCAGTTATTTATCCCCGGGAGATCCGGAGAGGTGAGAGATGTCTTGATTGATAGTGGTGGTGCGAGCACAGGAATTGTCATTTATTTACTAATTTCCAAGCTGGTAAAGCGGCGCAACAAAAAGCGTATCCGCTGACAAATGGTTTTGCTTTGCAGTTCATTGTTTTTTAATGATAGCTTCCCAATGGTTTTAATGCTTCTGCAGTTTGATATGTATAAAAAATTCTAGAAGCTTTAGAGAAATTCAAAGAAAGTCTTTATAATTCAACAACAAAAAGTATAAAGGCTGTTTTTAATTTGAATCACTGGATAAAAAACAAAAATTACAACTATTTTTTCCATATATGCTAATATGAAATAAGAACTAATTTGATTAAAATAAACTAAATTATCATTATCTCTGCAGTTTTTAGACGTTAGTGAAAAGCGTGATAGCTTCTTAGTATCTAATGGAATTTTTCATATACGTTGGACCTGCTTCATGGCAGAAAAAGATAATTAAAGTGTGAGGGCAGCTATGGGACAGAATACAATAACGTTAGATCCAGACGAAAAAAATGCCACCAGTATTCCTGAAATTGAAAAGGAATATGCAAGGCTGGATAAGGACTGGCTCTGGTTTCATTATAAATTATCCATTTGGCTGGTGATTTTTACTTTTATTATAGAATGCCTTCTCAGCCTTATTATTGTCCGGACGGATTTGCTTAGCACGTCTGTTCCAATCTATATTTGGAGGTTTATTGCCGTACTAAGCATTCTGAATGTGATATTTCTCGCGATTGGTACGGCAGTGATGTATTCTAAACGCATTTCGCACCAGGGAAAGAATGGCGGTATATAAAGAGGGAGTAGATATCTCGCAGTGGTTTGCCAGGGCGGATTTGGCTCTGTATCAAGCAAAAGAAGCAAGAAATGCAATAAGAATTTATTCGTAATGTATAAGGAACTTGCAGGGGAAGTAATTATATTACAAAATTGTAGAATAGCATCGTTTGATATAAGTTCATATTGGGGGATTTATAATGAAGCAGTATTTAGCATTTGATATAGGTGGTACGGAAATAAAATATGGCATATTAAATGAACAGGGAGATATATTAGAAGTAGAATTATTCTCTTCAAAAAATACAAACGGTAACTTTGTACTGGACAAGATTGTAGAGATTGCCTCTTCTAAATACAACGAAATCAATGGGCTGGCAATCAGCGCTCCAGGCTTTATTGATGCGGAAAGCGGCTACATTGAAAATGGTGGAGCATATAGAGATTTTGATCATTTCAATATGAAATCCTATCTGGATGAAAAGCTGTCTATTCCTGTTACGATTGAAAATGATGTTAATTGCGTGGCTTATGCAGAAAAATGGCTGGGGAATGCTCGGGAGGATACCGATTTTGTTTGTATGACCATTGGCACCGGCATCGGAGGAGCCTTATTTCTTAATAATCAGTTATATAGAGGTGTCTCGCACCGCGCAGGTGAATTTGGATATATGAAAACCAGCCCGGACAAAACACCGAACCTTTTCAGTAATTCCTTAAATCTTAAAGCTACGATGGCAGTTATACGAAAACAATTTTCATCTGTAAAAGAAATTCCGCTAAGCCAAGTAACTGGAGAAGCGGTGTTTCAAGCCTTTGATGAGGGCGATGCAGACGCAATAGAAATTATATCCACGTTTTATGATCATATTGCGAATTTAATATATCATATTTTTTATATTATTAATCCAGCAAAAATATTAATAGGAGGAGGAATTTCTAATCGTGATTCGTTTATTAGTGAATTAAAATCACAGTTAAAAGCATATGAATTAAATGAGGATTGGTTAGAAATCAACACCTGTTATTTTAAAAATCACTCAGGGATGGTAGGTGCTACATATCACCACCTGCTGAAAACAGGGAATTTGCTGAATGGGTGATGGGAGCTGCCTTTTTGTATTTAATGCCTTCTAAAAAGAAGGATACAAAAAGGCTTCTCATTGAAAGTTAAATGGTTATATGTTAATATGTTCATATAAGCAAATTAATAAGTAACAACAGTTAAAAGGGAGGCCAATAAAACAATGGAAGAGCTGGAGTTTGAAAATAGTCCTTCTAAGGAAATCGATGAAGAAACATTATTTATCGTTACACAGACCTTTAAAGCATTAGGAGACCCGACAAGAGTCCGAATTCTTCATCTGCTTTTTCAAAAAGAATGTTCCGTTAATGAAATTGCAGATACGTTGGATATCAGGCAATCGACCGTATCTCATCAATTGCGATTTTTGAAGAATCTTCGGCTTGTGAAATATCGCCGGGCAGGAACCACGCTTTACTATTCTCATGATGATGAGCACGTTATGCTGATATTAAAACAAATGATAGACCATGCTTGTCATAGTTAGTATCAAAACCATTGATGTTATAAAAGTAATCGTTTTAATATTTGTATATGATTACATACTAACCTAATGATGAAAAGATATATCCAAAAAAATAGCGGTACTTCTTAAATTAGAAGGCAGGCGGAAGATTTCTGCAAGCGAACTATATGCGTATATATGAATATAAACATAAAGGAGGTTTTAGCATGGGACACGATCATCACAGCCATGATCATACACATGGTGCAAACAAAAAGACGCTGCTGATTAGTTTTCTTGTTATCACGGCGTTTATGGTTATAGAAGTTATTGGAGGTTTGCTGACAAACAGCTTAGCTCTTTTAGCCGATGCGGGACATATGCTGAGTGATTCCATCTCTTTATTAATTGCATTAATTGCTTTTAAATTGGGAGAAAGAGCTGCCAATTACGGGAAGACATATGGATACAAGCGCTTTGAAATACTGGCAGCGGTCATCAATGGTGCCACATTACTTATTGTATCCATCTATATTTTTTATGAAGGTTATCAGCGATTGTTTGATCCGCCGGAAGTAGCTTCCACGGGAATGTTAATCATTGCTGTTATTGGTTTACTTGTCAATATTATTGTAGCATTTATCATGCTGCGCGGCGGAGATACAGAAAATAATTTGAATATGCGAGCTGCTTTCCTTCATGTTTTAGGTGATTTATTAGGATCAGTAGGTGCGATTATTGCAGCACTTCTTATCATTTTCTTTCAATGGACTTGGGCAGATACGGTGGCAAGTGTGCTGGTAGCATTGCTTATTTTAGTAAGCGGCTGGCGGGTAACGAAAGCCTCTATCCATGTATTGATGGAAGGGACCCCTGCCAACGTGAATTTAGAAAATGTCGTTCAAAAAATGAGTGATATAGATGGTGTCGAGGGAATTCATGACCTGCATGTATGGAGTGTAACCAGCGGACAGAATGTGCTTTCCTGCCATATTATTGTCGATGGCCAGATGACTGTGGAAGAAAGTCAGCAGCTGCTCCGGAAAATTGAGCATGAATTGGAGCAAGAGAATATCGGTCATGTCACGATTCAAGTAGAAACAGGGGAGCATCCTCATGAAGATACAATTATGTGTCAGGCAGAGTATGTGATGGAAGAGCATCACCATCATGGGCATAGTCATTGATTCAGCAGGCCAGGGCGCAAATCTAAGAGTTTTAAAATAGAGACTTCACAGGAAGAATGGAAGTCTCTATTTTTGTTTGCAGTAATGGATGGACTATGAAATTTTAGAGTATATGTTAAATCAACTTTAATTCATTCTCACTTTGTAAGAATACAACGAAAAACTTTTTTTAATTTTCTTAGAAAAATTGTACTTATTAAAAAAACTCTTATTAACGCGGTAAAGCTGAGGTAACACTTGACTAAAAATCTTTTTCACTATATAATTCAATTAAACAATTGAATAGTTGATATGGTGAAATTTACATTTATACTTGGCTGTATCATTCTATTTTAATCTAATATCAATTTAAATACACTTCATGAAAAGGTGATGAGTATGAGGGAATCTCTATTATCTGCAACAGAATATAAAGATCAATTATATAAACAGTTATCAAGAATTGGGAAAAGCCTTTCTAGTGATAAACGTCTTGAATTATTAAGTTTATTAACACATGGACCAAAAACAGTGGAAAAACTGGCTGAACTTTCCGGGATGGCCATTGCAAATGTGTCCCGTCATCTTCAAGTTCTAAATGATTCTAAATTAGTAAAGTTTACAAAAAAAGGGACTTATGCATACTACTCACTTTCCGATGACTCCGTTGCTGATTTTTTAAATTCTTTATGGAAGATTAGTGAAAATCATCTTTCTGATATTAATCAAATAAAAAGGGATTTTTTAGAGAATATTGATGATGTTAACGTACTTATGTTGGAAGAGTTATATGAAAAATTAGAAAAAGATAATATTACACTTTTAGATTTAAGAACAGAAGAAGAATTTAATTACAGGCATATTGAAGGGGCTATTTCTGTACCAGAGGATCGTTTAGATGTATATCTTCAAAAATTACCAAAGGATAATGAAATTATTGTATACTGCCGGGGGAAATTTTGTGCAGCTTCTGCTATGGCGGCACAAAAGCTAAAGGAAAATGGCTTTACAGCTTTCAGTATGGAAGACAGTGTTTATGAATGGGATAAATATTTAAACGTAAGTCATTAGAAATAATTATTTTACGTTAATTAATAAGATAGAAGCTGCCATCTTGGCAGCTTCTAAAAAATAACATTAATTCAATTTATTGCAGGATTAGTTTTAGTTGTCAGCACAGTATTATTTTACTAAATAAAGCAATCATGTTGACAGTATATTTTTTTATTTTATATTTAATTATTCAATTGAATATAAAATAAACGAGAGATTTTATTTAGGAAACATTCATAGGAGTGCCTCTCTAGAAAGAGGGGATGAATGAACTTATTTTTTATTTAAGGAGGAAATTAAATGTCTGAAGAAAAAATGTATGATGTTATTATTGCCGGTGCAGGACCTGCTGGAATGACAGCAGCTGTTTATGCGTCTCGTGCAAATTTAGATACCTTAATGTTAGAACGAGGAATTCCTGGCGGTCAAATGGCAAATACAGAGGACGTGGAAAACTATCCCGGATATGAGCATATTTTAGGACCCGATTTATCGAATAAAATGTTTGAGCATGCAAAAAAATTCGGAGCAGAATATGCATACGGGGATATCAAGTCCATTGAGAATCATGGAAGTTATAAGATTATCCATGCTGGAAAAAAAGAATATCGTACAAAATCTTTAATTATTGCGACTGGAGCCCAATACAAAAAAATTGGTGTTCCTGGTGAGGAAGAGCTTGGAGGGCGCGGTGTATCTTACTGTGCAGTATGTGACGGTGCATTCTTTAAGGAGAAGGATATCGTTGTTATAGGTGGAGGAGACTCTGCAATTGAAGAGGGTGTTTATTTAACTCGATTCGCAAATAAAGTCACTATTATCCATCGACGTGATCAGCTTCGCGCCCAAAAAATTCTGCAGCAGCGCGCATTTGATAATGAAAAAATTAATTTCATTTGGGATACTGTTCCAGAAAAATTTAATGAAACAGATGGAAAAGTAAGCAGTATTACTTTAAAAAATATGAAGTCTGATGAAGTCTATGACTTTAATACAAATGGGATATTTATTTATATTGGGATGCTTCCATTAAATGACCCGTTTACAGAATTGGGTATTACAGATGATACAGGGTATATTCTTACCAATGAAAATATGGAGACAGAAATCCCTGGAATCTTTGCTGCTGGTGATATTAGAGCAAAAAATCTTCGGCAAATTGTAACAGCGACCGGGGATGGAAGTATAGCAGCTGAAACAGCAATAAAATATGTGGAAAGCCTTGCTGAAGTGTTAAGTGTCCCAGAAAGACAATTATAAATCATTAAAAATAAAAAATAGGGGTGCTGCATAATCAGTTAATTGATTATGCAGCACCCCTATTTTGATTATAAAAAGAATCACCCAAGATAAATACGTTGGAACGGTTCCCTCTGTAAATTTAGGTTTTGTTTTGAAAGCGGGTATGGATAAATTAACTAACCTAAATTAAAGAGGTATTTTTTATGTTTGAAACCTTTTCACAGAATATTTCACAGTAACTACACGCATTTGAGTTTACTTATTTTATTGCAGACATTTTGCTGAAACTAAAAAAATTAGACCCGTTTTATTATGAAAAGTTATTTTAAATCCTTTCATCAAATTTTCACATTAAACAAGTACGATAGGAAAGGAGAGCGTTTGAAATGGAGGAGTATCTGAATGGTGATAGCAAGTAAATTAATTGCGGCAGGAATCATTGCTGCCAGCTTTTTGGTAGGGTGCCTTTCATTTTATATCATGAGTAACCTGCCTATAAAAATGAAGAAAAAGCATATAGCAGAAATCGTATCCCAACTAATTAATTTTGTTCTCTTTATGTGGGCAGGGAAAATCATACTAAATCTTTCCAGTTTCCTGTCTGATCCATTAACAATACTGGCTTATCCTGCTAATTCAATGGCTTTTTATTTTGCAGTGTTTGCAAGTATTATTATGCTGATTTATAAGGATAAACAAAAGAAATTGGATTTGTGTCCTTTTATGGAATCCTTTGTACATGTATTTTTAGTTGCTTCTTTTTTATACGAATTTCTTGAAATTATTTTAAAAGATAATGTATATGCATTCGGATACTTATTACTGCTCTCTGTTCTAATAATTTTATACTTTTTCCTCAGGGAACGGATTCAAATAAAATTATTGTTGCTTATTATCCTGGGCAGCTGGTCGCTCGGTATAATAACCTTATCTTTCATGCAGCCTTTCGTAACGGTTTTTGGTTATATGATGGACCCATGGTTTATTAGTATCTTTTTTATTATTGTTTTAGCATTATCCAATTTATTCTATAAAACAAAGCGAGGGTTTAAACAATGAGTATGATTGAAGCAGATACAATGCTGCTTACTGGTATGTTTTTAGCAATGGGGGCAGGCGTATTATCTTTTTTATCCCCCTGTGTATTACCGATTTTTCCAGCCTATATGTCATACATAACTGGAATTAGTGTAAAAGAGTTACAGGGAAACAAGAATGTTCAAATTCTTCGTCAACTATTTGCTCATTCTTTGCTTTTTTTATTAGGAGTTTTGCTGGTGTTCATTAGTTTGGGAGCAGGAGCTTCTCTTCTGGGACAATGGGTACAGAATTTGCTGTTTGGAGATTCGGGATTATTTATACAAAGAATAGCAGGTATTTTTATTATCATTATGGGTTTATTTATAGCAGGATGGATAAATATACCTTTTTTAATGAGAGAGCATCGTTTTCATTCAAGAAAAAAACAAGCGGGATATGTCGGCACATTTTTTGTAGGGTTAGGTTTTGCTGCCGGTTGGACACCCTGTATTGGGCCGATTTTTGGGTCTATATTATTTTTAGCTGCAAGCAATCCTGGTCAGGGAATATTCTACACTTTTTTATATGTTATCGGTTTTGCAATTCCATTTCTTGTTCTGACCTTGTTTATAGGAAAAACAAGGTGGATTGTCCGGCATAGTAATATCATTATGAAAATTGGAGCAATAATGATGATTATCATGGGTATTGTTTTGTTCTTTGGATGGATGCCTTTTATTTCAGGTTTTTTACTTGATTTGGTAGAGGATACTTGGTTGTCTAGGTTAGGCTAAGAGGAGGAGCGTTGTAATGAAAAAATGGATTTTCACTATGATTATTGTAGGAATGATTGGGTGGGCACTGTATGATTTTATAGATTCCAGCAGACAATCCACGGATGAATTTGTGCCTGTAGAAGAGAATAGCAGTGTAGAGGAAGACGTGAGAGAGCAATTAGAAGCAGCAGATAATGAAGAGGGGGACTCGGCGGCAGGAGAAAACACGGAAGTCGGTCTGGAGGTTGGAAATATGGCACCAGATTTTGAACTCCAGACGCTGGCAGGTGAAACAGTGAAGTTATCTGATTACCGAGGGAAAAAAGTAATGATTAATTTCTGGGCGACGTGGTGTCCGCCATGCAGAGCGGAAATGCCGGATATGGAAGCCTTTTATCAGGACAAGGATATTGTTATTTTAGCAGTTAATTTAACAGAGACAGAAAATAATCTGCAGCAGGTGCAGGATTTTGTAAATGAATACGAATTAACGTTTCCAATTTTACTGGATGAGAAAATAGAAGTCGCCGAACAATATATGATTCAACCAATACCCACATCATATATGATAAACTCAAATGGAGTAGTGGCATTTAAAGCCTTTGGTTCTTTGAACTATGATTTTATGGTTCAAGAGTTTGAGAAAATGAAGTAATTTTTTATAAAAGATTAGAAAGAAGGAATGGGGATGAAGCAGACAGTATTAGTTGTTGAGGATGACAAAATGATACGTGAACTTATCCGTATTTATCTACAAAAAGCGGATTATGAAGTTTTTACAGCTGCAGACGGAGAAGAGGCAAAAGCGGTTTTTTTAACGGAACATCCTTGTCTTATTATTCTAGATCTTATGCTTCCAAAGTTAAGCGGCGAAGAATTCTGTTTGTGGATTCGTGAACAAGAACGTAATGAGGTTTCTATTATTATGCTTTCAGCCAAATCACGTACAGAAGATAAGATTAATGGGTTAAAGATGGGAGCAGACGATTATTTAGTAAAACCTTTTGACCCGGATGAGCTTCTTGCTCATATAGAAGCAGTTCTTCGCCGTACAGGACAGTTTTGCCAAAAAATTGCTTACAATGGGCTTTGTATTAAGCCTCGAAAAGGGGAAGTATTGTTATTTAATACGCAATTAGAGTTAACCAAGCATGAATTTCATCTTTTGTACTATTTTATGGAAAATCCTAATATAGTGATTTCCAGGGAAAGTTTAATGGAGCAATTATATCCTTATGCAGATAAATTAGTATCCGACCGAACCATTGATGCCCACATCAAAAAGTTGCGTAAAAAAATTGAAGAGAATCCTGCATCTCCAAAGCGTATTATGACAGTTCGAGGAATGGGGTATAAATTTGTTACAGAATAAATGGGGGAGGAGTTTTCTTCCAAGACGTTTTTTATTTCAATTGACATTTATCAATATCATCATAATTGTAGCTTTTGTAATGTTTAGCAGCTGGGCAATTTATAATACAGCTTGTACGCTGGCAGATGGACTAACCTCGATGACTGCTCAAAAGCAGAGTCAATTCCAAGCAACGCTTTTTCAATACTTATGGTTGTTTAGTGTTTCTGCTGTTATTGTAGGCAGTTTGATTCATTTTTATTTAACAAAAAAAATGATCCAGCCTTTAAAAGAATTAATCCAATCTACAAAAGAAATGAAAAAAGGGCAGTACCCAAGCTCCATTTATGTAAAGGGAGATGGAGAAGTAAGTGAATTAATCCGTCATTTTAATGATTTGGTTCAACAATTAGAAACCAATGAACAGCATAGGACAAATCTTGTATCTGATTTATCTCATGAATTTCGTACACCGTTAACAAACTTAAATGGTTATTTACTTGCCCTACAAAACGGAGTCATGGAAGGAGATAAGAAATTATACCAATCTCTTTATGCAGAATCGTCAAAGTTAACACAGTTAGTTGAACAAATGGAACAGTTAAAGGAATGGGACGATATGCAAGCATATTCTTTTTACGAAAAAGAACCAATAGATATGCAAGAATTCATTGAAAGATCAATTAAAATATTTCAGTGGTCCTTGAAAAAGAAGCATATTGATATAGAGATTGATGCCCATCAAGGTACAGCTGTTATAAATCGTACAAGTATTTCTCAGGTTATCAGCAATTTAATAGATAACGCCATTCGTTATTATGAAGGCGCAGGGCCAATTACCATAAAAGGAGAAAAAAACGCTGATGAATATAAAATTTCTATAACAGGTCCTGGAAGAAAGATTCCAGAAAAAGATAAAGAACGGATTTTTGAAAGATTTTATCGTGTAGAAACTTCCAGGTCACGTGAATTTGGGGGATCCGGCTTAGGGCTTGCGATTTCAAAGGAAATTATTGAACGGCACCACGGGAAAATAGGCGTCCATACGGAAGGGCATATACATACTTTTTGGCTTATTATTCCTTTCTCCTGAAATATATAATAACCTTTAATAGAGAGAATGATAATTGATAAACTAATTGCATTGAATGTTAAAAAACATCCCCTTTATTTATGGTAACTGGAGAAAATCTGAAATAAACGATTGCAGGAAGACACGATAGTTCTTGTTTTAACTTCCTGTTAACCATTTCATATGGTTAGTAATGCTCCAAACCGTTTTGTAGCTTATGTTTATCCAGTAAGAAAATAATAAAAATGGATAAAGAAATTTTTATAGAAATTACATAGTGAGATAAATGAATAATTATGTTAAAGAGTATTAACACTAATTATACGCATAGACATAAAGAATTTTAGCAAATATGATTTTAAAATGTCTTTTCTTGAATCTCACTATGGAAAAGGTGGTTATTACTGTGAATATAGATAACTTGGAAATGTTTTGTAAGGTAATTGAACAGGGCAGTATTAGCCAAGTAGCTCGATCAAGCTTTGTAACGCAGCCCGCAGTAACGAGTAAAATACGACAAATGGAAAATCATTATGGTGTTGCTTTGTTTGATCGGGATGGCGGTACAATACGTGTTACAAATGCAGGTTCTAAATTATATCCATACGCTAAGGAAATCGTTGAATACTATAAACGTTCTCAAGAAGTAATGGGCAATATATCTAATGATAAAGAGGAAACATTACATGTTGGAGCCAGCTTAACAATCGGAGAATATCTTCTGCCAAAAGTGTTAGGTAAGTTTCAAAAAAAATACAGAAATATTGAATTTAGTTTAGCTATCGGAAATACACCTACCATCATCTCTAAATTAGAAAGTTCTGAAATCGATATCGCTTTAGTAGAAGGGAAGGTTATGCATAAAGATTTTCACATTGAGAAATTTGCCAAAGATGAGCTGATACTGATAATTCCGAAAAACCACCGCTGGAAAAATCAAGAGAGGATAAATATAGAAGATTTAACGGAGGAAAGGCTCCTTTTAAGGGAAAAGGATGCAGGTGCGCGAAAAATTATAGAATCGGTATTTGCAGAAAATAATGTTTTGGAAGAAATACGACATTATTTAGAACTTGGGAGTACCCAGGCAATTATCTGCGGCGTTGAATCTGGTCTTGGTGTTGGAATAATCCCTAAACTTTCTGTGGCGCATGAACTTGAATTAGGGGCTGTTACACAAATGCCTATTTCGAATATAACTATTTCTAGAGATTTATGGATTGTAAAAAGAACAACAAGATTTCCCAAAAATAGCATCAATTTATTTACTCAATTTTTAAAAGATCGGAAATCTAACTTTTAATCTATTATTTTTTACATATAGAGAAGGTCTGAAGTTCCCAAAGTCTATTGTGGAGGACAGGCAGTATGTAAATGACTCCTGTTAATATGGGATGAGTTTAAAGTTTGTACAGTTATACTCAAAATAGTATTTTTAAGGGGAGAGACAAAAAATAAGTATTTTTCGAAATCAGGAAAATATCAGGGGAAATCTGTATCCAGCTATGAAGGAAAATAGCAATGGTACAGATTTTTTTTATGAAGTGAAATTAATGAACCCTTATAATTATCAGAATCTGAGCTTTAGTAAGAGATATGTAAGGATAAAGCAGCTACACCAGTAGTTGTGTCTGCATAGATAAACTGATTATTTCCAATATAGATATCTACATGAGCATGTCCATTTAATACGTTTGAGAAAAGAATATGGAATCCTCTATTAATAAATCGTTAATTGTATAAGGCTTGTCAAATTTTCTTTTCGCACTTTTCCGATGTCGAGATAAGTTTAACTCACAATATAATATATACTGTCTGATGCCTTTTGAAAGTACTGTTAGAGCTTGATTTAGAGCTGGCATTGACAATGTAACCTAAAGAGCCAAATGTATTTTTAAACCGGGTTTTATTGTGAAAACGGTTTTTCCTTTAAAGAATAATAAAATATTATGGCCCATAACATTCTTCTATAATTTATAAAGGTTTTTATATAGTAGGATAATAATAACAGCAAATTTATGATTAATCGATTTCTCAGATAAAGCTGATCAAAGTAATGTAACCTGAGAAGCTTTGATTAATTAAGTAGAATTTTTTCAACCTATCTTTAAAACGACTAATTAGGAGGGAGAAAAATTGAGTGAAAGTAAATTTTCAAAAATTGTTATTGTTGGTGCGGGTTCAGCGGGGATTTCCATTGCATCTCGAATCATTCGAAATGCACCTTATTTAAAAGAAAATATAATGATTATTGATCCTTCAGAGGACCATTATTATCAGCCTTTATGGACGTTAGTTGGCGGCGGTCAATCTAAATTAGAAGATTCTCATCGAAAACAGGAAACCCTTATGCCTGACGGCGTTCAATGGATTAAAGAAAATGTGACAGAATTTATCCCAGATACAAATTCAGTTATAACAGATGCACACTCACAGATTAATTATGATTTTCTAGTTGTAGCAGCTGGTATTGAAATAAAGTGGGACAGAGTTAAAGGGCTGAAAGAAGCAATTGGAAAAAATGGTGTCTGCAGTAATTACTCACCCGAGTTCGTGGAAAGCACTTGGGAAAATATTAGAAACTTTTCAGGTGGAAACGCCATATTTACTCAACCGAGCACCCCAATTAAGTGCGGGGGAGCTCCACAAAAAATTATGTACCTGGCAGATGATTATTTCAACAAATCTAGTGTCCGCGCAAAAACAAACATACAATTTATTTCTGGTACAGGTAATATTTTTGCAGTTCCGACCTATGCGAAAACATTAGAACAGGTTATTGATCGAAAAGGTATCGAAACCACTTATATGACAGATTTGATTGAAATAGATGGGGAGAATAAATTAGCGGTCTTTGAAAATATAGAAACAAATAAAAAAATGGAAGTTAATTATGACATGATCCATGTTACGCCGCCAATGGGGGCTCCCAGCTTTATTGCGGCCAGCCCGCTTGCAGATGCAGCTGGTTGGGTGGATGTTGATCCTTACACACTTCAACATAAAACGTTCCAAAATATATTTAGTGCTGGTGATTCATCTGGTCTTCCAACGTCTAAAACAGGAGCAGCTATACGTAAACAAGCCCCTGTAGTTGCTGAAAATATTCTTTCTATTATGAATGGCAGACAGATGAAAGCAAAATATGATGGTTATACATCCTGTCCATTGGTGACAGGTGTCAACAAATTAGTGATGGCGGAATTTGATTATGATAAAAATCCACAGGAAACTTTTCCAATTGACCAATCAAAAGAAAGAAGCAGTATGTATATTGTGAAGAAAAATCTGCTGCCAATAATGTACTGGAATGGAATGTTGAAAGGAACGATGTAGTGAAATAATACAAGTTTATGAATATTAGTATATTCATGAAAAGGAGGTTTTAAAATTGGACACTACTCAAAAGCAGTCCACGATGGATGATGTAATACAAGAACTGGAGAAAAAGGAACAGGTAGACGCTCTATATTATCTCGTCCAAAAACTCCCTGATTTTGTATCAAGAGTACAGAAGCTGGATGATAAATTGGATTTTATTGAGAATGTCATCGAAGACAAACAATCATTATCTACTATTAGTAATGAAATAGAAGAAAAAATAGAAAACTTGCATATTAACCAGGAACATTTAACTTCCCTTCTGGAACTGATGCATTTATTGCCTAAATTAGTCCCGTTATTAAAGAAGGCTGATGAAGTTTCTCAGTTCGTTAATGACTTTTTAAACGATACAGCATCTGTTGAATATGCATTAAAAGGAATAAATGATATTATTCCACTGGATAAGGCAGTCAAGGTTATAAAGGAGACAAATGAACAGTACAAACAGAATGATAATACTGCTAATTTTTCCTTATATGGAATGTACCGTTTATTGAAGGATCCAACCATTCAAAAAGGATTCCGATATTTAGAATCATTCCTTGAAGTTGCAGACAAAGAAAAATAATAGATGATGAAAGAGAAGACATATTTTTCGCTCCCTTTTTGATGAAAATTTAGCACAAAAAACCTTATTTAATTGGCTGTCAACAAACTGGTGAAGCGATAATTTGGGAAGAAGGAAGAATAGCTGGTGCGACCATATTATGTTAGGCACACATGTTGATCAAATTGAAGAATTACCTAAAAAAATTTATTTGATGCAATTGTCGTTCTGATGCCCGTTCAGCAGTTGCTGACAGCCTGACACAGGTAAATAATTTTAAAAATGTATTGAACGTAAAAGGCAGATATGTAGCATGGACGAAAGAAAAATTTCCAATAACAAAGGGATGACACACTTTATCGTTTTAAGTAATCGCACAAACATTATGCTTTTACTAGAAGATTATAAGAAATCAGCCTGCTAGTATTGGTAGGAAAACAGGTGATCAAATGGAATTAGGTTTTATTATTGTATTATTTTTTATCGGGCTTATTGCATCGTTTGTATCAGGGATGTTAGGTATTGGCGGTTCAATTATTAATTATCCACTTTTATTATATATTCCGGTACTGCTTGGAGTAGGCTCATTATCTTCATCAGAGGTTGCTGGTATTTTAGCTATTCAGGTTTTCTTTTCAACAATTGGCGGCATGTGGGCATATAGAAAGGATGGATATCTAAATAAATCCTTAATATTAACGATGGGAATTTCTGTTTTAGTTGGAAGCTTTATAGGCGGATTTGGTTCTGATTTATTATCAGATAGTAATATTAATTTGGTATATGCCATGCTGGCCACTATTGCCGCAGTAATGATGTTTGTACCGAAGCAGCATGTAGAGGATAAAGAGAATAGTCAAGTGGAATTTAATCATTTGATTGCAGTTATATCAGCATTTATTGTGGGGCTGGGAGCTGGGATTGTAGGTGCCGCTGGAGCATTTCTGCTTGTTCCGATTATGCTTGTAATATTAAAGATACCTACAAGGGTAACAATCGCTTCCTCATTAGCAATTACCTTTTTATCCTCTATCGGTTCAGCTATAGGAAAAATTATTACAGATCAGGTATTATACGGGCCGGCAGCTGTCATGATAATTGCCAGCTTAATTGCTGCTCCAATTGGTGCAAATACCGGGAAAAAAATGAACATCAAAATATTACAGGCAATATTAGCATTGTTAATCTTTGCCACTGCCTTAAAAATCTGGACGGATATTATTTGATTGTTCTTATCTTTTAAATATGCAGACAGCTAATAATTAAGGAGGAATAGGGATGAGTCAAGTTATAACGATATATACATCAACATTTTGTCCAGTATGCAGCATGGTAAAAAGTTTTTTGGATTCTTTTGAAGCTCCTTATAAAGAAGTGAATGTGGATATGAATCCTGTTGCAATGTATCAATTAATTTCAAAAACAAAAAGGTTATCTGTACCACAGACTGTTATAAATGGAAAACGGATTTCTGGATTTAACCCAGAAAAAATAATGCAAGCCTTGTTTTATCAAAAAAAGACGTTATGCAAATAAGGTGAAAAAATAAAGTAGTGAGGTTAAACCTTCTCGTTGAGGAGAGTAATCTCAGAATTTCCTGCACGCTGCTAATCCAGTTTGTCAATTTTTATTATATTTTTGTATGTCTCTCCCCTTGCTTATTTAATATTAGGAAATAATTATAGCTTATAAAATACCCTATATGGTATTTGACATCTCTTTAATCATCAGTTATTATACCCCTATAGGTATACAAAGGGGAGATTATTATGGCAAACTATCAAGCAAAACATATTAATGACTTTTCAAAAGAAGAGTTAGAGAAGTTAGGTGAGAATGGGCAATTATTAGATGTACGTGAAACCTCGGAGTATGAAGCAGGTCACATTCAATATGCGTACAATTTTCCATTATCGGAAATTGAACACAAATATCCTGAAAATGATAAAACATATTATATTCATTGCAAATCTGGCGCCAGGAGTCAAAAGGCAAGTGAATTTTTAGCAGGTAAAGGATTTGAGGTTGTCAATTTAGATGGTGGTTATTCAGCTTTTGCTGAGAAAAATAGTTCTCTTGCTGAGGAAAAGAGAGAATTAAAAATTCAAGATAATCGTAAGCTTGTTAATTATAGCGGCATGCAATGCCCGGGACCAATTGTCAGTTTAAATGCGGAAGTTCAAAAAATGGCTGCAGGGAAGCAAATAGAAGTTAAAGTTACTGATTTTGGTTTTCATAGTGATGTAAGAAGCTGGGCTGCTCAAACGGGTCATTCCATTGTGGAATTAGAGAAAAGCAATAAGCATATTAGAGCAATTATCCAAAAAGAAGAACAAATTAATAAGGATATGGCAATAAAAGAAACTTCGAATGGCACAACAATTGTACTATTCAGTGGTGAATTGGATAAAGCACTTGCGGCATTTATCATTGCTAATGGAGCAAGAGCAGCTGGCAGAGAGGTAACGATTTTCTTCACCTTCTGGGGATTAAGTGCTCTAAAGCTTAATAATAAAGAAAAAGTGAAGAAACGGGGGATGGAAAAATTATTTGATTTATTTTTACCTCGTACTCCTGTCAACATGCCTATATCGAAAATGAACATGCTTGGTTTAGGTAACCGGATGATGCGTTTTATTATGAAGCAGAAAAATGTAGATAGTTTGCCAGCATTAATAGACAAAGCAATTGAGCAGGATATTAAACTGATTGCATGTACGATGAGTATGGATGTCATGGGAATCAAGAAAGAAGAATTACGCTCAGAAATTGAATTTGCCGGTGTAGGTACGTATATCGGTGAAACAGAAAAAGCGAAACATAATCTATTTATTTAAAAACCAAGGAGTGAAATTATTATGTTTTTTAAACAGTTTTATGATCAGCACTTATCACAAAGTTCTTATTTAGTTGGATGCCAGCGTACAGGGGAAGCGATTGTTATTGATCCAAAAAGAGACATTCGTGAATATATTGAAGTGGCAGAAGCTGAAGGCTTAACAATTACGCATGCTGCAGAAACACATATTCATGCAGACTTTGCTTCAGGTATTCGTGATATTGCAGCAAAATTAAAGACAAGAATTTATGTATCTGGTGAAGGAGATGACACTTTAGGCTATAAAAATATGCCGGATGGTACGATATTCGTTAAGGATAATGATGAAATTCATGTTGGCAACGTTTCTCTAAAGGTTATTCATACACCCGGACATACCCCGGAGAGTGTCAGCTTCTTGCTTATAGATAAAGGAGGCGGATCTTCTGTACCAATGGGATTATTCTCAGGAGACTTTTTATTTGTTGGGGATGTTGGACGCCCAGATTTGCTGGAAAAAGCGGTACAAGTCAGCGGCTCCACAGAAATCGGTGCAAAACAGATGTATCAATCCATTCAGGAGATAACAGCTTTACCTGATTATATTCAAATCTGGCCAGGGCATGGTGCCGGAAGCCCTTGCGGAAAATCACTTGGTGCAGTTCCGATGTCGACATTAGGTTATGAAAAAATAAACAACTGGGCATTTCAAGCACTTGATGAAGCAACATTTATTACAGTATTAACAACAGACCAGCCGGAACCGCCGCATCATTTTGCTCAAATGAAAAAAATTAATCAGTATGGCAGTGACTATTTTAAACCATACATTGTATATCCTGCGGAGGACATAGCATTACAAACGTTTGATATTCGCACGCGAAGCGCCTATCACGGCGGACATCAACATGGTACTGTTAATATTCCGTTTGATAAAAACTTTATCAATCAAATCGGCTGGTATTTAGATTATGATCAGCCCATTAACCTTGTAGGTGATAACCAAACAGTCCAAGATGCTGCGCATGTCTTACAATTAATTGGTTTTGACATTGTAAAGGGATATGTAAAACCAGGAGATGAAGTTATTTCTCAGCATGTGCATAGTAAAGATATCACCGGTGAAGAGAAAAATGTGCTGGATGTCCGTAATGAGAGTGAATGGAATCAAGGTCATTTAAAACAAGCTGTGCATATACCACATGGTAAATTGTTAGAAAGGGAAGTACCTTTTGATACGAATGAACCAGTATTCGTTCATTGTCAGTCAGGGGTTAGAAGCTCCATTGCAATTGGGCTGTTAGAGAAAAAAGGCTTTAGAAATATCATTAATGTAAAAGAAGGATATAAAGATATTAAGAAGGATTTATAGTAAGGAATAACAGAGAGATGTGTAATCTCCTTCTTTAAAAAATATTTCCATGGCAAAGAAAAACGTTAAAATTAAAAAAGGAAATACTCTCTAATATTCACCTGGGGAGTATTTCCCGCTTATGTTAAATAAAAAATAAATTCTTATTATAGCGTTTTAATACCCGATAAGTTAAAACATTTGGCGTACCTATAGGAGTAATGGTATCTTTGATGAAGAAAGGAGTAATTAGATGAATCATTGGGATGTGAAATTTAATACAAATGAATATGTGTACGGAAAAGAACCGAATGAATTCTTGAAAGAGATGCATAAAAATCATCCGTTTTCAGGCGAAGTTTTAGCAATTGCCGAGGGGGAAGGACGCAATGCAGTATTTTTAGCTGAAGAAGGCTTGGATGTCACTGCATGGGACTCGTCTAAAGAAGGCATCAAAAAGTTGAAAAATCTCGCCGATGAACGAAATGTGCATGTTAATACTGAAATGGTTGACTTAAATCAAGCTGACTGGACAAAAAATAAATGGGATGAAATAGTTTGTATATATGGTCACTTTGATTCAGAGCTGCGTCATAAGGTATTAGAAAATGTGAAGGAGTCTATTAAACCAGGCGGCTATTATGTCTCTGAGGTTTTTTCTATTTACCAAATACCTTATGAGAGCGGCGGTCCGAAAATAGAGAATATGCTATATGACCCTCAAGAAGTGTTAGAAGTCTTTAAAGATTGGAAAATGATTCATTTCTTTATGGGAGAAGTGGAGCGCAGTGAAGGTAATTTTCATAGTGGAACAGCTCATGTTATTCAAATCATTGCTCAAAAGCCAGTTTAAAAAGTAATACCTGCGAAATCTTGGATAAATATGAGGGATTTATAAAATTAATTAGAAAGAGGCGATGTATGGTGGAATATAATAACCAGATGAAAAATCGGATTAAACGTATAGAAGGGCAGCTTAGAGGCGTTTTGAAAATGATGGAAGAGGGTCAGGACTGTCGTGATGTTGTTTCGCAGCTGTCTGCTTCACGTACTGCCATTGATCGTACAATGGGAGTTATAGTTAGTTCAAACCTTGTTGAGTGCGTTCAAAAGGCAGTAGAAGAAGGAGAAGATACCACCGAGTTTGTTGACCAGGCAGTCAACTTATTAGTGAAGAGCCGCTAGGATAGACAAAGCAATTCAGTCTATCTTAGCAAAAATTTTTAAGTAATAATAATACACGTACGGGTATGGGGTAAATAGATGTGGTGTAAACAAATAAATTACCTTTTACCAATTATGATAAAGCATTCGCAGCTAAGGTGAAGGACTGCGAAGCACCTGAACTACCCCAAATGTATTGGAGGAAGGATAAAAAAATGATATATACAATCATAGCGATTTTTGTGCTGCTTGTTATAATACTCAATCAATTGAAACGAAAGGGAATTAAACAAATAACTACGGAGGAATTAAAGCAAAAGCTTAAAAAGAGTGATATACAGCTGATCGATGTTCGAACAAAGGGGGAATTTCAAGCAAATAAAATAAAAGAAGCGAAAAATATTCCTTTAAACGAACTAAACAGCAGGTGGAATGAGCTGGTTTCAGATAGAGAAGTATTTCTAATTTGTCAAAGCGGAATGCGCAGTAGCCGTGCTGCATCATTTCTTAAGCGGAAAGGCTTTCAAGCGGTTGTGAATGTACAAGGCGGAATGAGTTCATGGAAGCATTCACAGTGATTGCGGATTCCGGTTATAAATTATTATCATTTCAAGAGTAAGTTTTTCACGGGTCTTTATCACTATATGTATACCCCGCGGAGGAAGCAGAAATGGAGAAGGATGTTATGAAAAGTATACAAGTAAACGAATTAGCGAAAAAAATAAGACAGTGCCAACATATAAACATAATTGATGTTAGAGAAGAGATTGAGGTAGCAGCGGGGAAAATCCCTGAAGCGAAACACATTCCCTTAGGGGAGTTAGCAGATTCATTAGAAAAGTTGGACAAGAATGAACATTATTACTTGATTTGCCATTCCGGAGGCAGAAGTTCCACCGCATGTGATTTTTTAACTGAACAGGGTTACGATGTAATAAATATCACTGGCGGCATGATGGCTTGGCAGGGTGAAATAGAATAACGGAAGGTGTGATAGCAATGGGGAAGAAAATATTAATTGTTGGAGGAGTTGCTGGCGGAGCATCCGTTGCTGCCAGAGTAAGAAGATTAGATGAACATGCCGAAATTATTATGCTTGAAAAAGGTCCGCATGTATCTTTCTCGAATTGCTCCTTACCCTATCATTTAAGTGGAATTGTAGAAGATAGTCAAGATCTTGTTTTAATGAATCCAGATATATTTAAAAACCGATATAATATTGAAGCAAGAGTAAATCAAGAGGTTATGAAAATTAATCGTGATAAAAAAACAATTACTATTAAAGATCTGATTGCGGATAGAACTTACGAAGAACCGTATGATTCTTTAGTTCTTTCACCTGGAGCGAAACCAATTCGGCCAAATTTGGATGGCATCGATCATCCCAACGTGTTCACAGTTCGTAATGTGGTTGATATTGAAAATATGAATGACTTCATAAAACAAGAAGATATAAAAAATATTGCAGTGATTGGAGGGGATTTATTGGTGTGGAGGTTGCTGAAAATCTAAAGCTGGCAGGCTATCATATATCTTTAGTAGAGTTTGCCAGTCAAGTAATGCCTCCATTTGATTACGATATGGCCCAGATTCTCCATAAAGAAATGGTTGACCAAGGAGTCAATCTTATTTTAGATGACGGCTTAGCAAAAATAGATGCTGGTTTTGTAGAGACCAATTCTGGAAGAAGGATAAAAGCAGAGGCAGTTGTTTTAGCGATTGGTGTCAGACCAGAAACGCGCTTAGCGGAAGAAGCAGGTCTTCAAATCGGTGAAACAGGCGCCATCAAAGTGGATACGAATTACGTTACAAGTGATCCAAATATTTATGCAGTCGGAGATGCCATAGAAGTATACCATCGATTATTACACAAACCGGCCAGGTTAGCACTGGCGGGACCTGCCCAGAAGCAGGCCAGAGCAGCTGCAGATCATATGTATGGAATTCGAAGCAGGAATCAAGGGGTTATTGGCTCTTCCTCTATTCATCTTTTTGATTTAAATGCAGCTTCCACTGGTTTAAATGTCAGAACAGCGGAACAAGCCGGTATATCATCTGATTCTGTCTATGTGATGCCTAGAGATAAAGTAGGTTTGATGCCAAATAGTAATCCAATGCATTTTAAATTAGTATATGAATACCCGACAGGGCGGATTTTAGGTGCACAAGCGATTGGAAAAGGTAATGTCGATAAACGGATCGATGTCATTGCAACGATAATCACGATGAATGGGACTTTAGATGATTTAAAAGAACTTGAATTAACGTATTCTCCAATGCTGGGAACGGCAAAAGATGTTGTTAATCATGCAGCGCTTGTAGCATTAAATCAATTAGAAGGCCGATATAAAGAAGTAAGGGTTTCCTGTGTACGTGAGTTAGTGGAGAATCATGCTTTTATCATTGATGCCCGTGAAAAAGGAGAGTACAATGCTGGTCATCTAAAACATGCAATAAATATTCCCTTAAGTGAATTTAGAGACAGATTAACAGAAATTCCGAAAGATGAACCTGTATATATACATTGCCGGTCAGGTCAACGAAGCTACAACATGGTAATGGCTCTAAATAACTTAGGTTATGAGAAAGTATATAATATTTCTGGGTCCTATTTAGGCATTAATCTGTATGAATACTTTAATGATTTGTCTATGAATAGAGAGAAGATTGTAACAGCGTATAATTTTAAGTAAAGATAGTTATATTATCATTAGGTATGGAAAGAAAACGCACTTTTTTCTGCTGAAAAAAGTGCGTTTTCCTATTACTATAGATGATTTGGTTTTCATGTAATAACTTGTACAATAAAGCTAAATATATACCATTTTTATCAATTAGATTTTGAGAATAAAAAGAGAATGGATTTAATTTATCACCTATTGAATCAAGAATATTCATAATAAGAATGTTTTCTCATTTTTAATAAAATATTACGTTTCAAAGTAAAATACATGTATTTTACTCAATGAATTAAATTTCCGATGCTAAAGATACTTTTCCTAAAAAGCAGGAAGTTAGATTTGTTATTCGCATAATAATAAGTAAGTAATGCGTTTTTTGGGAGTTGTCATAGCCGCTTTGAAATAATTCACTCTGGCTATTATTAATAAAAAGAATAGAAAATAATATTTTACATATACTACCTGTTGATTAAAATAGATGGACTTTTATTTGTTTGCATACTATATAAGGGTATTTAGAAGCGGATTAGGTTGAATAATCAATAATCCTTGAAACAAGAAAGGAGAATAGATATGGGTAAGACAGCTGAACAAATGGCTCCGATCGAACAGAAGAAAATGTGTTGCGCTGAAGATGGAGAAGATACCAGCACGCATATGACAGATGAGCTTCAGCGAAATTTAATGAATCGCATGAACCGGATTGAAGGGCAGGTCAAAGGTGTTAAACGAATGATTGACCGGAATGTATATTGTGATGATATTTTAACGCAAGTGTCGGCGGTGCAATCTGCATTGCATTCTGTTTCAAGGCTGCTTCTGGAAAGCCATATAAACACATGTGTAATGGATAGGTTAGAGATTAAGGACCCAGAAATTGTTGCAGAGTTTATGACAACTATCTCAAAAATAATGAAGTAAAAATTTTTTAACTTGACAATACCTATCTAGGGTATGGTAATATGAAGGTGAATTAAAAATTAGGAGGTAATTTACATGGAAAATAAAACGCTAAATGTTCAAGGAATGTCTTGTGGCCATTGCGTCAACTCAATTGAGGGCAACGTAGGAGAATTGGATGGAGTTGAATCTGTCAAAGTACATTTAGAAGATGGAAAAGTAGACGTAACCTACCATGCTGATAAAGTAAATTTAAAAGAAATTACAGAAGTAATTGAAGAACAAGGCTATGATGTCGCTTAAATAAGAAGGGGATAATCGTGCTTTCAGCAGCACGATTTCCTTTTTGAATTTTTAATACCCCCAAAGGGTATAAGAGAGGTGGAGAAAATGGGAGCACAAAAGGAAGTAAACTTACAAATTCAAGGCATGACCTGTGCAGCATGTGCCAATAGAATTGAAAAAGGGCTCAACAAAATAGAAGGCGTGGAAAATGCAAATGTCAACTTTGCAATTGAAAAAACAAAGGTTGTTTATGATCCTGATAAAACAAATGTGCAGGATTTTGAAGATAAAATTGAAAAATTAGGCTATCATGTTGCGCATGATAAGCAAACATTTGATATATCGGGTATGACCTGTGCAGCGTGCGCCAATAAAATTGAAAAACGATTAAATAAAATGGAAGGTGTTTCTAACGCTTCTGTCAACTTTGCTTTAGAAAACGTAGCAGTAGATTATGACCAAGGCCAAGTTACTGCAGGCGATATGATGGAAGCTGTAAAAAAATTAGGCTACAGCTTAAAAGTGCAATCATCTAAAGAAGAAACAGCAAATAATAAAGGAGAAGAAATTCGACATCAGACAGGGAAATTTATTTTTTCAGCCATTTTAACCCTTCCTTTATTATGGACAATGGTAACACACTTTGAATTTACGTCGTTTATCTATTCACCGGATATGCTGATGAATCCGTGGGTACAGCTGGCATTAGCGGCGCCCGTCCAATTTATTGTTGGTGCACAATTTTATAAATCCGCATATAAAGCATTGAAAAATGGCAGTGCGAATATGGATGTCCTTGTTGCATTAGGAACAACGGTTGCTTTTGTTTATAGTATTTTCCTCGGCTACGAGTGGCAGGTACAAGGTCAGACTGGTATGCCAGAGCTTTATTTTGAAGCTGCGGCAGTTATTATCACATTAATCCTGCTTGGAAAACTATTTGAAGTTCGTGCCAAAGGAAGAACAGGTCAGGCAATTCAAAAATTGCTTGGCATGCAGGCAAAAACTGCCCGCGTCATCAGAAACGGAAAAGAACAAGAAATTGCAATTGAAGAAGTAATCGTTGGTGATGTGGTTATGGTACGTCCTGGTGAAAAAATCCCTGTGGATGGTCAAATTGTAAAAGGGGAATCAGCAGTTGATGAATCGATGATTACTGGGGAAAGTATTCCTGTTGATAAGAAGACAGGAGATGTAGCTATTGGTTCGACTATTAATAAAAATGGCTTGCTGACGATGGAAGCTACCAAGGTTGGTAAGGATACAGCTCTGTCTCAGATTGTAAAGGTAGTTGAGGAAGCACAGGGAAGTAAAGCCGACATTCAGCGTGTTGCTGACAAAGTGTCTGGCGTATTTGTTCCCATCGTTATAGGAATAGCACTTGTGACGGGACTTGTATGGTATTTCTTTGTTGCACCTGGCGATTTACGCTCTGCTTTAGTCCCTGCGATTACGGTATTGGTCATCGCCTGCCCATGTGCGCTTGGTCTGGCTACTCCGACATCTGTGATGGCCGGTTCAGGCAGAGCAGCAGAGCTGGGAGTTTTGTTTAAAGGCGGAGAGTATTTAGAAAATACACGTAACCTGAACACAATTGTTTTAGATAAAACAGGAACAGTAACCAAAGGAGAACCTGAATTAACAGATGTTCTGCCTGAGCAAGGATTTACAGAAGAAGAAGTGCTCGCTTTCGTCGCTTCTGCTGAAAATAATTCTGAACATCCATTGGCAGAAGCAATTGTAAAAGGTGCAAAAGCAAAAGGCGTTCAGATTCAAGAAACCGATTCTTTTGAAGCGATACCGGGATACGGTATTCAAGCATCTGTAGATGGGAAAATGATTTTTGTCGGTACAAGAAAGCTAATGAAGCGAGAGAATATTGATGTCTCTTCTGTAGAAGATAATATGGCAGACCTTGAATCAGATGGGAAAACAGCGATGTTAATTGGTTTGGAAAATCAATTAGCGGGTGTTATTGCGGTGGCAGATACTGTGAAAGAGACTTCTAAGACAGCTATCCAAAGAATGCACGAGCAAGGATTAGAAGTCATTATGCTGACTGGAGATAATCAGCGGACAGCTGATGCAATTGGAAAACAGGTAGGAATAGATCGTGTTATCGCAGAAGTCGTTCCCGAGCAAAAAGCAGATGAGGTTAGAAAGCTTCAGCAGGAAGGCAAAAAAGTAGCCATGGTTGGTGACGGTGTCAATGACGCCCCAGCGTTAGCTGTAGCAGATATCGGTATGGCGATTGGTACAGGAACAGATGTAGCGATTGAAGCAGCGGATATTACGCTGATGCGCGGCGATTTAAATAGCGTAGCAGACAGTGTACAAATTAGCGCAAAAACAATGCGTAATATCAAACAGAACCTGTTCTTTGCCTTTTTCTATAACTCAGCTTCCATTCCAGTCGCAGCAATTGGACTGCTCGCTCCATGGGTTGCCGGAGCAGCGATGGCATTCAGTTCAGTATCCGTTGTACTAAATGCTTTACGATTACAACGCTTGAAGTTAAAAGGAGGCCAATAATATGTCCATTAAGAAATGGGTTTCCTTAGGGATTATCTATGTAGTGGCTGTTTTCGCAGCGTTTGCCATTATTACTGGGCAAAATCCACTGGCAAGCGGAGAAATGGGACACGATGAACACGCAGATGAGCATGAGCATGAAGGGATGGATCATTCAGCTGAAGAAATGTCCAGTTCTGGAGACATCCCTGCAGGTCTTCAAGAAGCAAAGGAACCGACATTTGAAATCGGCAGTGAGGCAATCATAAGTGCCGATCATATGCCAGGAATGGATGGTGCTGTTGCGGAAGTCTCCGGTGCATTTGATACAACGGTTTACACCGTATCTTATACGACAGAAGATGGAAAGAAGATCGAGAATCATAAGTGGGTCATCCATGAAGAGTTGGAAAATCCAGATGCTGCCCCATTAGATCCTGGTACGGAGGTTGTATTGAATGCCGATCATATGGAAGGAATGGACGGTGCTCATGCGGAAATCGATTCGGCAGATGAAATCACTGTCTATATGGTTGATTTTGAAACCACAGATACTGGAGAAGAAGTTCAATACCATAAATGGGTAACAGAGGAAGAGTTATCACCGGCAAATTAAGAGGTAACCTCTTTTTATAAAGTTCTCCTCATAAAATCTGTCGAGACCAATGAAAACACAGTATATCATCATATGAAAAAATCAAAGGAGGAAGTAAATATGGATCATAGTCATCACCATCACCACCATAATCATTCAGGTGAATCAGAGGTAAAAGTAGATGTAACGTATAAGGACGGAAAAATATCTATCGCCTTAGAGGATAATGCCGGAAAAGCGCCGGAGCTGGCTTTGGCACATGAAAAAGAAATGCATTTTATTATGGTATCGAATGACTTGGAACAGTATTATCATTTGCATCCGGAAAAAGAGCAGGAAGGACTTTATACTATTAACCAGCCTTTAAAGGATGGTACGTACAAAGCCTTTGTTGATATTACATCAAAGGAAAAAGCATATCAGGTAGCTCCAAGTCCAGTTCAGGTTGGAACGGAGGAAACAGGAAAAGCTGTCTTAAAGCCTGACGATGATTGGACAAAAGAAGTAGATGGTAAAACTGTTACGTTAGAGGACGTCAAAGCAGAGACCGGAAAAGCAGTACCTTTAGATTTTAATATGCATGGAGAAACTCCTGAACCGTATTTAGGTGCTTTGGGGCATGTAGTCATTGTAGATGAAGCAGCAGAACAATATATCCATGTTCATCCAGATTCTGACGACACAACGACATTCCATGCTCATTTTCCAAAGCAGGGCATGTATAAAATTTGGTCAGAATTTGAATTTAATAATAAGGTACACACTTATTCATTCAATATTGAAGTAAGTAAATAAGTGATATCATCATACCTGGAGGAGGTAAGTTAATAAATGGCTGCATATCATTTGGAAATTTATACTAGACCAACTTGCTCAGATTGCCAGGATTTGAAAAACTTCTTGGAAGAACATCAAATCCAGCATAAGCAATATGACTTAGCAAAACAGCCTGAAAAAGAGAAGGAATTAAAAAAGATAACAGGAAATAGAATCGTTCCCGGTATTGTTTTTTCTCGATCGTCTATGCTGGGTTTAAGGAAAAAAGCGAAAAGCATGACCGGGTTTGAGCAAAATAAAGAAGAAATCAAAAAGCTGTTAGAAGTCAGCTAAGAGAAAGAAATGGATTCCGTAAAGAGATTTTATTTCTTTATGGAGTCCATTTCTTTTCTGTCATTAAAAATACCTTACCAATGTATTGTATAAAAATGATGAAAAAGTATAAAGAGGGGGGAGTTTATATGGAGAGTGATGGAAAAAAGATTAAAATCGCCGTCAATGGAGGTATCGGATTCGGATCAAAATTAAATGCCAACCAGCTGCTGACCATCTCTAAATATATGGATGCAAATGAAGAGCTGGAATTAACCACTTTTCAACAGCTTTATATCGAAATACCGGAAAACAAAAAAGAAGAAATAATACAAGAATTTAAACATGTTGGGTTATCTTGTTATCCAGTGGGAAATTACGTTAAGAGCTTGAGAACCTGCAATTTTTGTAAAGGAGAAGAGCGGGAAGGGATGCCTGTAGCAAAAGAACTTAATAAGCGATTTGCAGGCAAACAAGTTCCTTTCACACTAAAGATGGCTTATACAGGCTGTCCGATTGGCTGTGGAGAACCAATGGTCAGCGATATAGGCGTTTTGAAATTTAAGGATCAGTACAATTTGTATGTAGGTGGAAAAGGAAATGGATTCGATGCAGAAGTGGGGATGCTTCTGAAAGAGAATCTGGAGCCGGAAGAATTATACGTGATTATAGAGAGAATCATCGATAGCTATGCACAGCTCGGCAAGAAAAGAGAGACTTTCTTTAAATTCTGGAGAAGAATCGGAAAAGAGCGGCTGGTAAATATATAAAGCGAAGCTTCAGGGAGTGTAAACTAAGCTGCATTGTTAGCCGTGTGCTCTTACTTACACAGTTTAGTTTACACTCCCAAATATAATGAAATATACATGGCACAAAGACGTTGCTAATTCTTTCATGGAAGATAGAGACGTCTTTTTCTATTTATTACCATATGTAAGATAAATAAAAATTAGTGGTTTTTGTAAATGAATCCATCTTTATTTGCAACACAAACCTCACTTCCTTATAATTATATTACATAAGTCAGCTACAGACGCTTCATAATCATCCAGCTACCAATAAGTATTATCCGTTTTAATGTTATTTTTTGTATTTTCCTATGCAGTCATTTCTCTATTATGAAAATGGGAAATAACTAGATTAGAAGGATTAATAATTTACCTGGAGGGACGTTTATGTCTTTTAACATCATTCAAGGTGATATTACAAAAGTCAATGCAGCTGCTATTGTAAATCCTGCTAACTCTACTTTGCTTGGAGGAGGCGGGGCTGATGGAGCAATTCACCGGGCGGCAGGACCTGAACTGTATGAGGAATGCCGGAACCTTGGCGGCTGTGAAACAGGTCAAGCGAAAATAACAAAAGGCTATCAGCTGCCGGCTGAATATGTTATCCATACTGTCGGACCAGTTTGGCACGGTGGGCAAAGAAATGAAGAAAAGCTATTGGCCGACTGCTACAAGCATTCGCTTGCTTTAGCGAAGGAGTATCAAATGGAAAGTATTGCTTTTCCGCTTATTTCTTCCGGCGTTTATGGATATCCAAAGGAACAAGCGTTTAACATTGCTGTCTCAGTCATTCATGACTTTTTATCAGAGAATGAGATGCGTGTGTATCTTATTGCGTATGACGAAGAAGCCTTTACCTTGTTTCAAAAATGGTATGCATCCATTGTGGGATAATTCTTATATATAGTACGACAGCCCCTGGAATTAGATGGAATCATCTAACTCCAGGGGCGTTTTGTGTTTGTCGAGGCATTTTATCGTGATACTTTGAGATATCACAATTATTTTAAAGTAATTGTGATAAGATAATAAATAAATTATTTATTTAGACTTTTGGAAAAGTGGTGAAATGAATGGATGAAAACTTTAAGGATATTCATAAAGCAAAAAAACTGCTGGAAATAAATAAAATGCTGACAAAGTCATTAAAAATAGAAGAAATCCTAAAAAGTGTTATTATAGCAGCCACGGAGTTAATTGATGTGTCAGGAGTTTTTATTATCTATTTATATGATGAAAAAACGAAAACACTTAAATTTGCTGAAGGGCAGGATGTGAATAAGGAAGCATTTGAAAAAATTGCATTCGCTCCCGGTGAATCGATTGCTGGCAGGGTGTTTCAAGAAAAAAAGTCAAAACTATTCACTTCGGAAGAAGAAATTGATGACTATATGAAAAATATGACTGCAAAAAATTATCAATATTATTATAAAGGAATCAAAGAAAGAAAAATAAAAAGCACATTTGTTGTTCCGATTGTAAATAAGAACCGCTGCTATGGCATGGTTGTTGTCAATAATTTCAGCCGTAAAAATATATTTACAAAAGAGGATATGCAGGTTATTGAAGTGGTTGCGGATCAAACGGCTATCGCAATCGATAATTCGAATGTTTACCAGGATTTAAAGGAGAAAAATAATTTACTGAGACAATCGTATGCTATTCATAATCAATTTTATGAATTAATTATTGAAGGGCGAGGCATTGAAAATGTCATTTCTTTATTGGAAAAAATTATTGAATCGCCGGTTCAGTTTGATCATGAGATAAAAGAATACGATAAAGAAAATATTTTTCCTATTGTAAGAGGAAATGAAAGGCTGGGATTATTGAAATTTGAAAAAGCCTTTAATGATTTTTCTTATATGAGCAAAATTGCTATTGAACAAGCAAGCCTTCCCATTGCATTAGAATTGGTTAAAAACAATGCGCTTTTTGAAAAAGAAATCCATTTCAGAGAAGAAGTGTTTAATCAGTTAATGGAAGGAATTTCAGATAGAGATCTGCAGCATGCTTTACAATATGTGAAATGGAAGAAAGATTGGACTGTGCAATGTATGATAATGGAAGGGAAGGATAAATCATTATGGCAGCTAGATAAATTAATAGAAAAAGAACGATTTATCCAGTCAATAGAGCGAATTAGTCAGTCACTGGGAATAGACAGTTTAATTTTTACGCGTACCTTTCAGGTAATTGTTATTGTACCGGAGCCAAAAAAGAATCGTTTATATGAGCTTATTAAACAAATAAAAATATATTGGAATAACATGGAGGTTATTTATGGTATTGGCAGAGAAACGAATATAAAGGAACTGTCTGTTTCCTATCAGGAAGCTATTCGCTCCATTGGATATGCCAAACATCACCAGATGGAGATAGTTGAATATGCTATGCTGGGAGTTGAGAGGCTTTTATATGAAGTAGACGAGGATGTTCTGAAAATGTTTATGCATGATAAGCTGCAGCATTTATATTCACTGGATGAAAGCTTTATTGAAACACTTCAAGTATTTATCCATTTAAATAAAAATCATAAACTAACTGCTGAGCATTTGCATATACATGCCAATACACTTTACTATCGTTTACGAAAAATAGAGGAAGCATTAGACATTCAATTTGATGATGAGAAGGATTGGATTGATTTCGTGATAGCCTTTCGTCTATATGTGGCGAGCAACAAAAAAGATGGGTAATCTTTGTTGCTCGCCCTATTTAATTTTAAGTGCTTTCATTTTAAGATGAAATATATCAAGTATTCAAAGGAGGCTATTTAGAAATGAGCAATACGTATTTTAATTTTATAAATGGGGAATGGGTTCCATCAAAAACAAATGAAACATACGCAAGCATAAATCCTGCAAAAACAGATGAAATAGTAGGCTTTTTCCAACAATCTAATGAGGAAGATGTCGAGTTAGCTATACAAGCTTCTGAAAACGCTTTTTTAAAATGGTCGCGCACAGCAGCTCCGAAAAGAGGGGATGTCATTTTCAATTTGATTCAGCTTCTTGAAAGCAATAAGGAAGAATTGGCTGTCATTATTACAAAAGAAGTTGGCAAATCACTCCGGGAGGCACATGGAGAAGTACGTAAAACGATTGAGGCGATGAAGCAATTTAGCGGAGAAGCAACCAGACTGACAGGTGAAACCATATCTTCTCAAGATAATGATATCTTCGGCTATACTATTCGAGAACCACTCGGGGTGGTTGGTGTAATAGCTCCTTATAATTTTCCGTTAGGTATCGGGATTTGGAAAATAGCTCCTGCAATTATCGCAGGAAACACCGTAGTCTTTAAGCCTGCAAGCAATACGTCGCTAATTAGTGTGAAAATCATGGAATTATTTGAAGAGGCTGGGGTACCGGCTGGAGTAATTAACATGGTGACAGGACCTGGCGGCGTGATTGGGAGCGCTATTGGAAATCATCCGAAAATCAAGGCTGTATCGTTTACAGGGTCAACGGATGTAGGATTGGCGCTTGGAAAAGCTGTAACGGCTCGCGGAGCAAAAATGCAGGCTGAAATGGGCGGAAAAAATCCATCTATTATTCTTGAAGATGCCAATATTGACGAAACGGTTGAAAATCTGGTGATTAGCGGGTTTTTAGATAATGGACAGCGTTGTACAGGGACCAGCCGTGTGATTGTATTAAAGTCTATCGCAAAAGAATTAATTGAAAAATTAGTAAAACGGGCAGAAAAATTAGTTATTGCTGATGGATTTATAGAGAACGTAGATAATGGCCCGGTAATTGATGAAGGACAGTTAAACACCTATTTACATTATGTTCACTCTGCTATAGATGAAGGAGCCACATTGGAATATGGAGGAAAGCGTTTGACAGACGACGGAAAGGACAAAGGATATTTTGTCTTGCCGACCATATTCAGTAATGTAACAAAGGAAATGACGATTAACCGGGAAGAAATTTTTGGTCCGGTAATGGGAATTACAATAGTAGATACGTATGAGGAAGCAATTGAGCTGGCGAATGATAATGAATTTGGGCTTTCGTCAACGATATATACCAATGATATGAATAAAGCGTTTCATTTTATTCGTGAAATTGAATCGGGGGTTACACATGTGAATATACCGTCTAATTATTTTGAAAATCAATATCCATTTGGCGGCAAAAAAGCATCCAGCATTGGTCCTCGTGAACAAGGGTCAACAGCATTAGATTTTTGGACAGAGTATAAAACTGTTTATATTAAAGCATAAAAAGATAATAAACAGACGGCTCATATCCTGGAATGCACATCTATATTCTAATAAACCTGATATTCGCCGTCTGTCTATTATCTAAATGAAGTCAACCAGGAAAGGGAGAGTTTCGTGAAAAATATAGGAATCGTCGGATGCGGATTAATGGGAGCTGGAATTGCTTCCAATTTATTAAAAAAAGATTATCATGTACATGTTTTTGATATTAATGATGAACTTGTACAGGCATTGACGGATAAAGGAGCCATTGGTGCTGAAAATGTTAGAACATTAGCAAAATTGGTTGATGTTATAATTTTATCCCTGCCGTCTCCTTCCGTTATTCAGCAATTAATGACAGATCAAGAGCAGGGAGCATTTTCTGTGATGAAGAAAGGGGCTTATATCTTAGATATGAGCACAAATGATGTAGCAATTACAAGACAATTGCATGAAATCGCTAAAACATATGAAATAGAATATTTTGATTGCCCATTAAGCGGCGGTCCGGAAGGTGCTCATAATGGTACGCTGACGATTATGACCGGAGGAAGCGAACAAGCTTTTCCAGAGGTATTACCTGTTTTAGAAGCGGTGGGGGAGAATATCGAATACGTAGGGGAAAGCGGTGCAGGACAAATTGTGAAATTGTGTCATAACATGGTGGTTGGAGGAGTAATCACCTTGTTGAGTGAAGCACTTATTACTGGTGAAAAGGCGGGTGTTTCCAAGGAGAAAATTGCTTCTATTTTACAAAATGGATCTGCGCAAACACGTGTAATGGATGTTTTTGGAGCAAATATGTTAAAAGACACATTTAATGATGTGAAATTTTCATTAGCGAATATGATGAAAGATATGAATTTATACCGGGACCTTGCTGAAGGTCAGCAAATCCCGACGGTCTCCAGTCAATCCGCACACCAATTATTTCAAATCGCCAGTTATAACGGGAAGAATCATAAAGATTCTACAGCTGTCTATGAAATGATTGGTCAATTAAGACAAGTAGAATTGCTGAATAAAAATTAAAAGGAGGGTTCCAAAATGAGTAAAAAATCCAGTACAGTTATGGGGTTATGGAAGGATTGGCGTTTGCATGCTATCGTACTTGTCATTGTTTTGATAACAGAAGCAATTGGACAATTTAGTATCACGGTCGGTCCCGGAGTAATTTTACTTTTACCTATGCTATATGCCTTAATTATCGGGCTGGTTTTATTTTTTACCCCATTGGTTAAAGAAGAGCAATCAAAAAATGCAGAGCCTATTATTGTGCTCGGAGTTGCTTTATTATTAGCAAAAATCGGAGTTATCATTGGCCCATCTTTACCGGAAGTAATTGCTGCAGGTCCGGCATTGCTTTTGCAAGAACTTGGTAATTTAGGGACAATACTATTTGCTCTCCCTGTTGCAATTTGGCTGGGGTTGAAACGAGAAGCTGTTGGAATGACTCATTCGATTGGGAGAGAGCCAAATGTAGGGCTGATCATGGATAAATTTGGAGTCAATTCTCCGGAAGGCCGCGGTGTTATGGCAATGTATATTTTTGGAACGGTTTTTGGAGCCGTATTCTTGGGGCTGATTTCCGGTCTTCTTGCAACGATTACTCCGTTAAATCCGCTTTCTTTTGCCATGGCCTCAGGAGTAGGAAGCGGCAGTATGATGGCAGCAGCCAGCGGTTCGCTCGTAGCTGCATTTCCAGATTTAGAGACCCAAATTGTCGCATTTGCTGGAGCAAGTAATTTATTATCACTTTCAACTGGACTATGGGTCAGCCTGTTTATTGGTTTGCCGCTGACAGAAAAAATATACCGTGTGATGACTCGAAGCAGATCGTCTAAATGATAAGGAGGGCTTAATGATGTTATTAAAAAACATACAAGAATGGACATTATTATTAGTTATTTTTGGGTTTACAGCCCTTATAGGAAATTGGGCAGGCTATGAAATTATGCCATTAACAGCGCTTCCTGGGATGATCACACTCATACTGATTTGTTTAGCTGGATTTATTTTAAGAGAACTTATACCGGTTAACTTCCCGAGTATTGCTTATATTTCACTGATAGGCGTTCTGGTATCTATGCCATGGATGCCCGGTTCGGAGAAAATTGTTGAATGGACGAGTCAGGTCGAGCTTCTCGCACTTGCAACGCCTATATTAGCTTATGCCGGTATTGCCATCGGCCGTTCGTGGACAGATTTTGTGAAATTAGGATGGAAGACGATTGTTGTGGCAAGCTTAGTCATGTTAGGAACATTTATAGGTTCGGCATTAATTGCAGAAATTATATTGCGATTCCAAGGAATTATTTAAATGATAAGTAGCGCTGTTCTTAAAGAATATAGTCTTAATGAATACAGCGAGTTATGTATAAATCGTGTACGGCATAAATAATCTTTTTAAATAACTCAACATTCACACCTAACAATAAGCATATATATATTGCTATTCCAAGATGAACATGTTCCCCATTATCATACTTCCTTTGATTGCGTAAAGCTGTATAAATTTAAAGAGATAAGTAAGGAATTATTTTTTGTTTTCGTGTAGGCTATGATTATAAGCATTTTCTGACAGAGGGGAGTCTGCTATGAGGGAAGCAATTATGTTGATTGTCGATTTAATCAATGATATGCATGATGTGATTGCCAGTACATTTGGTTCGAATATGACAGATAAAGAATTGCATTTCTGGATTTTTGGTATCCTGGGAATCGTAACTTTCTTTATTGTCTATGTAGTATTTAAAATTCTATCTAAAATAAAGTGGAGTATTGCCATTTTGGCTTTTCTCTACACATTTACCGTAATGGTCGTCCTTGTATTTGCTGTGGAGATTCAGCAGGCCTATACACAACGCGGAAATATGGAATTTGCTGATGCTGTCATGGGCTTATGGGGCTTTATTGTCTTTTTTGCAGTTTATGCAGTGATTGGTATCATTGGTTATTTTATATATAAAGCGTTTAAGAAATAAGCAGAGCACCTTGTTAAGTCAGGCAGATAACAAGGTGCTTTTTCTATGACTTTCTTTGTGTCAATTCGATTGAAAAAGAATGGCTTTCATTGGAAATCAGGACTATATCCATGTATGTTAATGAAAAAGGGGGAGCTGCGGTATGATAGATTTAAGTCATAAACCTTGGCTGAAAGGTGAAAAGGTTACACTTCGGCCATTTAAGGAAGAAGATTTTCCTCATATAAATGCATGCCTGACGGATGAGGAAGTTTTAAAATTAACTGGAAGCGATATGGATTTTGACTTTGAGGAGGAAGAAGAAAATATTCTTGGCTGGTACCGTTCAAGACACACTCAAACGGACCGTCTGGACTTGGCTATTGTTGATTCATTCCTGGACATTTTGGTGGGCGAAGCAGTAATCAATTTATACGACGAATCCACGCATAGTATGAATTTCAGAATACTTATCGGTCCACAGGGGAGAAATCGCGGCTTAGGAACAGAGGCGACACAGCTTCTTATCGATTATGTGTTTAAAAACACGACACTTCATTATCTGACCCTGGACGTTTTGGAATTTAATCCAAGGGCGAGGCATGTTTATGAAAAAATTGGTTTTGTGAAAGTTGGCATCAATGAAAACGAGCTGGAATTTGAAGGGGAATGGATCGATTCTATGCAAATGAAATTAACGAGGGAAACGTGGTTAAGCGAAGAAAAAACATAATAGAATACCTGCCATCAAATTATTTGTTTTAAGTGGAGAGTGTTATAATCTAGCTTAACAGAACAATTTTCAAAAAGAGGTGACAGGATAATGACAATCGTAAAGGGGAAACCGATGGAGAAATGGATCAGAGAATTTCCGGATCTGGGCCCCATATTAAATTACACCCCGTTTTATTGGAGTAATCCGGGTGTGAAGGATAATAAGGAAGCATTGCAAGACCAGCCGCTTCAATTAAAAGATATGAAAGATGCGGAGGAACGCTTAAAACGATTTGCACCTTTTATAGCAAAGGCCTATCCCGAAACGGAAAAGGACAGGGGAATTATTGAATCACCGCTGATAGAAGGGAATCAAATCAAGGCCAGAATCGAAACGATTACAGGTCAAAAAATCCCTGGTGCATTTTACATAAAGCTGGATAGTCATTTGCCGATTTCCGGTTCGATTAAAGCCAGAGGCGGTATTTATGAAGTTCTCAAATATGCAGAAACCCTGTTACAGGAGCATCATTTGTTATCCGAAACAGATGATTATAGTAAAATGACGGAAGCAACGTATCGGGAATTTTTCTCGCAGTATACGATTCTTGTAGGCTCTACAGGTAATTTGGGTCTGAGTATCGGCGTCATCAGCGCCAAGCTTGGTTTTCAAGTCATTGTCCATATGTCTGCAGATGCAAAGCAATGGAAAAAAGATTTGTTAAGATCGCGCGGAGTTCAGGTTATGGAGCATCCATCTGATTATAGCAAGGCAGTGGAAGAGGGAAGAAAAGAAGCTGAAAATGATTCGAAAAGCTATTTCATCGATGATGAAAATTCTAAGGATTTATTTTTAGGATATACGGTGGCAGCTATTCGTTTGAAAAAGCAATTCGAAGAACGGGAAATTCAAGTGAGTCCGGAGAAGCCGCTCCATGTTTACTTGCCTTGCGGTGTCGGCGGAGGCCCGGGCGGTGTTGCGTTTGGTTTGAAGGTTATCTTTGGTGACGCTGTAAAATGTTATTTTGCAGAACCGACTCATTCCCCTTGTATGCTGGTCGGAATGATGACAGGACTGCATAATGAGATTTCCGTCAATGACTTTGGATTAGACAATCAAACAGCCGCAGATGGGCTAGCTGTCGGCAGACCCTCTGGTTTTGTCGGAAAAGTCATGGAGCCGCTGTTAGAAGGAATTTATACGGTAAGTGATGAGCAAATGTTCCGCCTAATTGCAGAAATGGCTGATGCAGAGGGCATTCATTTGGAACCTTCTGCTGTAACCGGGTTGATGGGACCTTCTTATGTCGTTCAAAATGAACTGAAAGTGACCGATGGAGATACGCATTTAATTTGGGCTACCGGTGGAAGCATGGTGCCGGGTGACATTCAGGAAGCGGAATATCAAAAGGGACTGGAATATAAAAACAATCCTGATATAAGGTGATTATTGAAAGAATAGAAAAAACGCAAATCAGACGCGCCAGCCGATTTGCGTTTTTCTACATGGCAGAGGCCTTCTTTAGGCATGTTTATTTTTCAATAACCTGGCATTGAACGCTACCATAATCGTACTGAGTGACATTAATACTGCGCCAACGGCAGGGTTTAGTACAATGCCCCAAGGGGCTAGTATTCCTGCTGCTAATGGAATGGCAATAATATTATAGCCTGCTGCCCACCAAAGGTTTTGAATCATTTTGCGATAGGTTGAGCGGGAAAGCTCTATGATGGAAACAACATCGACCGGGTCACTATTCACTAAGACAACATCAGCTGTTTCCATCGCGACATCTGTACCGGCCCCGACTGCTACGCCTAAATCAGCAGTGGCTAAAGCAGGGGAGTCATTGATGCCGTCGCCGGTCATCGCTGTTCTTTTTTTATTTGCCTGCAGCTGTTTGATTTGATCGGCTTTTTGGTCTGGGAGCACCTCAGCGATAACGTGGTCAATGCCGATTTCTTTGGCCACGCCGGTCGCTACGGTCTGATTATCACCAGTCAGCATCTGTGCTTCAATGCCAAGCTCATGTAAACGGCGTACAGCTTCTTTGGAGGAAGCTTTGACTTGGTCAGCAAGGGCAATCATTCCAATGAACTGTTCTTCCTCCAGAACAAAAATTACTGTTTTACCTGCATCAGCAAGCTGGTTAAAAGCTTCTTTATCATAAGGGATTCCGTTTTTATCCATATAACCGGGGCTTACTGCTAGAAGCCAGGAACCTTCCAATTTTGCTTTTACACCTGCACCTGTTATGGAATCAAAGGTTTCTGGTGTGGTCAAGTTTATTTGCTGCTTCTTCGCAGACGCAACAACCCCTGCAGCAATCGGATGCTCCGACTGTGCTTCAATAGAAGCTGTTTTTTGCAGAAGCTCTTTTTCGGTTATATTGCTGCTGGAAATAATATCTGTTACAGCAAATTCCCCTTTGGTCAACGTGCCTGTTTTATCAAATACGACTGTATCGATTTTTCGTGCATCTTCAAAGCCTGCACGATTACGGATAAACAAACCGTTTTGAGCTGACAGATAAGTGGAACGGGCAACTACCAAAGGAATTGCCAGCCCTAAGGCGTGTGGACAGGAAATAACGAGAACTGTTACCATTCGTGTCATCGCTTCTTCCATTCCATAGCCAAGAGAAATCCAAATAACAAATGTAAGGATTCCGGCAGTTATAGCAACATAAAACAGTAATTTTGCTGCACGGTCGGAAAGCTTTTGCGTTTTTGACTTACTTTCCTGTGCTTCTTTAACAAGCTGAACCACCTGTGAAAGATAGCCTTCTTCACTTGTTTTAGAAACCTCAATTGTCAATGAACCAGATGTGTTAATTGAACCGCCGATTGCTTCATCTTTCACTTGTTTTTCAACAGGGACCGATTCGCCAGTCAGCATGGATTCATCCACAGAGGATTTTCCGTTAATAATGATACCATCTGCTGGTATTTTTTCACCTGGTTTAATCAGAACATGATTCCCTTTTTTTAGCTCTGAAACGGGGATGACTTCGGTGTTGCCCGTTTTGTCTATTTTAGTTGCCTCCTGTGGCATCAGCTCTACTAATGATTCCATGGAATCAGAGGCTTTGCTGACAGATTTCATTTCTATCCAATGCCCCAGCAGCATAATGGCAATCAGTGTTGCTAATTCCCAGAATAAATCATGACCTTCCAAACCCAATACAGTAGCGGCACTATAAACATAGGCTACAGTAATTGCAAATCCAATCAGGGTCATCATTCCAGGAGATTTTTGTTTTAATTCGTCCACAGCACCTGTTAAAAATGGCCAGCCGCCGTAGAAGAAAATAATAGATGCCAGAATGAGCTCAACCCAATGGTCCCCTGCAAATGTTAGCGAATAATTAAAGAACGACTGAATCATATCCGAAAGCAGAATAATCGGCAGTGCCAGTACAAGCGAAATGTAAAACCGCTTTTTAAAATCTGCAATCATATGCTCATGATGATCGTGGTGGGAATGAGCATGATGCTTCTCTTGATGATGTTCATGGTCGGAATGATGCGCGTTGTGATGATTATGTTGTTCATGCATTTGTAATCCACTCCTTTCCTTTTATTATACCCCTGCAAGGTATTTTCGAAACATGTAATTATTCAATCTTGAGAGGGAATTTTTATGGTCAGCGAACTTTCGTTTGTACCTGCTGGAAGAGTATAAGGATTTCCCGCCCGATCTGCAGAAATATGTCCCTGATTATGAATTTTTTCTATACGATGTATCTGGTTATAAAGACGAAAATGTCCAATTGAATGTGTTCCTGCGAATTATTCTGATGGTGTTTCGGGATATCCGCAAAAAGGATATCCACGCCGTGGTAAATACCATCTATCAGGCAGTCGATTACCTGCGGCAGCTGCAGGATCAAGCAAGAGCCACAGCGTATTTGAAGACGTTGTTTTATTATATTTTCCGTGTCCAGCGGCATCTTACCAAAAAACAATTTTATGATATAATCGACCATATAGGAAACACTTATCAAGAAGGAAGCGAGTTGACAATGACATTAGCGGAGATTTTTCGGAATGAAGGGAAGGAAGAAGGCAGAGCGGAAGGTATAGCCAATACCACAATTCGATTAATCACAAAGTTTGTAGCTCCACCTTCAGAAGATATAAAGAAAAAGATACACGAACAGGAAATAAGCACACTGGAAGCAATAATAGATCATATAGATGAATTGGAAACCATAGAAGACGTCAAACAATACTTGAAATAGAAAAGAGATGGGATGCCTTGACCTAATGTAAGAAGAAATACATCTCATATAAATTTGCAGTTCCATTTCATTTTTAAATATTGTATAATGTGATTATAAATTAGATTTCAATGCTATTTAAATAAATAAGGAGTGTGCTGTGTGAGTATTGTAGTAGGTTCTAAATAGGATAATTTCAAACGAAATAAATATAGAAATAATTAGGGTGAGTAGACCCTTTATTTGTAATGTATTTATTTCAACCTATGAAGATACCTGCTGAACTTATAAGCACCTCATCATAATCGTCTTGTCTCGTTGTGCTATCTGTTGTTATTCTGAAACAGATGTACATGACAGATGGGTTATTATGTAAAAAAGCTGCGGTATTCCTGCGGCTTTTTTTATTGATAAAATTCATTCTCAAAATGGATGAGAAGATACGTATTGAAATCTAATGGGCAGGTATCTTCATTCATACGCTCCCTTGTAAACAAGAGAGGAACTTGATTACTTCAACGCATATCGTAAAGGAGAACAAAAAATGAATGAGATAACCTTTGATAAACTGCAATATAATGAACTAAAAAAAATTATCAAATCTTATTGTATCAGCGGGCTGGGAAAGCAGTTAATGGATAAATTAAAGCCCAGCTCAAATATTAACGTGGTGAAAAGCAGATTGAATGAAACGACGGAAGCGGTGGCCATTTTGAATACGAATAGCCGTGTTCCTTTCCTGGGCGTTTCCAATATTGAAAATATCATGCAAAATCTAGAAAAGGGAATCATCTTACAGCCGGATGATCTAGTAAATGTATCGGATTTCCTGCGGGGCTGCCGGAAAATCAAAAAATACATGCTCGATAAAGCATTTTTTGCACCTGTATTAGCCTCTTATGCAAATTCAATGGCCGTATTTCAAAGTATAGAAGAAGAGTTTGATTTTTCGATAAAAGGAAATCGAATCGATTCCGCAGCAAGCAAAGAATTAAAACGGATTCGAAACCATATCCAAGCTGTTGAGACGAAGATGGAGGAACGTTTAAACCGATTTTTGAAAAGCAGTGTGTATAAAAAATATATCCAGGAAGCATTTATCAGTAAAAAAGATGATCGATATACAATTCCAGTAAAAGCTGCTTATAAGCATCATGTCGATGGCGTCATTGTAGACACCTCTTCCAAAGGCTCTACGGTTTTTATTGAACCTGCTGCAGTCAGTAAATTAAATAATGAACTTGCTGTATTAAAAGCTGAGGAGCAGATGGAAGAATATCAAATTCTGGCAACTTTATCGGGAATGATTTTAGAGAATATCAGCGAATTAAAAATAAATATGGAATTGATTGGCCAATATGATATGGTGTTTGCCAAAGCTAAATTTAGTAAGCAGACGGACGGAATTGAGCCCAAATTGAATGACCATGGGTATATGAAACTGATCGATTGTAAACATCCGCTGTTAACAGGGAAAGCAGTGCCTTTGAATTTTGAGATAGGTGAAGATTTCAGGAGCTTGATTATCACCGGACCAAATGCCGGCGGAAAAACCGTTGTATTAAAAACGATTGGGCTTCTGACATTATCTGTGATGTCAGGGTTTCATATAACGGCTAATAAGGAAACGGAAATCAGCTTATTCGAAAATATTTTTGTGGATATTGGCGATAATCAAAGCATGGAAAATGCGCTAAGTACATTCTCCTCTCATATGCAAAATATAGCTGAGATTATGCAGCAGGCGAATCATCATTCTTTAGTACTCTTTGATGAGATTGGCAGCGGAACAGAGCCGAATGAAGGAGCAGCTCTTGCTATCTCTATTTTAGAAGAATTTTATCAGATGGGCTGTATTACTGTAGCTACAACCCACTATGGTGAAATCAAGCGTTTTTCAGAAATGCATCCGGACTTCATGAATGCGGCGATGCAATTTAATAGTGAAACATTAGAGCCGCTGTATAAATTGATTATGGGGAAATCAGGAGAAAGTAATGCGCTGTGGATCTCCAGGAAAATGAACATGAAAGAACAAGTTCTTCAAAAAGCGAAGGAATATATGAATAATAAAGAATATCATTTTGACCTTGTTAATCATAATAAAATTAGAAAGCCTAAGACAGTTAAACAGAAATCAGCTGTATTTACGGAGTACGAAAAAGGAGATCGGGTCAAGCTGTTGGAATACGATGATTTCGGAATTATCTATGAAGGAGCTGATTCACAATATAATGTGGTCGTTTTTTATAAAAATGAGCTGATTACGGTGAATGTAAAGCGAATCTCCTTAGAGATTAAAGGGAAGGATTTATATCCTGCAGGTTACGATATGGATACTTTATTCGAGAATTATCATTCTCTGAAAATGCAGCATGATTTGGAGCGGGGATCTAAAAAAGCGTTGCGGAAGGTGGAGAAGGAGATTAGAAACAGGGAAAAGTAAGCTGGCCTTTTGTCCGTGCTGACTATAAAAAAGGGTAGGCATCTTCTGTTATTTGAACCTTACGTAAACCTCTCCCTCCAAATAGAGAGTATAAATGAATTTATTTAGGCGGGGATTTTACGGGTGTTAACTCCCTGAATGAAATTTTGCTTATGAATTTGGAGGGTTATTAAAAAACATTTAATATTTGATACAAATAGTGCCAAGCTGATGTTTTCAATATGAATTTACAAGCAACAAAAAATATTTTTAAAATTCCCCCTTCCCATTCTCTGATAAATCTGATAAGATAGTGAAAATATCAAAATTGGAATGCAAGGATAAGGAATAGTACTTGTCTGACTTGTTTACAGAAAGTTGCTGGCTGATGAGAAGCAATGACAGGGAAGCAGGGAACTCGCCTTAGAGCAGCCTTAGTGAAATCAAGTTAAGAAAGTAATTAAGGACGGAACCCCACCGTTACACGGGAAGGATATAAGACAGTTTTGTCTGTATCTGGATAAGTGCATGGTAATTTGGTTTACCATGAAATCGGGGTGGTACCGCGTAAGAATAAGTCTTTCGTCTCCTAGCAAAGTGAATTGCTGGAGAAGAAAGGCTTTTTTTATTTCAATTTAAATTTGAGGAGGAATGTATCATGTTTAATCATCAAAAATACGGAAAACAATATTTTATGCCACCGACAATATCTTATGACTGGGTGAAGAAAGAAACCTTGGAGAAAGCTCCAACATGGTGCAGCGTGGACTTGCGGGATGGAAACCAAGCGTTGCCTATTCCAATGAATTTGGAAGAAAAGCTGGAATTGTTCCAGCTATTAGTAGATATCGGCTTTAAAGAAATCGAAGTTGGTTTTCCGGCTGCCTCTGATACGGAGTTTAATCTTTTACGGAAATTAATTGATAATAATATGATTCCAGATGACGTAACAATTATGGTGATCACGCAGGCAAGAGAGCATATTATACGCAGAACCTTTGAAGCAATTCAAGGTGCACCAAGAGCTATCGTGCATTTATATAACTCCACTTCGGAAGCTCAGCGCAGGCAAGTATTTAAGAAATCTAAAGAGGAAATTAAACAAATTGCTCTAAATGGAGCTGTTTTAGTGAAAGAGCTTGCGGAAGAAGCAGGAGGAGATATCTATTTCCAATATAGTCCGGAAAGCTTTCCAGGAACAGAGGTAGATTATGCTTTAGATATTTGTAATAGTGTGTTAGATATTTGGAAGCCGACACCTGATCATAAAGCAATCATCAATATCCCGACCACTGTTCAAATTGCGATGCCGCATATTTTTGCTAATCAAATTGAATATATTCACAAAAATCTGGCTTATCGGGATGGAGTTACTTTATCGATTCATCCGCATAACGATCGTGGAAGTGGCGTGAGTGATGCTGAATTTGGCGTTTTAGCTGGTGCAGAGCGAGTAGAAGGTACGTTATTTGGCATCGGTGAGCGTACAGGGAATGTCGATTTGATTACCTTAGCAATGAATATGTATTCCCAAGGGTTTGATCCGGAATTGGATTTCAGTCAGATGAATGCCATCCGTGAAAAGTATGAGAAGCTGACTCGAACAGAAGTGCATGAAAGACATCCGTATTCCGGCGATCTTGTCTTTACAGCCTTTTCTGGTTCACATCAGGATGCAATTTCCAAAGGGATGAAATACCGTCAGGAAACAAATACGGAAAAGTGGGATGTTCCTTATATTCCAGTAGATCCAGTAGATATCGGCAGAAATTATCAGGCAGATGTTATTCGGGTCAACAGTCAGTCCGGAAAAGGCGGAATCGGTTATATTCTGGAAACGAACTTTGGCGTAAAACTTCCGTATAAAATGAACGAAGCAATGGGATATGCAACGAAAAAAGTGTCTGATCAAACAAGCAGAGAGCTTTCCGCGGAAGAAATTTATCAGGTCTTTAGAGAAAATTATGTGGAATATCATCCAAACTTTGAATTAGTAGATTACTATTTTAATAAAGGAACCGGGCAGGAAGTAACGTTAACCATCCAAAAAGAAAAGGAGCAAATCGAGCTGCAAGGTAAAGGAGCCGGAAGTCTGGATGCGATCAGTAATGCGTTAAAAGCGCATTTTGACATTGATTATGCTTTAGAAGTTTATGAACAGCAATCTTTAGGTAAAGATTCCGCTGCAGAGGCTTGTGCACAGATTGGTATTTCCCATCAGGGAGAAATTTACTGGGGAGCAGGCATTCATGAGGATATCACTGCGGCATCTGTATATGCTTTAGTGGTAGCAGTGAATCGACTGGAGGATGCCTTGATAAGTCAAAAAGAAACGGTAAAATGATGTGTTTTAGGAATCTCAAGTAAAAGAAGAGTAACAAGAGACTTCAAAAAAAGTATCAATGAATGGAAGAGCTTCTCTTAGACATATGTATGTTTAAGAGAAGCTCTTCTTTAATTCAGATAGAGTTTCTGATCTTTGTAGTCTTGGTAGGCATGATCGATAGTATACTCGAAATCATGATAATTTTCCCATGTACCGATGAAACCAAATGGTACTTCTATTAAATCATCTATTACCCATAATCCATAATCAGTCAGATAGTATCTTTCATAATAAGCATTTACAAACGGAAAAATTTCTTCAGAGACATCTTCCTCTGTGAATTTTCCATCACAATTTTTAATAAAAAATTCTATCCCGGACATTGTTTCGTTTCGTACAGCCTGGAGATCTTCATTTGCTGTTTCTTTTAACAATTCCCCTTCAAACTGATGTTGAATAATCTAGGTCAGAAAGAAGCCGATATGGTTTCCAGCATAATATTCAATTACATCCATATCTGTTTCTGTCAGTTCTTCCTCGTCTTTTTGAAATTTTTGCATATACGGTTCGTAAGCAGACGCGTGATGATAATCAATTCGATCAAAATACATGTTTTTATCCCCTTTAAATATATGTTATGTACTTCCAGCTTTTATCTAATAAGTGTATCATCATACAATACAATAGCTGTTTACAGTTATCCGGCAGAATAGATTGATGAAGACAGGCACGTTTTTACTGTATTCAAATGATAGGAACAGAAGTTAAAATTTAGCTGCATAACTGGATTAAAAGGGACGCAATGTTCAAAATGAATTAGATGTGACCGAAAAGAATGATGGTCATTTCTTGAGTTAACATAATGTTTATCATTATAATGAAACAATAGATAGTTTAAAATGTAGACAAAAAAACTAAACCAGCAGCTAAGAAGGATAGCAGAAAGGATTGAATGACAGGTATGTTAGTCAAATTATTAGAACCGCTAAATGTTCCAGATTCACTTATTGAAAAATTAGCAGAACCACTCCAAAAGAAAGGGCATGAATTTGTTTACTATAATGAAAAAACAACCGATACGAAAGAACTGGCCAAACGGAGTGAGAATGCAGATGTAGTAATGATTGCAAATAATCCGTATCCGACAGAAGTAATTAATCAAAATGACAATTTAAAATTAATCAATGTTGCTTTTACAGGAGTGGATCATGTAGGGATTGCAGATGCAAAAAATCAAGATATCCTCGTATGTAATGCAGCCGGATATGCCAATCAGGCAGTTGCTGAATTAGCCATTGGCCTGGTGATGGATTTGTATCGCCGCGTAACGCAGGGGAATAGTGATATCCGTGCTGCAGATTATCCTGGAGCTTTTCAGGGAAAAGAAATCAAAGGAAAAACAGTCGGTATTATCGGTACAGGAAAAATTGGTATCGAGACTGCCCGTTTATTCAAAGCATTTGGCGCTAAATTAGTTGCCTCCAACCAGGCGAGCATCAATCCAGAAGCAGTAGAACTGGGCATGGAGTATATGGATTTAGATGAGGTATTGGCTCAATCAGATATTGTAACCTTACATGTGCCGCTGATGCCGAACACGAAGGGGCTGATTTCTAAAGAAAAACTAAGCTTGATGAAAGAAACAGCTGTTTTAATTAATTGTGCACGGGGGCCGATTGTGGATAATGACGCGTTGGCAGATGCGTTGAACAGCGGCAAAATCGCAGGAGCTGGTATTGATGTGTTTGATATGGAACCGCCAATTCCAGGAGACTATAAATTATTGCATGCGAAAAATGCTATTTTAACTCCACATGTCGGCTTTTTAACAGATGAAGCCATGGAAGCACGAGCTAAAATTGCTTTTGATAATACGGTGGCATTTTTAGAAGGAGAGCCTCAAAACGTTATGAAGCGGTAATATGCCGGATACCGGCTGAGATAATAAAATAATTTATTGTTTTAGAAAGAAAAGAAGGGCTGATTGTGTATTTATAATAATAGATACAATCGGCCCTTCTTCAAGCTTATTGATCTGCTGTTGCAGTTCCGGCAGAAGAACGGGCGTTTACTTATTTTCTTTTACTCTGTACCAATATCTGTAAACTTCTGAAAAACCAATTTTGGAATAGAGCCGCAATGCAGATTCGTTATTCAGCAAAACAGCCAGGTAACTGTATTTTGCTCCCTTATCTTTTCCCCATTTTAGTAAGTGCAATATCAGCTGTTCGGCAAATCCTTGATTCCTGTATTGACTATCGGTGACAATATCGTAAAGCCCTATGTATTCCCTTTCGATAACACCAAGACCGCAGGCAATTACTTCTTCATTATAATAGAGGGATATAAAGCACTTTTGCGTTACGATATTGGATAGCATCTGCATCATAGTATCCTTATTTTTTTCTTCTACATTATTAAGTTGGCAAAAACAATCCAGCCACTCTCTGTTTATTTTTTCATCTATTCTTACCCTATGGAGAGCCGGCTCGCTGATAGTATCTAAAGCTATAGTTTGGACGCTGGTATAGTCCACCAATGAATAAGCCCGCTCCTTTAATATATCATCTAAGTTTTCTGGCTGAATAAAAGGCGTGATTTTAAACGTGGTACGTAAATTTTTTTCTGCATAGATTTTCTCGCATGCATCTATTTTTTGCTCCAATTCTAAAGTGGAATAGAGGATAGGCTGAATGGAATTCGCCCGTTTGGTATAACCATTCGCAAATCTCAGCACCCAGCCGTCATAAAGTAATGTAGATAAAGGCTGCCAATTGTTTAAAGATAATTCTTCCATCGTCTTATCAAGCATAATATCCCTCCGATAGCTTTTGAATTATTATACATTTATTTGTATAAATATTCAATTCGAAAAGGTATTCTTTTTTCGGTATAGTAACAGGCTTTTATGTCGTGTAATAACATCCGGAAGAATCATTGTAAAAAGTATTTGGTTATGATATTTTAAAGTTAGTCAGTTGAATAACTAAAAGGACGGTGTGCGAATGGCAAAACCTAATGGAGTCAGCAAGCAGGAGTTCATTCAATATGCCAAGGAATGTCTGGTTGAGAAGGGGACGGAGAAGTTTACTTTGAGAGCGGTAGCAGATACAGCCGGAGTAACTCAAGGGACGATTTATTACCATTTTCGGACCAAGGAACAGCTGCTCTTGAGCATTGTCGAGGACATATGTGAAAAAAGCTGGTATGAAATTTCTAAAAGTAATACCTATGTGCTAAAGCAGGCGATTGCTTCGGCTAAAAGCCGCTGTTCCTATAATTCTTTTTTTCATCAGCTGTTTATTTTAATGACAGCAGCCAGTTTCAAAAATGAGAAGATCAGAAATCAGCTCTCAGAGATTATGCAGGCAGAAAATCAGGCATTATCCGAGAATCTATTAAAAATATGGCCGGCATCTCCGGTGCATGGTGTTTCTATGGAAGCATGGGGAATTATGTTTAATGCCATGGTGGATGGCTTGGCGATGCAGGCATTACTGCAAAAAGATTTTCCCGTTGAAAAAGTATATCAGGAATTTGAGCAGATTATAGAGGCTATTACAAATTTAAGCGAGAAGGAGGCAGCGGAATGAAAACCTATTTGTTCACCGCAGCATGGGGTGTCATCGTTTGGGGCGCAGCTACCTTATTTTTCCGGATTTTTGGAGAAGCTGTTCTTTTTCCGCCTGGTACAGATGCATTTATGTATAGTTCCGGAGCACTTCTCGTTGGAACAGCCATTCTATTAACGCTGGTCATCTATCTTTATACCCTATTTGATAAAAAGGAGTATGCCGCGATACGATTTGGAATTGTAGGAACCATGATTGGTTTACTATTGGATAGCTTTGTTTTTTCAAATTATCAAATGATATTTCCTGACTTACACGAGACACAGGTAATTGCTTTTTCATCCTGGATGACTTTTGCCTATGCTTTGTATTTAGTAATACCCTTTTTATTCCAGCAGAAAGCCAGACAAAAACAAGTTGTAAGAGGAAAGTAGAAACTTTCATATCTTGCTTTTTAATTGGATTATTCTTTATTTCTTATCTTTCAGGTGTACAATGAAAGAAGAGGTGGTTGCTGTTGGATACAAAAATAACTGCAGAGCAGCGAAGGGCAATTATAGAAAATGATAAATCGTATGACGGGCAATTCTTTTATGCGGTGAAAACAACAAAAATCTTTTGCCGTCCTTCTTGTAAATCAAGAGTTCCCAACTTTGATAATGTTACCATTTTCAAAAAGGCAGAAGATGCTTTACAAGCTGGATATAGGCCATGTAAGAGATGTAAATCTGGAGGAAGCAGCCTTCCGGATGAAGAATGGGTAACACAGGCGGAAAATTATATCAGAGAAAATTATGCAACGTCTTTAACATTAAATGAGCTTGCAGAAGCGTGTCATGGCAGTCCTTATCATTTGCATCGCGTGTTTAAAAGGTGGACAGGAATAACTCCATTGGCTTATTTGCAGCAAATTCGGCTGGAAAAAGCAAAGGACTGCTTAATAGAAACGGATTTATCTGTGAAGGAGATAGCTCATCTTATCGGTATAACAAATCCAACTCGCTTCACAACACTTTTTAAAGAAAAGAATCAACAAACACCGCGTCAATTTAGAAAAGCGTACAGGGAGAAGGTGTCTGCAATGAAGCATAACCAAGAAGAAACAATTTATTATGGAAAATTAGAGCATAACGGCTGGTCGTTCTATCTTGCGGCAACTGATAATGGATTATGCTATGTCGGATCTCAAAATAAAGAAATAGATGAAATTGAAGCCTGGGCAGATAAAAAAAGAGCAGACTCAGAACTGGTACATGATGAGGGGAAAATTAATTGTTACAAAGAGCAGCTGATTTCCTATTTAGATGGTGAACGAAAAGAATTTGATTTGGCAATGGATTTAAAAGGGACTGCTTTTCAAGAATCTGTTTGGGAAGCGCTGCAGCACATCCCTTATGGAGAAACAGTTTCGTATATGAATATAGCGGAAAAAATAGAAAAACCGAAAGCGGTACGAGCTGTTGGTGCCGCAATCGGCGCCAATCCAGTAATGATTCTGGTTCCATGTCATCGTGTGATTGCAAAGGATGGCAAGCTGACAGGATTTCGCGGAGGTATTCCGATGAAAGAAAGTTTATTAGAGCTGGAGAGGAGATAAATTCTAAGAGCATCTATTAGAATTTCTAGAGATGGAAAAAGCATTAGAAGTCTGGCACAGCCACGCTTTCTAATGCTTTATTATTTCGCAGCTCCAGAGAGCATTCTTCTTTAGAGGAAATCCTGACAGGAAACTAAGAGGTCAATCTTTTTCCACTGTATTTCCTCATCAATAGAATTTCCTTCTTCCACGGAAGCAAAACCGCATTGTGGAGATAGTGCAATGTTATCGCCCACGACGGATTTGGCTTCCAAATATCTTTTCTTAATATCATCATGTGCTTCCAATGCCGGATTTTTGGTAGAGATAAGACCGACTACAAATGTAGCGCCGGTATTTTTAAGCACTTCCCAAGGTGCAAAGGAACCGGAACGGGCATCATCATATTCCACAAAGAAACCGTCATAAGGAATCGTGCTGATAACTTCTGCGACTGAATCATAAAATCCTGAAAAGAGCGGGTTTCCTTTAAAGTTTCCTTTGCAGAAATGCGTTGCAATTGTCATGTCTTCGGGTTTTTTCTCCAAAGCCTTGGCAGAAGCTCGTCTAAACCATTCTAAAACCTCTTCTTTTGTATAACCCAGAGCGGATACTTTTTCATTGAATGTGTCATCAATCATATAGGTCCATGACGTATCATCAATCTGTAAGTAACGGCATCCATGATCGTATAAATCCTGAACGGCTTCCTGATAGGCTTTTCCAATATCCTCAATAACGAGGTCAATATCGGTGCCATAATATGGTGTATCCTTGATGCCGAGCTGAAGAAAATGATCAACCAGAATCATATTCGGTCCGGAGATAGATTTTTTTGCTTCTACGCCATCGTAATTTTTAGCGAGGCTATGTAAATAATCCCAGGCTTCTATTTCTGGATGATTCTTATTCTTGTTATAAGAAATTTTCCCTTCAATACATCCTAGCTCAATTTTGTTCGTGACGTCGTTGATTACCTTATCAAAATGCTTTGTAGTAAAGCCGTCAAATTCTTTCAGCCAGTCAAGGTGCCACCATCTGCGTCTGAACTCACCGTCTGTAACAAATTTGAGACCGTGTGCCACTTCCTTCTCCACCAAATCGGAAATGGCCTGATCTTCTGCTTCTCTTAATGCATTCAAATCAATTTCTCCATTAAAATATTTTGCACGGGCAATCTTGATTTCATCGGGTCTTAAAAAAGAACCTACAATATCGTATTTTATGTTTAACATCGCTGCAACTCCTCGTAAGTATGTATTTACTTATGCTTAATAGATTAATTATATACAGAATAATAAAAGTCTGTAAAATACTTAAAACATATTGGTAGATATAGTTTTAACATATAGCGGGTGTCCTGCTTAATTATAATTTCTATCAGAAATGTTCCATTTAATTTTGAAAAGATGCAATAGCCTGTTATAACAGGGGGAATGAAGAAATTTATTCTTAGTTGAAATATTTTTATTGATTTTCGATAAATAGTTATCTATAATCAATGTTAATAATAAAATTTTAAATTGGAGATTGAGAAAATGAAAGCAATCAAACAGCTTATCCGATTTGGTTATGAACAGGCGCTGTCCTGTATCTTTCCAGTCATTATTTTTGCGTCCTTAGCGATAACAAAGTTTATCGATCTGCCTTTCCTGTCAAGATATGATTGGCTATTGGTTATCTGTCTCATCACACAGGTTTTTATGATAGCCTCCGGATTAGAAACGAAAAAAGAGCTTGTCGTCATTACCTTATTTCATATCATTGGATTGACTTTAGAAATTTTTAAAGTGAATATGGGCTCATGGGTCTATCCGGAAGAAGCGTTTACGAAGATTTTTGGAGTTCCGCTATACAGTGGTTTTATGTATGCAAGTGTCGCCAGCTATTTGTGTCAGGCATGGAGAAGATTAGATGTTCGGCTGGTAAAATGGCCATCTATCTTTTTAGCAGGACCGCTGGCAGCTGCAATTTATTTGAATTTCTTTACCCATCATTATTGGCTGGACATCAGATGGTGGCTGTCTGCATTAGTACTTATCGTATTTTTAAGAGCATGGGTGGATTATAAGGTCGGCAATAAACGCTATCGTATGCCCATCGTCCTTTCTTTTTTCCTGATTGGTTTCTTTATATGGATAGCCGAGAATATAGCAACCTTTTTCCAGGCATGGGAATATCCAAACCAGGCAGAAGTATGGAGCATGGTACATTTAGGAAAAGTAAGCTCCTGGCTGTTATTAGTCATTGTCAGCTTCTTGATTGTAGCAATGTTAAAACAATCACAGGCGAAGATAGAAGGGTTATTGGAAGGAAGTAATCAAGGAATTGCCAGAAGTAAAAGTTAATTAAGAGAAGTATTTTATATATATATAAACGAGGTGATTATGATGCAGAAAAGCTCAACGACATTTTTGAAAACAGTTATTTATTTAATGGGATTAATTATGATTGCCCTATCGGTTATTTTAATTCCGCAAATTATCATCGATATTTCGGATAGTTCTGCGATGGTTAAATGGGTCATATATCCAATTGTAATTGGTGTTTTTTTAACAACGATTCCATTTTATCTGGCACTTTACCAAGCCTTAAAACTACTGAGGCTGATTGACCAAAATCAGACCTTTTCAGAAGAGGCTGTTTTTACTCTGAAAAAGATTAAACAATGTGCCTTAACAATTACTGGGATTTATATTCTGACGATGCCGTTTATTTATTTGTTTGCCGAGAAGGATGATGCTCCAGGTGTAATTATAATTGGCATGGTGCCATTGTTTGTTTCATTTGTTGTTGCTGTATTTGCTTCCCTTTTACAGAAGCTGTTTAAAAATGCGTTAGAAATTAAAACAGAAAATGATTTGACCGTGTGAGGGGTGATGATATGGCAATAGTGATTCATATTGATGTGATGCTGGCAAAACGTAAAATGAGTGTAACGGAATTAACAGAGAAGGTTGGTATTACCATGGCAAATCTGTCTATCTTGAAAAATGGAAAAGCAAAAGCGATTCGGTTCTCTACATTGGAAAAGATTTGTGAGGCTTTGGAATGTCAGCCAGGGGATATTTTAGAGTATGTGCCGGATGAGGAAGAAGGAGTTTGAGAGGTTTTTTCTAAAGTTATACTAAAATGAATCATTGGATTCCCTTGATGAAGTTTATAAAAAAGTATAGGAATTGTCTAAAAGGTTAATTTTTAGTGCAGCTCTTTAATAAGAAACTAACAGCCATAAACTCAGGATTATTGAGGTTCATGGCTGTTTATTAATGTGATATAAAAGTGTTTGATGTATTTGACTTCAAATAATGTAAAGAGGTAAGATACTGTAATATCCTATTTCAGATAGTGAACCAATAATTTGTTTTGAAAATTATAAATGAGATTAGGAAATGGTTAGGAGTACGTTTATGAGAATTGCAGAAGCATTAAAAATTGGAGAGTTATCAGAAGGAACACTAATTACAGGGCATGAGGGGTTAAATAATATAATTAATTCTGTTGAAGTAATGGAGGTTCCTGAAGTGCTGGATTGGGTTACACCCGGTATATTGATTATGACTACTTTCTATTCGATTAAGGATGACGAAGAAAAGCAAGTTGACATTGTCCGTACTTTAATTGAGAAAGGTGCGTCTGGGATTGTAGTCAAACTTGGAAGGTTTATTAATAAGCTTCCAGAAAAAATGATTGAATTGGCAAGCAGAAGAGATTTTCCGATTATATCTATTCCAAAGAATATTTCGTATATCAATATTTTGATGCCTCTATATGAAAAATTATATGAAGAGAAACAACTGCAAATTCAAACCCATCATCCATTTACTCAAATACAAGAATCAAATTTTATTTCCATGGAGCAGGCAATTGAAAGTATGGCAGAAGTCGTGAAAGCTTCTGTCTATGTGGAAGATCTGGAAGGAAAACTTTTGTATCGTTCTGCTTATTTTAAAACAGATGGATGGAGGAAAAAGAACGCTTTATTTTCTCCTCCACAAGCTGCTTCTTATTTAAAAGTCATTGAAGGATGGATAGCAGAATTCAATGATCAATCATTTATTATTTATAAAATGCAAGGATATAAAAATAGGATGCTGATTCCTTTGACGTCAAAGAATCAAATCTTTGGAATTATTCATGTGCTCTATGCAGATGAAAAATTAGCCGAAACAGATTCTGTCACTATGAAGAAAATGAGTAATAAATTGAGTGAACTATTTATGAGTGATCAGATTTATTATCAAAAAAATCGGCTATATGAAATAGAGTTAATGGAATCTTTTTTAAATGATTTAAAGGAGAATGAAGATAAGGGAATAACCATTGTACACTTTCAAGCGCCATGGATAAGACAGTCGAACCAGCCTGCGAATTTGTTGGTGGATTCCTCCTGTCTCATCAGGAAAGAATTGGACGTTCTAATAAAGAAATTCGAATTTGGTCAGACATTAATTTTTGAAAAACATAATTATTTTTATGCATTTCATTATGGGAAAAAGGTGAATTATTCAATGCTTGTTAAGGCATGGCAGCAGATTGTTGTACAATATAATGCAAGAAACAGTGCAGAACCGATTCGTATTTCAATAAGTTCTTGCATATCAGATCCTCAAAACTTCGATCAGTCGATGCATTCTGTTACAAAAATGATGGAAATAGGGGAAAAGGTAAAACCGGAAGAAAATGTTTATATCCAAGACCAATTAGGAATTTATGAGATATTGATTAATTTAACCTCGGAAGATGTTGTGCAAAAATATACCGACACAGTTCTGTCTCCCTTGCTTCGGGAAGAAAATGATGATTTACTGCATACGCTAATCGTTTATTTGGATAATAACGGAAATGTCTCTAAAACTTCTGAAAAATTATTTATTCACAGACGTACCTTAAATTACCGAATTAATAAAATTGAAGAGGAGTTAAATATGGATATCAGTAATCCGGAAGCAGGTTTTATATTGCGTTTTTGTTTGAAAATAAAAGAATTATCTTGAAAGATAAAACGATAAAAAATATTGTTATGAATAAAAGATTGTGGAAATGAAAGAAACCGGGGCAATACTCAGACTCTACTGATAGAATTTGAGTGTTGCTCCAGTTTTTTTTGGGAACCAGGGCATTTAATTGATTTCATAACAGCTATAATGAGTTTATTTTTAGTCATTTTTAGAAAGATAAAACGTATGCACTTTTTTTGCAGTTGAAAAAAGTGTGAAAATTTATTGTAAATATATTGCACATTTTTAACATTCTAAAATAATTTATAACTCTTTATAATAGCCGGAAAGGAGATGAAGTAATGTTAGGAATTATCAGAGTATTATCAACAGATAATGAAAATATTTTGATGGAGCATGGAACAAGAATGAAAGAGTTGTATCAAATTGCCTCAAAAACAAAATGTATCGGAGAGCAGCCGAATGGTATATATGATAATGAATCGGAAGCAGCAGCGATACCCAAAATTGTTTCTCTGGCAAAAGAGCTATCCCAAGAAAGGGATATTGATGCAATTACCATCAGCTGTGCGGCGGATCCGGCATTAGATGAAGCTCGTTTGGAAACAGATATTCCAATAATCGGTGCAGGAGTCTCAGGTGCACATGCTGCCAGTATGGTAGGGAGTAAGGTTGGAATTATTGGGATAACCCAAGAGGCTCCAATAAGAATGAAAGAAGAGCTCGGAAGTCGTTTCCACGCTTATACTTCTTCACCAAAACTAAGTAAAACAACAGATTTATTCAAAGAGAACGCAAAACAGGAACTATTGACACTTGTTCATGAGCAGATAGAATCGGGGGCTGATGTTATTTTATTCGCTTGTACAGGCTTTTCAACAATACGTTTAAAGAACTATTTACAGAAAAGGGTGAAAATTCCTGTGATTGATTTAGTCGAAGCGCAGGCGATAGCCTATCAGCTAATAGAAAGCAGGGAAAAAGATGAAGAATAAAACGTTTGATCCTACATTTATTATATTCTCTATTATTATCGCGTTTTTAGGTGCGATTATTGGGATGCAGTTAATTACGTCACTGGGGATTACTCCGAATACCTCTATTATTGGTGCTCTAATTGCAATGCTAATTGCGAGGATTCCGATGCAGATGTTTTATAAATATCGTACATTGGAAAACCAGAATTTGGTGCAAACAACGATATCTGCTGCAACCTTTGGCGCAGCAAACAGTTTATTGATTCCAATTGGATTACCTTATGCAATGGGAGTTCCTGAGTTGATAATACCTATGCTGATTGGTTCAGGAATTGCTCTTGCTATCGATGCTTTAATCTTATATAAAGTGTTTGACACAAAGTTATTTGGTTCAGATGAAGCTTGGCCATCAGGAATAGCAACTGCAGAAGCTATTAAAGCAGGAGATGAAGGTGGAAAGAAAGCCAAATATTTAAGTTTGGGCATTGTTGGCGGGGTAATTGGTTCTTACTTTGGCATCTCGATGTCAGCCTTTGGTGTAGCTTTTATCGGTAATATTTGGGCTCTTGCCATGTTTGGAATAGGTTTATTACTTATGGGATATTCTGATCCTTTATTTGGATTAGACTTAAATGCATATTATATTCCACATGGCATGATGATTGGTGCGGGAAGTGTAGCACTGTTACAGTTTATTTTCATCCTTGTCAAATCGAGAAAAGAACAGAGAAAAATAAATGAACAGATTCCAGAGCGTGAATATACACGTACAGAAAAGGATATCAAAACTGGTTTTGGACTTGGTTATCTATTTTATGCTCTAGGTGCAGTGGTAGTCGCAATTTTAGGTGGAATTATGACAGACATGCCAGTATGGCAGATTGTTATATTTGTTTTATTTGCTGCACTTGCTGCTATCATCAGTGAGATGATTGTCGGAATTGCCGCTATGCACTCCGGATGGTTTCCTGCATTTGCAGTAACGCTGATTTTCTTATTAATCGGAATGATGATTGGATTTCCACCGATTGCCCTTGCGTTACTAACAGGATATACCGCTTCGACTGGACCTGCTTTTGCAGACTTGGGATTTGATTTGAAAACAGGTGTTATTTTACGAAAAGGGGCCACTCTGGAGCAGGAATTGTTTGGAAGGAAGCAACAGCTTAAAAGTGCGTTTATCGGATTTGGTGTCGCATTTGTCGTTGTTTTTTTATTCGCAGAGAGTTTCTTTGAACAAGGACTCATTCCACCTGTTGATGCAGTTTATGCAGCAACAATTGAATCGGGTCTGACAGGAAATGTAGGCATGATGATATTAATATGGGCCATTCCTGGTGCAATTATCCAGCTTATTGGCGGTCCAAAACGTCAAATGGGAGTTTTATTTGCGACAGGTTTGCTGATTGTTAACCCACTTGCCGGCTGGGCTGTTATCGCCGGACTGATTATTCGAATAGCAGTTATCAAGCTTCGAGGCCAAGAGGCAGAAAATACAATGTATACGATGGCAGCCGGATTTATCGCCGGTGATGCGATTTATAGCTTCTTTTCATCTTTATGGAAAGCAAGATAATTAGGGGGATTGGACAATGGTTAGAAAAATGTTGACAAAAGAAGATGCAATCAGTGCTGTATATGGAGGATGTATTCTTGGCGGAGGTGGAGGCGGCTGGATCGCTGACGGCTTAGAAAAGACCGACCTTGCTTTTGCTTTGGGGAATCCGGAGCTGATTACAGTCGATGAATTGCAGGACAATGAATTTGTTCCTTGTGTTTCCTTAGTAGGAGCTCCTTCCGCTAAAGAAATGTATGTTGATTCCGATCAATTAGTTAATACAATTCATCGAATGAAAATGGAATTTGACAAGCCGATTGCAGCATTAATGACAAATGAAAATGGTGCTTCAACAACGATTAATGGCTGGCTGCAAGCTGCTGCTACTGGCTTGCCAGTAGTAGATGCCCCTTCCAATGGGAGAGCACATCCAACAGGTTCCATGGGGTCAATGAATCTTTCTGAAGTAGCGGATTATCAATCGATTCAAACCTTTGCTGGAGGGAAAGGTGATAAAGAAGCAGCTGGTTCCATCACAGGTACATTAGACCTTACTTCCAGTGCAGTCCGCTCCATCTCAGTGCAAGCAGGAGGCATGGTTGGTGTTTGCCGAAATCCAGTCGATACACAGTATATTAAGGAAAATGCAGCAGTTGGAGCAATAACACAGGCAATTGAACTAGGTAATGAATTTTTATCTGTACCTGAGGGTCCAGAACGGATTGAAAAAGCAGTGACGTACTTAAAAGGAAGAATTATTCATTCTGGTAAAGTGAATGAATTTCAATTAGATAAAACAGGTGGATTTGATGTTGGTTATGTTCGCATTGATGATTTAGAGCTTACTTTTTGGAACGAATATATGACCGCAGAAAAGAACGGAGAGCGTAAAGGAACATTTCCTGATCTAATTATGACTTTCGATGTCGAGACGGGGAAACCGCTTGTTAGTGCAGAAATTAAAGAAGGCATAAAAATAGCTGTTATGTCAGTACCAAAAGAGAACTTACTTTTAAGTTCTACCATGTACAATCAGAAGCTATTAAAAACGGTAGAGCCAATTATCAATAAATCAATTATTTAAAAGAATATACAAAACACGTTAAGGGGCTGAAGATAAAATGTCTTTAAAATATACAATGGAAGTTATGGAATTATTAGATAATCCAAGTATCAATGGTGAAAAAATTGTAAAACTGTTCGATGAAATGACTTATTGCGATGCCGGTTTTGAGACAGTAAATGGAGAAGCTGGTTCGACTGATTTCATTAAAATAGTGATTAAAGGAACAAATGGAAAAATAGACGGAGGGGAAGCGCCTTCTTTAGGTATTGTTGGAAGATTAGGCGGACTTGGTGCACGTCCAAATCGTATCGGGTTTGTCTCTGATGGGGATGGTGCGGCTGCAGCAGTTACAACAGCTTTGAAACTAGCAACGATGGCTGAAAAAGGAGATCGCCTGCCTGGAGATATTTATATCACCACACATATTTGTCCAAATGCACCAACTCAGCCACATAAGCCTGTAGACTTTATGGGATCACCGGTTGATATTTTGACGATGAATCAATATGAAGTATTCCCAGAGATGGATGCAGTATTATCTATCGATACGACAAAAGGAAATAAAGTATTTAATCACCGCGGAATAGCATTGTCACCAACTGTGAAGTCTGGATATGTTTTAAAATTCAACGATGACTTAATAAGAATTATGGAGATGACAACGGGAGAATTACCAGTCACTTTTGCGGTCACCACACAGGATATTACTCCATATGGAAATGATGTTTTCCATATTAACAGTATCCTCCAACCATCAGTTGCGACAGATGCACCAGTTATTGGTGTAGCAATAACTGCGCAGACAGCTGTTCCGGGAAGCGGTACAGGAGCAAGCCATGAAGTGGATGTTGCACAGGCTGTCCGTTTTTCAATTGAAGTAGCTAAAGAATTTACTCAGAAGCAAATCGAATTTTATGATGAAGCAGAGTATAATCGTTTGGAAGAACTTTATGGATCGATGAAACATCTGCAAACATTGGGGAAAGCCTAAGATGGGAAAAGGAAGCGTTGGCGTCTTAACTATCGGACAAGCTCCGCGTACAGATGTTACTCCTTCTATTCAGAGAATTCTTGGATCAGAAACAGAAATCATTGAAAAAGGAGCATTGGACCGGCTTGATGTGGATTCATTTCATACCGTTGCTCCGGATGCTTCGGACATAACGTATATATCCAGAGTCAGAAACGGAGGCTCTGTGAAAATGGGAAAATCAAAACTTCTTCCACTGCTCCAGGAAGAAAGAGATATGTTGGAAGAACAGACAGAAGTAATTATTATGCTTTGTACAGGAGATTTTCCAACTTTACAAGGGACCAAGCCAATTATTTATCCAGACGTTGAGTTAAACCAAGCTGTCCACAAGGTAATGCCGTCAGGAAATCTGGGGTTAATTATTCCTTTAGAAGAGCAAAGAGATTCGTTGATTGAAAAGTGGAATCATCCGGAAATAAAAAAGCTTGTGGAAGTAGCTTCTCCTTATGAAAAAAGTAATATAGAAGGAGCTGCAAGAGCTTTAAAAAACCGGGGAGCAGATTTGATTGTCCTTGATTGTATGGGTTACAATGAAGAGCATGAGAAGAGAGCAGTAAATGCAAGTGGACTAAAGGTATTTCTGCCAAGAAAAGTCGCTGCTTATGCAGCAAAAGCACACTTAAATAGATTATAATTTTTAAGGCATAGAAAGAAGGCAGTAAAATGAATTCTTTTCAGCAAACCGTTGCGAAATTAATGAAGAATAATGTATTTGCAGAGAAAGATACGATAATTTTAGTGGTAACAGATCGTAGTACAGAAGCTCTGGGAAAGAAATTTAATGAGGCTTTGGAGCAGGATGGCTGGAATACAAATTTACAAATAATGTCGGACCGCAGTAAATCGGGAGAAGAACCATCGGAAGCAATCTCTGAAGCGATGCTTTCATATGATCTTGTATTCTGCCTGACCAAGCATTCCCTTACTCATACGGCTGCAAGAAAAAATGCAAATGCCCATGGGGTAAGTGTGATTACGATGCCAGGAATTACGGAAGATATGATTCTTCAAGGAGCAATGAGTGCAGATTACAAGCGCGTAGAAAAAGAAACAAACGAAATGACCGCTAAGCTGACAAAAGCGAAAGCAGTAACCATTACAACTGGAAAAGAAAAAAATCTTAAACTCCGTATTCCGCTAGAAGGCAGAGATGGAATAGCAAGCACAGGAATATTCCGCGGTAAAACAGCATCAGGAAACCTTCCATCTGGGGAAGCATATATTGCTCCTGTAGAAGGACTGGCTGAAGGGAAAATAGAAATAAATGGGTCCATGGCAGGAATCGGATTGGTAGATGGGCCTGTTGTTTTGACAGTTGAAAAAGGACGGCTTGTTCAAGCAACCGGAGAACAGGGGGAATTGCTATTAACCCTTCTTGGAGAAGGAAATGGGCGTCTGGCAGCTGAGCTTGGAATTGGCACGAACCATGCTGCGAGAATCACTGGAAATATTTTAGAAGATGAAAAAGCTTATGAAACGGTCCATGTTGCTTTTGGCTCTAATCATACTTTTGGCGGAATGAATAAAGCAGATGTGCATATTGATTGTGTTACCAAAAAACCGCAATTAGATTGGGAATTTGAATAAAATATAAAACAGATATTCCATTTTATGGAATATCTGTTTTATATTTTTATGGGCATTGTGTTACAGCGTTAAAAAATACGAAGCGTTCCCAGAAAAAAGATTAAACAGCTGTATTTTTGCTCTTCAACAAATCAATCAGTCTATATAGATAATAAGCTCCTCTTAATTGCTGCTCGATTTGATAATCCATATAATCCAGTGCATCAATAACAATTTTTCTGGCATCTGTTAAACTATGATGCTGTATCTTATCCAGGATATCGCGTACGGTGTCCAATAAATAAACAGAGGATTGTACCGTTTTGATGATCAATATTCTCCTCATATCCTCCCTTGTATATAGTCGATAACCATTTTCCGGATTTCTTTCAGGAGTGATTAACCCTTCCTTTTCCCAATGTCTGAGGGTGGTTGCAGCAACATGTAATTCGTCTTCTACTTCTCCAATCGAATAATATTTCTTTTGCTGTTTTTTCATGAAATCCTGTATATTATCTGGACTTAAGATAGAAGCAGCATCCAATGCCTGCTGTTTTCTTTCAAATAACTCAGCCTGCACTTGGTTGACTTCCCATAATGCTTCAATATATTTATTTTCCTGCAGCAGAGGCATCACTCTGCGGACGGTCCCCATCCCAAAACCAGGGTACATAGCCCGGATACACTGAAAATAAGCTTCATGGACCTCAGTGTACACACGATATCCATTTGCTTTCCGAATCGCTTTTGGCACAATGCCCCATTCTTCATAGTGTCTTAATGCACTTGTTCCTACATCTAGTTTCTTAGCAATATCGATTGGCCGCAGTTCCATGATTACCTCCAAAGATTAGATTAAAACCTTATAGACCCATGACGGGTTTTGGTTAATTGAACGTTATTATAGCTTATCATTTTAACTCAAACTTTGCACTTGCACAAATGTTATATGATGGTAATAGATGTTAGAAAGGAGGGATATCAAGATGCAATTGGTTATTAAAACTATCGTTCATCATGTCACCATGAAAAAAACATTGCACTTGAAAACAGAAAACAGAAAGAAAACAAAAATCACGGAGGAGGAATATCAACATGCATAATGTAATGACCGTAAACGGAGCACGGGAGAATAATCTAAAGAATCTTTCTGTGTCTATCCCTAAAAACAAACTGATTGTGGTTACAGGCCCTTCTGGGTCTGGGAAAAGCACGCTTGCTCTGGACACCTTATTCAATGAATGTCAGCGTCAATATTTAGAATCAATGGGGATGCAGGGAATCAACAAACCCAAAGTTGATTCTATCAGCGGGTTATCACCTGCAATCAGTATCAATCAGCATATCACCAATCGGAATCCACGTTCGACAGTGGGGACGATGACAGATATGTATACCAGCTTGAGAATGGTATTTGAAAAGCTTGGAGAAAGAACATGCCCAAGCTGTCAATATAGCATTAATCCAATGACTTATGAAGGAAACGTGGAAAAAGAAGCGGATAGCTTTACAGAATATATCTTATGTCCGAATTGTAATGTGAAAATGGAAAAGCTGACTCGGACGCACTTTTCTTATAATACAACCGAAGGAGCTTGTTCGAACTGTAAAGGATTGGGAGAAACAGTAGCTATTCATTTGCCATCAGTTTTTCATGAGGAGCTTTCTTTAGAGGATGGCGCTGTGGATATTTTTGCCGGGCGTTATGGCGAATATCAAATTGCTGTTTTAAAAGCAGCTTTTCAATATTATCAGCTTCCGGATGCCGATAACGTAGCTATCAGGGACTTTAATGAAGGGCAAAAGGCTATTCTTTACTATGGTGTAGAAAGTGATGAAGTGAAGCAGCTGTTTCCAAACGTAAAGCCTCCAAAAACAGTAGAAAAAGGAAAATTCCCCGGCGTATTAACCTCGATGTGGCGCCGATATGCAGAGCATGATGGTTCTTCAGCCGAAGCAGATGCTTATTTCTATTCGCAGACTTGTCCAGCTTGTCATGGAGAACGTTTAAATGAAGTGAGCAGATCAGTTACCGTTGAAGGCTGGACAATTCCACAGCTGGTTGTCCATTCTTTAGAGGAAATGGCAGCTTGGATAGATAAATTAGAAGCATCACTGGAGCAGACAAGTTATCAGCTTGTCGAAACATTTGTGGAGGATATAAAAACAAAGCTTTCCCGAATTATCAAAATAGGGCTGGGTTATCTGACACTGGATAGACAAGTGATTACGTTATCCGGCGGGGAGGCACAGCGTATTCGGTTATCTGCACTTTTAGATTCTGCACTTACCGGTGTATTATATATTATGGATGAGCCGACAGTCGGTTTGCACCCGAAGGACACAGCCGGCCTGATTAGTATCTTAAAGCATTTGCGTGATTTAGGGAATACCGTTCTGTTGATTGAGCATGATGTGGATGTCATGCGGGAGGCAGATTATATTATTGATATTGGACCGGGAGCTGGAAAGCTTGGAGGTACTGTGGTTGGTCAAGGAACACTGCAGGAATTGCTTCAGCAGGAAAAGTCAGTTACAGGGCAATATTTGCGTGCAGAGAAGCCTCGGAAAATGAATAATCGGACAAAGAAATACGAAGCCGGGATAACAATACATCACGCTGCTGCCAATAATCTTCAGGATGTGACCGTAACTTTTCCGACAGCCTGCTTAACCGCAGTAACTGGTGTTTCAGGCTCAGGAAAGTCATCGCTGTTATTTGAAGTGCTGGCAAAAGCGAATGATGCCATCCATGAAGACTTTGAAAAAATAACTGGTCTAGATATCTTTGATCAGATGATTATTGTCGGCCAGTCTCCGCTCAGCAGAATGAAACGGTCCAATACGGCAACTTACATTGATTTATTTACACCTGTTCGAGCTATGTTTGCTAAGCTGCCGGAAGCAAAGGAAAAGAAGCTCACAGCAAAGCATTTCTCCTTCAATACAGCAGGAGGTCGTTGTGAAAATTGTCAGGGACTTGGCTATGTAACGACCAATATGCTCTTTTTCCCTGATTTAGAGGTCGTTTGTCCGGAATGTCTGGGGAGAAGGTTTAAACAAGAGATATTAGCAGTAAAATACCAGGGCTATTCTATCAATGATATTTTAGAAAGCTCTATCCATGAATGCCTTTCTATATTTGAAGGGGAGAAAAAGATACAAGCCATCTTAAAGCTCCTAACAGAAATCGGTTTAGGCTATTTGAAAATGGGACAATCCTTAACCACTTTATCTGGAGGAGAAGGGCAACGATTAAAGCTGGCCAAAGAATTAATGAAGCAAGGGAAAAAGACGTCACTATATTTATTAGATGAGCCGACCACTGGATTGCATCCGAATGATACGATTCAGCTGCTCAAGCTGTTAAATCGGCTGGTGGATGCAGGAAATACAGTGATTATGGTGGAGCACAACAGTCAGGTAATCGAAGCAGAAGACTGGGTGGTCGATTTAGGTCCTGAAGGCGGTGCAAAAGGAGGAAAGGTGATTGCAGAAGGAACACCAGAGATGATAAAGGAAAACAAAGCTTCATATACAGGACAGTATTTGCAGGTTTAATTTATCGCAGTGTGACTGGCGGGAAAACTCCCACTGAGGGAAGTTTCATTTTAAATATACTTTGCTTGAAAAGGACATCCTTAAAAAAGAAGGGTGGCCTTTTCAAATAATAAAGCTTCCAACTAAATGGAATGAATCCTTGCAGGGGGAAGCAACGTAAGTAGAAAGAAAGGGATATGAATTAGTGAATATAACTTTGCCAAATGACCATATATTCAATTAGCAGAGGAGGCAGAAGAAAATGCGTTATGAATTTCACGCAATAACAATGCTGATTGTTGCATTGGCGGCTGTTGCAGTAATATTTTTATTACGTAAATCTAACAGATTATCTATTCTAATCGGTCTGCTCAGCTGGATTGCTTTAAGTGCTTATTTTATCATCGAAGCAGTTGTTATCCGGGCAACTACAGCTCCTTATAGCTTTATGAATCAACCGATGAGTGACCTTGGAGTAACGGCTTGTGGAACGGATACGTATGTACTTGCAAGCTACGCTATCTGTTCACCCTACCATTGGCTGATGAACTGGACATTTTTCTTAACCGGGTTAGCTGTTTTGATGGGTGCTGTTTTGCTGTACCCGCTATGGCCCAAGGTTCGTTCTGCTAAAATAGCAAGTATTTTTATTGGAATTTTTGGAGTGAGTTATGGCATCTCTGGTATCATTCCTGCAGATATTCATTTTAATTGGCATACGTTCACAGCACTCCCGGGAATGATTGTGCAGATTCCTGCGATGATTTTAATCAGTATTGCGATTTATAAAAAAATGCCGCGTCTATTTTGGTGGACGATGATTTGTACGACAGTCACTTCAGCAGCTCTTTTCAGTCTTTTCTTACAGCCTGTATTGACCAGTCTGCCCGGCGGTTTGCTTCAGCGTATTCTCTATGCCTCGGTATATATCTGGCTGACAGGTACGGCTATTGGTCTCTGGAGCAGGGGATATGATATATGAAGCTGAATTGCAAAGACATGGATAAATGCATGAAATAACTCCTTTTCATAGAATTATCAATCTGTTTGCTGACTAAACTTAACAATTCAATAAATAAGATTGAACTGACAGCGGCTTAGTGCTATGATTTGGATATTCTGATAATTATGAAATTGTTAAGGTGGAGAAGGAAAAAGACCTAAGCAGCCGACAATAAACAAATAGATAGAATTAACCGAAAAACTAGCGGCAACAGAAATCATAAAGTGCATTTTACTAGAAAAGCAGCACATCTTATAGTATTCTAGCGGAATAATTAACAGACTTTTCAATTAGATAGAGGGGATAAGAAATGGAGAACATTGTTTATTTTAATGAGATAACATGGCGCAGAAATGATCAGGAAATTTTACAGGATATTAATTGGCAAATTAAAGAGGGAGAGCATTGGGCGATTTTAGGTTTAAATGGATCAGGTAAAACCTCGCTCTTAAATATTATTACTGGTTATAATTATCCGACGTCTGGAAAAATGACCGTGCTGGATCGGCTTTTTGGAAGAACAGATTTATCTGAATTACGAAAATCAATCGGCTATGTAAGCAGTGCATTGGAGCGTTTTCAAGAGACGATCCAGCTGGAGCCGGTTGAAAATGTGATTATCAGCGGTAAATTTGCTTCCTTTGGGATTTATGAAGAGGTATCTGAAGCGGATTGGCAGCAGGCTGATCAGATTCTTTCAGACCTTCGATTAGACTACTTAAAAGGAAAAAAATATCAAGTGCTTTCGCAAGGGGAAAGAAGAAGAGTTCTTATTGGCCGGGCGTTAATGAGTCAACCGGAAATACTGATTTTAGATGAACCCTGCTCCGGTTTAGATATTTTATCGCGTGAAGAGGTACTGGAATTAATGAACGATATACAAGCGAATACGCACCTGCTTTATGTTACACATCATATCGAAGAAATTACAGAAGCCATTTCCCACGTGGCCTTAGTTCGTGACGGAAAATTAGTAGCGACTGGAGAAAAGCACGATGTTTTAACCGATGCTTTATTAAGTGAAACATTTAAAATCCCTGTTCAGGTACATTGGGATGGAGGCAGACCCTGGTTAACGATTGAAAAAAGAAGGTAGCGGCTTGCATGACTTTTCCCTGTTTGAAGATATTTCTAATTTACTGGAAAAGGTGTATGATAAAGAAGAAGAAATTAGAAATGGGGGAAAATATAGTGAAAAGCAGATTGTTTAGGCTGATGGCTGTAGCTGCGGCTATCGTATTATTGCTGGGAGCCTGCAGCAATAATGATGACGAAGAAGCTCAAAAGCCAATGCCAGAACCGGATGAACAGACAGAAGAAATCCCTGAATTAGAGGCAGAAGAAGCAGAAGAGGTATTACAAACCTACAATGAAGCATTCCAAAATGTGATTGAAAATGCAGCGGAAGACGGAGAAGTAACGGATTTTGATTCTCCGGAAGAGCTTCAGGAGGAATTCTCGACCATTATGTCCGAGGATTTAGCAGCAAAGATGGCAGATGCTTATTTTGAAGAGAATGAAGAGGGATCCATCTACATAGTTGCTTCCGAAGAACCTGTCTGGTTTGATGAAGAAGAAACATATGAATTAGAAAAAGCAGAAGATAATTTGTATGAAGTAGAGCAGGAACAGACGGATAATATGCTTACCGTTACTTATTCTATTTTCTGGAATGAAGAGAAGTGGATCGTATCTGATGTGGAAACAGAAGATATTCCAGTTGAGGAAAATGACGGAGATACTTCAAATAGTGAGGCTGAAGCGGATTCGAATCAGACCGAACAGGAAAATAATACAGACAATGACACTGCAGACCAGGATACGGATGGAGCAGCTGCAGAAGAAACAAATGAATCAACAGATGAAGATACAGCTAATAATGAAGCAAATGCAACGGAAGAAGAAAATGATCAGGTAAGTCCTGACAGTGAGGAAAATAATTCTGGTCAGGGTGGTACAGATACCAGTGACAGTGATACATCAGACGATGCCGATATGGACAACTCTGAGAGCAATCAGAATCCGGAATCAGAAGAGAATGAAGAAGAGAATACAGATGAGAATGCCTCATCGATTGATGCTGCAGCAGCTGAAAAATTAGTTAAAGAACACTTAAATATGGTCGACGATAGTTTAGAGGTTGTTACTAGTCACCAGGATGAAGAAGGAAACTATGTGGTACAGGTATATGAGCTTGTTGATCAGGATGACGGCTTAGCACATACCGCTACGTATGGATGGTATACGGTAGATCAGACTACCGGAGAAGTAAAAGAGACAGAATTCTAAATAAGAATAGATTAACAGCTGGTAGAATGTTCTAGGAAAACGTTTCGCCAGCTTTTTTCTTTTGAAGGAATAACATCTTACAAATAATTTAGGCTGTGTTTTAGCAAGAACAGCAGGTCTCATGTACAATGGAATAAAGGTATTTTTCATGAAGAAGCGCTTGTAAAACTGACGTCTTCCAAGAGAGTGTGAAAAAGTATTTATTTAGGCAGGAGATAACAGGCGCAGGCTCACGTTGAATGAAGTCTCACTTTATGATTATTTATAAATGTAATGGAGAACTTTAAACATATTGATGCAGTAAAATATGGATTTGTGAGGAGCGGAAATGGTGAAAAAAGTCGCTTTAATTATAAACCCGAACGCCGGAAAACAAAAGCTGGCACAACAATTAGATAAAATTCAATCTAGATTAACGGAAATATTTGAAGAGGTAACTATCTTGCAGACCAAAAAGGAAGGGGATGGAGAACGTTTTGTTGAAAAGCATGCGGAAGAAGTTGATTTACTGATTGCGGGTGGGGGAGATGGAACTGTTTTTGAAATTATGAATGCCCTCGTTCCATTGAAAAACAGGCCGGTTTTTGCTATTTTGCCAGGCGGAACATGCAATGATTTTTCCCGGACGCTTGGCATCAGCCAAAAGCCAATAGAAGCGTTAGAGCAAATTATCATGCAGAAACGAATGCAGGTCGATGTGGGTAAATATGGGGAAAATTACTTTTTAAATTTCTGGGGCATCGGTATTATTTCCAAGGTTGCTGAAGAAATGGATGAAGCAAATAAGCAGGTTTTCGGAAGGGTTTCTTATTATCTGAATACATCCAGGCTTGCTTTTCAAAATGAAGCTTTTGCATTGAAATTGCATAGTGAGGAATTCGATTATGATGAGAAAGCAGAATTGCTGGTTGTTGGAAATGGTTCCTTTCTCGGCGGGATTCAATCCTTCTTTCCGAATGCAGATGTACAGGACGGAAAATTCGATGTCCTGATTGTCAAAGAAGCAAAACTGAAGTATTTAAAGAAATGGCTGGAAGCTAAGATACAGGATGATTATCCGGAAAATGAAAAAGATGATGATATTATTTATTTTCGGACAAACCGTTTAGAAGTATCTACTTCCCCGGAACAAAATATTGATTGTGATGGTGAATTTTTAAATAAAACACCAGCAACGATTGAAGTGCTCCCGAAACATTTGGACATGATTTATGGGGAGATGGAATAAAAAGCTAAAGCTGAGGGATAAGGGGATGCCTTCTCTAAATATAGAGGGGCAGGACCTTGTCCATCAGCTTTTTCTATCTTAACGTTTCAGCTTTTCCATCAGTTTATCCGCTTCTTTTGCGGAGGGGGTATAGCTGTTATTTTTCCAATGATTCCAGATTTCGGATATGAATAAAGCGATGAGAGATAGCACGGAAACAAGCTCTTCGTTCGATAAAGGGATGAGTTTGTAGCCTAACAGCATGGCAGCTGTATTGATGAATACAATGATTAAAACAGCCAGCCGAATCCATTTATTATTTATTTTTGCCAGATTTTCACTCAAGAAAGCAGCCTCCTTTTTATAAGATATGGGCAGGGTAAAAGAATTATAACGGAATTTTTTTATTGGAATGCTATGATTTTTTTGAATTATAAGAATGTATTGTTACATAAGTATCAAAAATGTTACAATTGTATTAAACATTATAATCTATGTTGACGCTTTCATTTTTAGTGATAATATAAATTTAAGACGGTTGTAAATTAAATGAAAATTAGCCAAAATATTATATCATTAAGAAAACATTGGATTTTAATCTATAACCGTCTAAACAAGTAAAGGAGGAGTTTTATGCAAAGGTTATTTCATGGTAAGTCACTGAAGTATCTCGGAACAACCGTTATTTCGCTCGTCTTTTTTATGTTTGTTGGGCTAGGAGCTGTTGCTGCACATGGGTATATTGAGCAGCCAAAATCAAGAGGGTTATTGTGTAATGAACAGGTGAATACAAATTGCGGCGGTGTTCAATGGGAGCCACAAAGCTTAGAAGCACCAAAAGGATTTCCGGGAGTAAGTATTTCAGATGGGGAAATTGCTTCGGCGGGGGGGGTTTTTCCTGAATTAGATGAGCAGACTTCAGATCGATGGGAAAAAGTTGATTTGAATTCAGGAGTTAATACATTTACTTGGCATTTAACAGCGATGCATGCAACAACGAAATGGCATTATTATATAACTAAACCCGATTGGAATCCGAATGAACCATTAACCAGAGACCAATTTGAACTTATTCCATTTTATGAAGTGTATGATGGAGGGGCGAGACCTGGGGAGAAAGTAACGCATCAAGTAACGATTCCTGAGAGGACTGGTTACCATGTTATTTTAGGTGTTTGGGATGTGGATGATACGGCGAATGCTTTCTATAATGTTATAGACGTTGACTTTGACGGAGATGGGACAGAACAAGACCCGGAAGAATCGGAACCAGAAGTCCCTAATTATCCGGTATGGGAAGCTAATGCTGTTTATCTTGGAGGAGACAAAGTTATCTATAACGGAAAAGTTTTCCAAGCAAAATGGTGGACAAGTGGAGAAACGCCCGGAATTTCTGGTGTCTGGGAGGTTATTGAATGAAAAAAACAGCATTCTTTAAACATCTAAATAGTCTAATCAGATAAGCTATTGAAATATAAGAGAATGTTCAAAAGTCCCACTAAAAATGACATAGCGAATTTTTACGTTGACGAGCTATTTCCAATACTCTCAAGCATACGCTCTGTTTGGAGATAGCTCGTCATCTTTAATTTTCGACGCACAAACGTTTCCGGTAAGGAGAGTAATCGCAGTCCCAGGACGTTACAGCCTTAGCCGACTTGGTCTTATTTATCTGGCTTTTTGAACACACATTATAAGTGTAATTATCAAATAAAAAATTCCCCTTGCATAAATTAAAAAACTTTAGTATGATATTTTATAATTTATTCAAGAGAAGCGAAGAAGAGGACATGAATTACTTGGAAGGCTCAAAGAGAGGAGAGCAGAAGGTGAGAGCTCTCTAACCAAGAAGCGTAATTTACCACCTCCGAGCTGCGTCAGGGTGACAACTGATGCCGTCATATGCAACGTTACTGCAAAATGAAGCTGCCAATCACTTGGCGGGAATCTGGGTGGAACCGCGAAGATAACACATTCGCCCCTTCTTAGGAAGGGGAGGATGTGTTTTTTTTAATACAATAAAAAGCTTGGAACAATGAAAAGCGAAGAAGAGGACATGAATTACTTGGAAGGTTTAAAGAGAGGGGAGCAGAAGGTGAGAGCTCTCTAACCAAGAAGCGTAATTTACCACCTCCGAGCTGCGTCAGGGTGACAACTGATGCCGCCATATGCAACGTTACTGCAAAATGAAGCTGCCAATCACTTGGCGGGAATCTGGGTGGAACCGCGGAGAAGTATATTCGTCCCTTTGTATAGAGGGAAGTGTATGCTTTTTTATTTGCCTAAAATGAAGAAGGAGTATGAAGAAAATGAAAAATGAAGTGAAAATTAGATTTCCGGATGGAAGAGAAGATGATGTAGAAAAAGGAGTTTTCTTAAAAGAAATCGCTGAACAAATATCAAAAGGCTTAGCGAAGAAAGCTGTTGCTGGAAAAGTGAATGGGAAGCTGGTAGATGTAAGTTATCCTATTTCCGAAGAGAGTGCAATTGAATTGTTAACACTGGATTCAGACGAAGGTCTGGAGGTTATGCGGCATACTGCAGCACATATTTTAGCACAGGCTGTTGAGCGGCTTTACGGAAAAGGAAACGTTCAGTTTGGTATTGGGCCGGTGATTGAACATGGGTTCTATTATGATATGAAATGTCAGGAATCCATTACACAGGCAGATTTGATGAAAATCGAAAAAGAGATGCAAAAGATTATTCAGGAAAATCTTTCAATTCATTCGTATGAACTCTCCTTGGAAGAAGCAAAAGCTTATTTCAAAAAACACCATCAGCCTTATAAGGTAGAGTTGTTAGAAAGTATCCCGGCTGATGAAGCAATCACAATCTATGAACAAGGAGATTTCTCTGATTTGTGCAGAGGTCCACATTTACCATCTACTGGGTATGTTAAAGCATTTCATCTTATAAAGCTGGCAGGAGCATATTGGCGGGGCGACAGTAATAACGAAATGCTGCAGCGTATTTATGGCATTGCCTTTGCGAAGAAAAAAGATGTAGAAGCACATTTGCATTTTATAGAGGAAGCAGAAAAAAGAGATCACCGTAAATTAGGAAAGCAGCTGGATCTGTTTATGTTTTCTGAAGAAGCGCCTGGCATGCCGTTCTATTTGCCGAATGGTCAAATTATTCGCCAGGAGCTTGAACAATTTTCCAGAGAAGCACAATTAAAAGCAGGCTATCAGGAAGTGCGTACACCACTTCTGATGAACCAGCAGCTTTGGGAAGAGTCAGGCCATTGGGATCACTATCAGGAGAATATGTATTTTTCGGAAGTCGATCATACCAATTTCGCATTAAAGCCGATGAATTGCCCGGGGCATATGTTAATCTATAAGCAAAAGCTGCGTTCTTATCGTGATTTGCCAATCAGGCTGTCGGAATTCGGTCAAGTCCATCGTCATGAATACAGCGGCGCTTTAAATGGACTGCTCCGGGTCCGCACTTTCTGTCAGGATGATGCCCATATTTTTGCAAGGGAAGATCAGGTAGAGGAGGAAATGGAAAGAGCCATTCGTTTAATTGATGAAATATATGGGGTGTTTGGCTTCAGCTATGCGGTTGAATTATCTACACGTCCAGAGAAATCTATGGGAGAGGATGCTGCTTGGGAGGCTTCAGAACAGGCGTTAGAAAATGTGTTAGAGCGTATGGAGCTGCCTTACCAAGTAAATGAAGGTGATGGCGCATTTTATGGCCCAAAAATTGATTTTCATATCAAAGACGCCTTAGGACGCAGCCATCAATGTGCGACATTACAGCTTGATTTTCAAATGCCGGAAAAATTTGATTTAACTTATGTCAATGCAGAAAATGAAAAGCTGCGCCCTGTTGTTATCCACCGGGCAATTTATGGATCCATCGACCGCTTTTTTGGTATTCTGCTTGAACACTTTGCAGGCGCTTTTCCAGTTTGGCTGGCTCCTGTTCAAGCCATTATTTTACCAGTTTCCTCTGCACATCATTCCTATGCAAATCAATTAATGGATACTTTCAAAGAAACAGGTATCCGTATTGAAGCAGATTATCGGGAAGAAAAGCTGGGATTAAAATTAAGAGAGGCACAGATGAAAAAAATACCGTATATTTTTGTTGTCGGTGATGAGGAAGAAGAGAACGAGGCGATAAACGTCCGGAAATATGGCGAAAAGCAAAGCCAGAGCTCACCTGCGAGCGATGTACGGAAACGACTCGAAAAAGAAATTGCGGAAAAGCACGTATCATTTTGAAGCATCAGGAATTTTAAACCAGATATCTTTGAGTAATTACTGTCCATTCTTTTTCCTATCGTTTAAAATGAAAGTATCATCTATAACTAAGGGAGATGAGTGAGGATGACAATTACATTTAAGAAGGTTGACAGCTCGAACTATAAAAAATGCTCATTATTAAAGGTGAATGATAATCAAAAAGATTTTATAGCTCCTAATTGGTATTCTGTTTTGGAAGCAGTTTATGAAAAGGAAGAGAAACGTCCTTATGCGATTTATCATGAGGAGGAAATGGTCGGATTTCTCATGTTATGCTATTATCCGGCAAGTGATATTTATGATAAGGATTCATGGTGGATGGACCGGTTTATGATTGCGAAGGATTTTCAAGGCAAAGGATATGGAAAAGCTTCTTTAAAGAAATTTATGGAAGACTTCCAAAAGAATTATCCGAAAGAAGCGTTACGTACATCTACCGTGAAGGAAAATCATGTTGCCATCACATTATATGAACATAGCGGCTTTCAGCGGACAGGTGAATTTGTAGAAGAAGAAGCAGTGCTTTTGATGGAAGAGTAGAGGAATGCGAAGTATGATTTTAAGGCTGATGATTCTATGAAATCATCGGCCTTTTATCAAGGAAAGCGTTCATTGCCTTGACGCTGTATTCGTGTGTCTATCTCTCCTGTCAAATAGTCAGCTGTGACTGGAGACAGCAAATAAAAAAGGGAAGCAAAAAATTTTTCAGGAGGTTTTACAATGGATTGGTTTCAACGATTAAACGGATATTTTCCAGTGGAAGAAATGAAAGCAGAAGAGCAATTAAAAGCTTTACTGGTGGATAAGCCCAATCATTATCATAAGGATGAAAGTGATTTACATATTATGATGTATGCGGAGTATGCCGATTTTGTTTTTGTTGACTTTTTATGGGTTTCTGAAAGGGCTCGGGGAAAGGGAATAGGTAAAAAGTTGATTCAACAGCTAAAAAACAAACGGAAAACGATTATTTTGGAAGTAGAGCCAGTGGATGAAAGGGATGAAGATACAGAGAAACGCCTGCGTTTTTATTTCCGTGAAGGCTTTAAGGTATCAGAAAGGATTTCTTATCGATTCCAGGCATTAGTATCTCATACAGAAATAGAATTGGATATTATGTACTGGGATGAACAAGAGAAAACAAATGAGCAATTACTGGATTATATGATAACTATTTATGAGGAAATCCATTCATACAAGCAGAAAGAAATCTACGGGTTTGATCCGAAGCTGACAAGCGATGTTTTGAGATTAAAGGCTTAATAAAAGAAATTTCGACATAGAGGGATTTAAATGTATATTCAAGGAATAAACCATTCTTTATTTTACAAATTTTGATGAATATAAGTTTGAATTATATACTGGAACGCTTCAAGGTCAAATTAAGTATTATTAAAATGAAAAGAAGCAAATAACTTTTTATCCGGAAAAGATAAAAAGCACTAAAAAATAAGCTGATGAAAAGAGTTCTCCTATATAAGGAAACTCTTTTTTGGCAAAAAAGCAGGAATTTAAATTAGAGAGCTGATTCTAATGGTATATATTGATTCAATAAATTAAAAAATTTTAAATACAATTGGGGGAGCTACATTGAAGGCAGTATTAGCAATTGATATGCAGAAAGAGCTGATTAATGAACAATATAGTCTAGGGCAACGTGTAAAAAATATGGAGACGGTATTAAAGGATTTTTCAAATCAGAATTTTCCTGTTTTTTTTATTCAACATACTAGTGAAAATAGAGAAGATCCGTTCTATATTGAGGGAAAAGGTGCAGAGATTTATCCGTCTTTTAAAAAATATGCTACAGAAATAATTCAAAAAGAAACTCCCAGTGCTTTTTACCAAACAGATTTATTGGAAAAGTGTCAGAAATATAAAGTGGACGAGCTTGTCATTATTGGCCTTAACACAGAATTTTGTTGTTTATTTACAGCAATTGCTGCATATGATAGAGGTTTCAAAGTTGTATTTGTAGAGGATGCTACTGCTACCGTAAATAATGGAGAAGTATATGAGATGTCAGACTTAGATATTCCGGATTTTATTGGAACTGTTTTGCATTGGTCAGGATCGATAGAAGTACTTGATATGGAAGAATATAAATTTTGGATACAGACTTGATGCATTAAAACAGTAAAAAATTTCTTTATCGCACCTATCCAAAGGCATATAAATGAGTTCACCGGGCATAATAACCTTGATAAATTTTTGGAAAGGGGTTTGTCTGATGAACCAATTAACGCAAACAGAACTGGAAACATTGCGTAAGGTTATTGGAGAGCACGGGATGATTGTGAATAAGCTGGAGGCATATGCTGAACAGGCACAAGATCCGGAGTTTAAATCAATCCTGCAATTTGATGCGCAGGATGCTCGTAATGCACAACAACAATTAATGTCATTTTTACAGTAGGAGGGTGATTTGAAAATGTTTCAGGATAAAGAGATGGTAAATGATTATTTAAACGGTCTTAATGCAAGTTTGAAAGGTTACGCCGGTTATATTTCTGAATCGAATAACCCTGCGTTGCGCCAAAAATTTGTAGAACTAAGAAATCGGGACGAAGCACGCCAATTGAAAGTATATCAATATGCATTGCAGCATGGTTATTATCAGCCTGGTCAAACAGCAACACCTCAAGAAGTACAACAAGTGCAAACAGAATTATCTCAGGGCAGCTAATAGCTGAAAAGAGAGTGTGTAAAGCATAAAGTGCAGTTTTAGAATGCCTGAGTGCTTTACAAACCATTCATTATAAAAACGAGAAGTCTATATATTTCATAGGCTTCTCGTTTTAGTTATACTTTTTATTTTTTAGATCCAGCCTTTCCGATACGCTAACAGCATCGCATTCGTCCGGTCATTAACATTTAACTTACGTAAAACGGTGGTTACATGGTTTTTCACTGTTTTATCAGAGATTTCTAAGTTATTGGCAATAATTTCATTGTTGTTTCCTCTGGATATTTCAAGTAAAACATCCCATTCCCGTTTGGTAAGAAGACCATCCGGACGGGATTGTAACGTAGAAGATAAAGTTAAAAATTCATCGTGTAATGCTTTAGCTAACTCGGGGTAAACATAAATGCATCCTTCATTGATAAAACGGATTCCTGATATGATTTCATTCAGGCTCATATTTTTAACAAAATATCCATCTATATCAAATTCATACAATCGGATAATATCCTTCATATGCAAATTAGGCAGGATGATTGCAATTTTAACATCCTTTAATTGTTCCTGTTCAAGAATGCGTGTAATATCGTTGTATTGATAAATTGGGATCATAATTAAATCCGGTATATTTGATGAATCAAGTTGAAAATCATCCAAATCTCTTAAAGATAGGATTGAAATATTTAAATTTGTTTTTTCAGATAACGTAAATGCGTCAATAAAATTCAAAGTTGAATTCGAAGTTGGTGTCATACTCAATATTATCCTCTCCTGTCATTTGAGCAAGTATTTTCGTGATGTCAATATAAAATGAATAATTATGCGATGTTGATTCTTGAAGCTGACTTACAGGTTTCGACTAATCTGTTCGAGCTTTTAATACTATAAGGGCAGGGATATGGATTTTCAACTTGTTCATGATGAAACCTATCTTCAAATATAGCATAGGATTGTATGAATTAAAATCTTGTAATAGTTTTTTAATAAAAAATGATAGTTAAATCCCGGTTTAAAAAAGAAAAAGTACCTACCTATGCATGAATATCCAAGTAATATACTAATTATAAAACGAAACTTAGTTCAAAGGGTACGTTTTTTAATCTATTTTCCGGTTCCAGATTTAACCAGTAAATATAATGACGGTTATTTTTCATCATAATTAGCCATTATCCGTCATAATCAATCAGGAGGATCAAGGTCGTTTAAGTTGTGACAAATTAAGCTGCCATGTAAGTTAATAGAGCTGTTTATAAAGCTGGATTCCGGAAAAATAAATGTCCAGGGCATGCTAGAGTCTGGAGGCACATAAACTCTTTCTAAAGTGAATGTCTTTTCGGCTTTTACTGCGTTGTCTTCTACGTATTTTAGTGTGGTGTCTCCAAAGGAATACGCTTGGCCGCTATAATTATTTATTAAAACAGTAACCAATAAATCAGACCGGTGATTTCTTGCTTGCCATAAAGGGGTAAATGTTATTTGTTTACCGGCAGTATTCGGCAATACGAATTTTTGAAACGTTTGTTCAATTTTAAGACGGTCTGTATCGGGAAGCGCTTTATCCCATTTAGGGTCAAAAACAAGGTTCATAACAAATCCTCCTTAAGATACCTTGATTATATAAGATTCGAGCGTAGAAATAAATTTTTAGCGTTTCTTTTGAAAAAAAATATAATTCCTTATACACTTGTGGTACGATGAATGAGGTAAATTACTAGTTCGCTATTGATACAGGGAGGTTATAACATGGAAGAAGAAAATTTAGAACAAGAACCGGTGAAGCAGGAGGATATTGCTGAGGTCGGTGAAACGATTAGTATTGTTCGCGGTGAATATAAAGGTAAGAAAGCAGAAGTGCTTATTATCCGCGAGAATTCAGTTATTGTCCGTATCGGAAATCACCCATCTACAGGGGAACCGATCAAAACCGTAGTTAACCATAAAAATTACAAGAGAAAATAGTTTCGATATAATAAAGAGCTCTGGCATCGCAATGATGCCAGAGCTTTTTTATATATTAGAAAAAGAGGCAAGTTCAACATTTGTCGAACTCGCCCCTTGAAAATCCAGGTATGGATTCTTTCTTATTTGGAAACTGGTTTTTTCCATATACCAAGTATTAACGCTGAGATAACTGTACCAATAAGTAATGATAGTAAGAAGAACCACCATGCATTACCTAATAAAACAACGAAAATACCGCCATGTGGTGCTGGAATGGTACTATGGAAGAATTGAGTCAATCCTCCAGCGATTGCAGCACCGATAACAGATGAGGTAATCACGCGTAATGGATCAGCAGCTGCGAATGGAATAGCGCCTTCTGTAACAAAGGATAGCCCCATTATATAATTCGCTGTTCCAGATTTACGCTCATCTGGGGTGAATTTATTTTTAAAGAACGTTGTTGCCAGAGCGATTGCTAAAGGAGGAACCATACCACCAATCATGGCAGCTGCCATAAATGCTCCATCTCCTGTATCATTAAAGATTCCGATAGAGAAAGTATAAGCAGCTTTATTAAATGGCCCACCCATATCGATAGCCATCATGCCGCCAAGAAGGATACCGAGTATAACAATATTTCCTGTTCCCATACCTTCAAGGAAACTAAGGATGAAACTATTTAGCTTAGAAAAAACTGGTCCAATTGCAAAGTACATTGCTGTTCCCGTGGCAAGTAACCCGAGCACAGGATATAATAAAATTGGTTTAAGACTTGCTAAAGACTGTGGCAGATCTTTTAATAAGTGTTTGATTAATACCACCAAGTAACCAGCTACAAAACCACCGATAAGACCGCCGATAAAACCGGCGTCACTCTGTACTGCCATCATACCAGCTACAATACCAGGCATTAAACCAGGTCTGTCGCCGATACTCATGGCGATATAACCAGCAAGAATTGGGATTAAGAAATTAAATGCTGTACCTCCTACGCTGTTAAAGAATAAGAAGAATTCTGATTCACTTCCTAAGAAACTTTCAAACAAGAAGGAAATAGCCATTAAAATCCCGCCACCAATAACAAATGGAAGCATATGGGAAATCCCGTTCATTAAATCCTTATAAATCTTACCCCAGGCGGATTGTTTTTCATATTCGCCGTCTTCTTCAGATTTTTCCCCGGAGTCACGATAAATGGGAGCATCTTGCGCCGATGCTTTGGTAATAAGTTCCTCTGCTTTTTTAATGCCGTCTACAACCGGTCGCTCAACAACGTGCTTGCCATCAAAGCGGGCCATTTCCACTTTTTTGCTGGCAGCAATGATAACGCCGGAAGCACGCTCAATGTCTTCGTTTGTTAAATGGTTTTTCGTACCGTCTGAACCATTTGTTTCTACTTTGATGTCTACATTCATTTCTTTTGCTTTTTTCTTGAGAGCATCCTCTGCCATATAGGTATGGGCAATACCAGTAGGACAAGCGGTTACTGCTACGACGAAAGGTTTTTCATCACTGCTGGCAGAACTGCCTGATTCGGGCGCCTCTGCTTTTTCCTCTGTTGTATCCTCTTGTGTTGCATCAAGGAACAACTGCTGCACTTCATCCGGAGTAGATGCTTCTTTCAGTTTTGCTACAAAGACAGGTTCCATCAACAGTTTGGAAAGAGCAGCCAGTGTTTGTAAGTGCGTATCGTTTCCGCCTTCAGGGACAGCAATCATAAAGAAAAGGTGTGCAGGCTGTCCGTCTAAGGAATTATAATCTACTCCAATTTTACTTTTAGCAAATAGAACAGTAGGTTCGGTTACTGCTTTTGTCTTTGCATGCGGCATTGCAATACCGTCGCCTAACCCGGTAGAGGACTGTTCTTCACGAGCCAATATAGCTTCTTTAAAAGATGCCTGCTCTGTTAAAACATTATGCTTATAAAGGTTTGCAATCATTTCATCTATTGCTGCTTCTTTGGATGAAGCTTGAAGGTCTAAGAGCATGACGTCTTTTTTCAATAGGTCGGTGACATTCATCTCTTCGTTTTTATCTTCCGCTGCTTCATCTTCCGGAGCATCGTTTTCTTCGGTTGCTTCTGCAAAAAGCGCTTGTACTTCATCTGGAGTGCCTGCTTCTTTTAATTTACCTGTAAAATCCGGTTCCATTAAAAGACGGGATAGCGCTGCGATGGTTTGCAGATGCGTATCACTTCCATCATCAGGAACAGCAATCATAAAGAAGAGGTGGGCAGGCTGTCCATCTAAGGAATCATAATCGATTCCTGCTTCACTTTTAGCGAATAAGACAGTAGGTTCAGTTACAGCTGCTGTTTTCGCATGTGGCATGGCGATTCCGTCACCGAGGCCGGTGGAGGATTGGTCTTCGCGAGCCAGGATAGCTTCTTTAAATGATGCTTGTTCTGTTATAATGCCATTTTTATAAAGACTTGAAATCATTTCATCAATGACAGCTTCTTTCGATGTGCCTTGAAGGTTTAAAATCATAACATCTTTTTTTAATAAATCGGTTACCTGCATGTTTCTCATCCTTTCTATTTAAAAATTAAATGGTTTCTACTTGGATTTGGGAACGCAGCTTTTCAATGGCTTCTGCAGTAGCCAGGTCTTCTGAAAAAGCAGTAGCGCTGCCAGAAGCAACTGCTGTTTTAAATGATTCGGCCGGATCTCCCGATTTTAAGAAGGAGCTGATAAATCCTGCAACCATGGAGTCGCCGGCACCTACGGAGTTAATCAGCTTTCCTTTTGGTGCTTTTGCTTTATAGTTTCCCTGTTTCGTGATAAGTAATGCACCATCTCCACCCATGGAAATAATCACGTGTTTTGCCCCTCTTTCTAAGAGCTTTTTCCCGTAAGCGATGACTTCTTCATCTGTTTGCAGCTTCACATCAAATAATGCTTCCAGCTCATGAATATTCGGCTTCACTAATAACGGCTGGTAGCTCAAGGATGCTTCAAGGGCAGCACCTGTTGTATCAATCGCAAACGCAGCACCTTGATCGGTTGCTCTTTGGATTAATTGCTCATAGAAGTTGTCTGGAAGGGAAGGGGGCTTGCTTCCGGATAAAATTACCGTATCTCCATCCTTCACTTCTTCAAATTGCTTCAGGAACCTTGCCACTTCTTCATCCGATAAAGCAGGACCGCGTCCATTTATTTCGGTTTCCTGATCAGCTTTCAGCTTAATATTGATGCGGGTATCTTCCTGGATATTAACAAAGTTTGTCCGAACATCTAATTCGTCTAAAGCATCTTCAATAAATTTTCCGGTAAAGCCTCCGACAAATCCAAGAGCAACAGCGTCTGCCCTGAGTGCCTTTAAAATTCGTGATACATTGATGCCTTTTCCGCCGGGGAGCTTATAATCATTATTCATATAACTCAGCCCGCCTAAATCCAATTTGTCGACCGGAACAATATAGTCAATCGATGGATTTAAAGTGATTGTATAGATCATCTAATCTACCTCCAAAATAGTTGTGTGATTTAAATAGGGTTGGTGAATCGTTGATATTTTATCCGTAATAAACGTTACATCCGAGAAATTACATATTTTTGCGAAACTGACTTTGTTCCATTTGCTGTCATCTGCAAGAAAATATGTGTCTGAAGCTCTTTCAATAGCAAGCTGTTTCATTGTTGCTTCCTCCGGATCCGGCGTGGTACAGCCATATGTCATATCAATGCTGTCTACGCCGAGAAAGGCTTTAGTGAATTGATAATTCATTAAAGAATGTTGACTTGGCGCGCCCACCATTGCTTTTGTGGAATGCTTTAATTTACCGCCTACGAGATAGGCTTCAATTTGTCTGTCTGCAAGCATCGAAGCATGGGCAATACCGTTTGTTACAACGGTAATCGACAAATTAGCAAGATGCGGTATCATCTCCAGTGTTGTCGTCCCTGCATCTAAATAAATCACATCATTCTCTTCTAAAAGGGAGGCAGCATGCCTTCCTATATTTTTCTTTTGTTGACTGTTTTTGACTGTTTTCTCCTGATAGGTCAATTCCGCTCCAAATGTAGCGTTCAATTTTGCTCCGCCGTGGATGCGGAGCAGGAGCCCTTTTTCTTCTAGATGAGCAAGATCCCTACGTATAGTGGACTCAGAGCAGTTAAGTCTCTCGATTAAATCTACAGACTTAACTACACCGCTTTCATTTAGACGATGTAAAATAAATTGATGGCGTTCATCTGTCAGCATTACTTTCACCTCTTAATGATAGAATATCATTAAATTCAGTCGGAAACAACCAAAAACGTTCATTTTCATCGAAAAGATAAACATTCAGAAAAAAATAATTATTGACGCAAAAAAGAAATGGGTTTATGATAAATAGCACTTTCTGTTTAGAATTAAATAACATTTCCCACTAATTTAAAGAAAAGGAAATTAAGTGAATTATTAGGAGGTACGAAAAGTGAAAGAGTCAACAAAGAAATACATAATTGATCGAATGTACAAAGCATCACAAGGATTGGCGAACGCCGTCTTAGTGACGCTTGGTATCGGATTGTTGATTGAAACAATCGGAACATTTACAGGGTGGGAAGGTTTTCTATTGATTGGTAATGCAGCTCAGCTGATGCTGGCGCCGGCGATTGGAGCTGGAATAGCCTATCAGCTTGGGGGAAATACATTAGTTATTTTTGGAGCGATGGCTTCCAGTACGGTTGGCGCGAATGCTTTATCTATGACGGCTGACGGAAGCTGGACGCTTATTACAGGACAGCCTATCAGCGCAGTACTGGCTGCTGTTATTGCTACCTGGGTCGGAAAGCGTGTAACAGGGAAAACATCGCTTGATATGATGGCAATTCCGTTTTGTTCTATTTTTGTAGGGGGAGTTGCAGGTGTTGGTTTAGCGGCCGTGACAACCCCATTACTTGAGAAAATCAGTGCAATCATCGCAAGCTCTACTACAGGGTCTCCGTTTATTTCAGCGATTGTTATTTCATTAATTTGGAGTATCTTTTTAATGTCGCCGGCATCTTCCGCGGCTATAGCCATTGCACTACAGCTTGATCCCGTATCAAGTGCTGCGGCATTGATTGGTTGCACAGCTCAATTTGTAGGGTTCACTGCCATGTCGGTCAAACAAAACAATTTAGGTGCAAATATTGCACAATTCTTCTTAACGCCGAAAGTGCAGGTCCCAAATATTGTGAAGAATCCGCGCTTAGTTATCGGACCGTTTGTATCATCGATTATCTGTGCACCCATTGCTATTTTAATATTTGATTTTGAAGTACCCTATGAGCTAGCCGGTTTAGGATTAAACTCGTTTATTGCGCCATTAAATATTTTAGCCAACCAAGGTGCGGGCGTTTTAGTCATGTATATTGTAGTTGGTGTGATTACGCCGGCAATTATTTCTGTAATGACTTACAAGGCACTGCAGATGAAAGGCTGGGCAAAAACAGGCGATCTGCACATGGAAGTTCAATAAAGCTATCCAGGTTATATTGGTTTGGAAATAAAATTCAGAAAAATAGTATATATTTGCATTTAATCATAAAAGGCGAGCATTTCCGAAAAATGCTCGCCTTTTGTATGGGGAAAAAACACTTTATCACGGAGAACCGTCCGTAAAACTCCCGCCTCAAAATAAAGCGTAAAAATAAATTTATTTAGGCGGGAGATAACGGACGCTAACTCCCTGAATCACTCAGCTAACACTCAGTGGGAGAATTAAGGAAGCAGACTAAGTTCGCGACGTCCTGGGGTTGCGATTACTCACCCCACCGAAAACATTTGTCGCAACGTCTGCACTAGCACATCCTGGGACTGGGACTGCGATTACTCGTCCCATCGAAGTGCTTTTGCGATTACTCGCCCCATCGGAAACATTTGTGCGTCGAAAGACTCCCACTGAGTGAAGTTTCGTTTTATCAAATTGCTTTCAGTAATAAACGCTTGAGCAGCGGAGTGAAATGCTCTGGCAGGGCGCTCACATCTGGAACCATGATGCGTTCTTTCCCGTAAATATTTTGCATCATTGTATCATCGTTTTCTTCAATCTGACCGTTTGCGAGAAACATTCCAACTACATCAATCTGATGCTTGCGGGCATCGGCTACAGCCTGATACGTATCCACAATGCCATTCTGGTCATAGCCGGAAGCTGCCGGCTGTCCGTCGGAAAAAATCAGCAGAAATTTATTTTTCTCGCTGCGGGGAATTAATTTTTTAGTGACATGACGAATACTGAAGCCATCTCGATTGTCTTCTTGTGCTTCCAGCTGCATAATTTTAGCTCCTTGCTCTTTATACAAAGAATCCTCCACAGTCTGGATATATTGCAGATAATTCGGCTGGTAGCTGTCACTCGCTTTATTGGCATCCTCCCAGAAACCGATGATTTCATGCGGAATGCGCAGCTCTTTTAACACTTCATGAAACAGGGTCACACCGCGTTTTGTTTCTTCCATCTTGTTCTCCATCGAGGCAGAGCAATCAATCAATAGGGTGAAGACCGCATCGAATTTTTTTGATTCCTGTTCCTTTTTATAAAATACACGTGGAGAATCCTCTAAAAAGATAGGAAGCAGTTTTTTAGAGAGCCTGCCAAATAATAAATCTGTTCTCGGTGTATCCTGTTTATGCTCTAACGTTAATTGAATGGTTTTGGCAAGTTTTCTTTTAAAGGGATCAATTTCCTCTACAAACTGCCGGTATTGTAATTGTTCATCCTCTGTAGGAGTCTCTGCATACTCTGTAAACATCTGTGCATGTTCATTTTCTTTCCCAAAGCTTGATTCACTACTGTTTTCAGAAGTGTTTTCTTCTTTGGTCAGCGTTTCCTTATCGGAATAGTCATTTTGTTTACTCTGACCGGAAGTTCCTTGAATCGCAGCCATTGCTTGATCGCCGTCTTCTGTTTCCCGGGCACCGCCGCCAAGCATCGAGGTTTTTGTGCCTTGCTCCAACTCAAATTGCAGAAAGTTTTGCTTGCGGTCATCATTTTTATTTTCACGATGCCAGGTAGAGAAGGTTTCATCGAAGTATTCATTTTCTTCATTTGTTTCTTCCTGCTGGTCGTCATTCACTAACGGATCGGTACGTGTTAATTCATCAAACAGCGTATTTTTTTCATACGATTCGACATGCCCGATTGGCAGGATGAAGTATTCGTGAATTGAATCTGTATAGCCTGCTTGCTGCATTTTTCGCATGATTTGTTCGGTCAACGCCACATTATCACGTGTATGCTTTGTCTCAAAGACGCTGTACAGATGCCCTTTTATACTGTCGAGCATCTCCAGCTGTGCTTTCTCCACACGAGGAAACCCCGGGTCTGGCTGATTGGCAAAAAGCAATAAATAAATCATACAAAATATTTCATCGGTTGCATAGCTGCGTGTGACATTGGACTGCAGCTGGGTCGTGAAATAGTGATGGAAATACGCTCGCCTGTAAGAAAAGTTTCGCTTCGTGCCCGGACGTTCTTTCCGGATTGCGTCCTCTAAACGAATGTCTTCTAATAATGTCATCAGCTGAATTGCGAATTTGGGAAGAAGGGAATCTTCCCAATCCTTTTTGAATTGCTGCAGGATTTTTACATCGGTCTGATGCAGGGTGCCTAATGTGCGCAGGATGACATCTGATTTCGCGCCCGCTTCCTGCATTTCAGCCGGGAGACGGTCCCAAAAACGGCCAGCGGTTACTTTGTTTTCTGTTATATCAATAAAGGAACCAAAGCTGGACTCGAATTGCAATTGTTCATTCTTCGCCAAAACAGTCGTTAAATCCTGCAATTGCATAAATAAATGGGTGTCAACCTTTGTTTGGTGAAATCGGTACATATCAAAGTTACTCCTCTTTAATTAAAATAACGTGTCTGCCAAATTCCCCACAAACGCTTTCTCACGATCTTCTTCGAGCTTATCCACAATACTGCGTAAAATAGCGCGTTTAGGCGGAAGATAGGTTGAGAGGTCGCAAGCATCCAGCAGGGCGCGGATAGAAGCAGCATCCTCTGACAATTTTCCTTGACTTACCGCTGTGATCAAATCATTGGATAGTGTCACAAAACGCCCAATCAGCTGTTTGTCTGTCAGTTTGGTCGATTCAGTAATTAATTGTTCCAGCTGTTCTCCTTGAATATAAGGTACGTCAATGACAATGAAACGGTTTTTTAATGCTTCGTTTAAAGGAACTGTTCCAATATAGCCTTCGTTGATCGCCGCGATAACGCCAAACCCGTCTGCAGCAGTCACAATCTCGTTGGTGAAAGGGTTCGTAATCGTTCGGCGATAATCTAAAACACCATTAATCAACGGCAAGGTTTCCGGCTTAGCCATATTAATTTCATCAATATAAAGAAATGTTCCCTGCTTCATTGCATTGGTAACTGGCCCCGGAACAAATTCAATTGTCTGTTTTTCTTCTTCATAAGCAAGCGTTTTGAACCCCATCAAGCTTTCTGCATCTAAGTCAACGGAACAGTTTACACTGTACATCGGCCGCTGAAAAAGAGAGGAGAGGGTTTCCGCAAATTTTGTTTTCCCAGCGCCGGTCGGTCCTTTTAATAATATATTTTTACCCATACTTAATGCGACAATGGCATCAATCAATAAATCATCGCTTGGCGGGAGGTATCCGCCGGAACGAATCAATTCCTCGCGATCTGTTACTTCTTTTTTATTATTTTCAAGCAGCTCTTGGACTGCCTCAGGTAATTGAATAGCATTCATTATTGTTTCTCCTTTCGAAATCCATTGCTGTGATTCCGTTTTATCAATGTCTTTAAATAGATATAGGCTCCGTTCACAATTGTATTACTTGTTCTCGAAAAATACAAAGAATGCGCAGTCGTTGCGATATGGCTGAGCAATTGCTAAGATAATGATAAGAATATAGAGACAGGTACCATCGATGTTTATGAGAATGGTGTCGGATAGGAGGATATATGGCAAAAAGGACGATGGCAATTCATTTAAATCTGGAGGATACGTATGTAGAAGAAATAAAAAAGGCTGCTCCAGACTGGGAAATCCATACAGGCAAAGAACTTTCTGATGATATTCTGAAGCAAGCAGAAATCCTTGTTAATTGGCGCAAGGATAAAGAAAGTACCTATCTGGAAAGCAATCAGCTGAAATGGGTACAATCCTGGAGTGCAGGGGTCGATTCGTTAAACTTAGATAAAATTGTGGAAAAGAACATTCAATTAACAAGCGCAAACGGGGTGCACAGCTATCCGATTTCCGAAACAATTTTTGCGTATATTCTAGGATTTACACGGTTAATTCATACTTATGTCAGACAGCAGCAGGAAAAAGTATGGCACCACGCAAAACTTCGCGGGGAAATCCATAACAAGACAATGGCAGTGCTTGGCACAGGGAAAATAGGACAGGAAACAGCTAAAATAGCAAAAGCCTTTGGGATGAAGGTGCTTGGAGTCCGTCATTCAGGGAAAGCTGCAGAAAATGTGGATGAAATGTATCAGCCGCATCAATTAGATAAAGTACTTCCGCAAAGTGATTATGTAGTTGTTACTTTGCCATTAAAAGAGGATACCCATCGTCTGATTGGCGCAGAGCAATTTAAACAGATGAAAAACGATGCTTTCTTTGTCAATATCGGACGAGGGTCAATTGTTGATGAGAAAGCGCTGATTGAGGCGTTAGAGAATAATGAAATTGCCGGTGCCGGGCTGGATGTATTTGAAAAGGAACCGTTAGAAGCATCTAATCCGCTTTGGGAGATGGAAAATGTCATTTTGACACCGCATACCGCAGGAGCAACGGAGTTTTATAATCAGCGTGTGATTGAAGATATTTTTATTCCGAATTTAAAGAACTATTTAGATGGGAAAGCGCCGTCGATTAATCTATACCAGCATGAACGTGGTTATTAATAAATAATTCAAAAAAAAGAATATGGATAATGGTAAGGATGTAAGAAATGAAAAAGCTGTTTATTCTGTTCGCGTCGCTGTTTGTTTTAACAGGATGCGAGCTGCTGGATTTTTTAGAAGACAATGAACCGGCAGAAGGAAGAGAATTAGTCACTGTGGAACGGGTCGTTGATGGTGATACTGTGATTGTTCATCTGGAAGATGGAACAAGAGAGCGGGTCCGCTTACTCTTGATTGATACCCCGGAAAGTGTGAAGCCTGATACGGAAGTACAGCCATTTGGCGAGGAAGCAAGTGATTTTGCCAAAGAACTGATGCCGGAAGGGGAAACGGTCGAGTTAGAAAGAGGAAATCCTGAAAGAGACGATTACGACCGGATGCTTGCCTATATCTGGGCAGATGGTGATAATGTTAACCAGTTATTAGTCGAAGAAGGGTATGCAAGGGTCGGCTTTGTGTATGAGCCGAATACAAAGTACTTAGAAGAGCTGGAGCAAGCGCAGGAAGAGGCAAAAGAACATGGAGAAAATATCTGGTCAATTCCCGGCTATGCAGAAAGCAGGTTTCACGAATATTAAAAAGCATGAAGGCTAAAAGCAGGCGATGTATCTTTTAAATGCATCGCCTGCTTTTTTTAGAGGTTTGCCCACGCTTCTCTGTCTATTCCATAGAGCAGCCACGGAGAATCTAATTCAAATGGATGAGCATTAGGCAGCTGGTCGATAATGGCTGCGGGAATATCAATCCATACATGGACTTTCTTATCTGGATGCTGTATTTGTAACGCATGCTGCGCTTTCGCAATCGTATTCCATAACCCTCTGCGCTGAAATAAATCTTTATATGGGTAAATAGCGTGAAGATACACCTCTTTTTTTATATTTTTCTTTGTAATTAATGGAGGATGGCCATTCTCTTGAAAGAATCGCCAGCTCTTTATTTGATCTTCTTGAAAAAGCTTAGGCGAGCTTAGAAAAGGATAATAGCATTCAAGCGGAAAAAACGTATTTTCATGAACATGGTATGTATTTAATAATTTCAGTTTTTCATCTGTCTGCGTTATTTCCCGCCAAGTTTCCTCTGCACCTGATATGCCATCCAATGTTTTTGCTGTACATCCATAAAATTCGGTCTGCTTTTCCAAATCGATACGGTTCAATACCTTTTGTGCCGGAGCGTTATGAGCTTGTGTGTTTGCACCTGCCCATTCCACGTCTTTGTTTTGGAATGCCTGATCCAGCACGTATTTAGTTATCCGATTGGAATACCCGTTTCCTTGATAACGAATATCGCTTCTTAATCTGCCTAGCATGGCATAGGCGGATGCGAAAACAGAATAGCCGGCTGTGCTGACTAATTGATTATTATAAAAAAGTCCAAAAAGTACGTGGTTTCCAGTACATAAAATCTCAAAAATGCGTATAATATAATCATCTTCTATTTCTGTCTGCATATTTTCCATTAATATTTTATCGGATGGTAATAATTGTCGGATATAAGTATTCAAAAAATCACCTCATGTTCATTGTAGAAAGAAGTATCTGGTTTCGTCCAGCAATCTATTTTAAAAAAAGAGTTTAATTTCTTAATATTTAAAACGCTTACAAAAATAATGTCTTGAGACCAGAAACTTGAAAGAGTATAATGAAAGAAATGTAGATATTTAGGAGGGCTAACATGGCTACCATTCATAAAGGAGAAACAAAATTTTACGTTGGGGAGGATATCAAGGATCCGGAAGCAGAAATTACTTTTGTACAATCAGGATCGAACCGTTTAGTTATTGATCATACGTATGTGGCAAAAGAACTCCGAAGCCAGGGGATTGCTCAACAGCTGCTGGAGCAAGTTGTTCTATATGCACGAGAAAACGACAAATATATTATCCCTTTATGCCCGTTTGCAAAAAAACAAATGCAGAAAAATGAAGCGTATCATGACGTCCTTCAAAAGCAATTTATTTAAATGTATCTAACAATCAAAGAAACAGCAGCGTATTTATCAATAGATGAATCCATTGTGCGTACTTATGTTTTACAAGGGAAGATACGTGCGATTTATGATGGGGAAAACTATTTAATCAATAAAGAACAATTTACAACATATTTCGAACAGGTCGAGAAGTATAGGAAGGTCATTCAAGCATACTTAGATGAACCAATCCCAGAGGATATTGATGTGAAGGATGAGGACTAGCTTTTATACGCAAGGGTGTATATACTGAAAAAGGTTTGTGAAAAATGAAATTCTATACGGTGTAAGAATAAAGGAGATTTAACATGAAAAACAAAAAACGTCCCCGATCGAAAAAAGCTGCGCCATTTTTGACTTATGAAGTTACGGAATCGGGAGAACTATTTCCTTTTCTAAGAGAGGTTCTAGAAAACCGCAGCCGTAATTCGGTAAAGTCTATTTTAACCAGAGGGCAGGTTTCTGTGGATGATCGCATCCAAACACAGCATAATTACATGCTGGAAAAGGGACAGGTTGTTAAAATATTAAAGAATAAAGAAGCGGTGAAGCAGGAAATCTTTATTGGCATGTCCATCGTTTATGAGGATGAAGATATCATTGTCATCGATAAAGAAGCAGGTCTGCTTTCAATTGCAACAAAGGAAGAAAGAAGACAAACTGCTTTTCATCAGCTGATGGATTATGTGAAACAGGAGGATCCGGCCAATCGTATCTTTGTCGTCCACCGCTTAGACAAGGAAACATCTGGAGTGATGGTTTTTGCAAAAAGCGAGAAGGTAAAACGCAAACTTCAGGATAATTGGAAGGATATAGTGAAAGAACGAACCTATGTCGTTTTAGTGGAAGGACAGGTTACTAAAGAAAAAGGTTATATTGTTTCCTGGTTAAAAGAAAGTCCGACACATAAGATGTACTCCAGCCGGGTTAAAAATGACGGTCAGCGGGCAGCGACACGTTATCGGGTTATTCAATCCAATCAACGTTTTTCTTTACTGGAGGTAGAGCTGGAAACGGGCAGAAAGAATCAAATCCGGGTTCATATGCAAGAGCTGGGCCATCCGGTAGTAGGCGATAAGAAATACGGCGGCGGAAATCGCCGTGTACTTGGCCGGCTGGGTCTGCACGCAAAAGCGCTGGCACTTTACCATCCGAAAACAAATACACTGATGTTTTTCCGTTCAGATGTTCCTAAATCTTTCTATCATAAATCGAAATAGTAATCATAAAAGCCATTATCCAATTGTGCATGGATAATGGCTTTTTTTCATATAGGAAGAAGAAATACAGCCCAATAAGGCTCTATACTGAATGTGGTGGTGTCCTCCGTTCCATCGCCAGATGGAACGGAGGCAAAAAAATACACTCCTTTTCCTCTCTCTGATAACCTTGAGTTGTCGA
>NZ_JBHSFT010000018.1:0-127900 GCF_042654105.1 Oceanobacillus aidingensis | reverse complement strand
AATCTTCGTAAAGAAGCATTACGAATAACCGCAGGGACTGCGGGGCTAGCCTAATCCATAACTGACCAATGGGTTGGTGTTCTTAGGAATCTCCTACTTCAAGCAGCCTATAAGGTTGATAAGTGGGGGTAGTTCAAGATATGGTAAATGAATTCATCCGAAAATATACTACACCAGGCTAATGGACTTTCTGCAGTATTCCTTCTAAATTTACCTCAAAAAATTAACTTCATAATGAATTTGATTTAAGATAGAAATGAAAAGGCTATTTCAACTGAAAGGACTGAACTATAATCGAATTACGACATTTAGAATACTTTTTAATGGTTTGCAAAGAGCTGCATTTTACTAAAGCAGCTGAAAAATTAGGAATATCACAGCCTACTTTAAGTCATCAAATCAAAATATTGGAACAAGAGGTTGGCTACCCTCTGCAAGAAAATTGAGCTGACAAAGGCGGGAGAAATTGTACAGAAGGAGGCATTAAATGTTCAAGGCTCGCTGCAAAGCATGACCTCTCAAATTACTGCATTTACAAAAGCGGAGATAGGAGAGCTGAAGATAGCTGTATTGCCTGGAGAAATCACCGACTTGGTATCTACCCTATGTATTCATTTTAATCGCTTGTATCCGAACATTAAGGTAGTTATTCAGACTACAGATGAGTTAGAAAAAGCTGTTTTGGAAAATCAAGCGGATTTTGGAATTGGTTTTCATTTCCATCAACAGGATAAATTGCAAGTAACCAAGCTGTATGAAGAAGCTTTTTATTTAATCAGTAACCAGCATGATGGAAGAAAGAAGATTCCTTTTCCAGCTATTTTTGACAGCCCAATTGTATTATTTCCTAATAAGCATCAATGCAGAAAAATACTTGATAGAACGAGCGAAGAAGTTGGGAGACAATTGGATCCTGCTGTTGAAACCTCCAGTATTGAAGCTATCTTAAATCTAGTGCGCAATGGGGTTGGTCATAGTGTTGTATCTCGTACGTTATATGAATTTTATGATACAGAAGATTTGTTTTTCCAACATATCGAAAAGCCAACTTTGACAAGAGCAGTATATTTAGCAATGAAAAAGAATTGTTTTGTGAACTACCCTGCTCGTAAGTATTTGGAGTTATTAATGCAGGAAATTGGAAAGCTGCAATTCCATACAGAAGAAAAGGAAATGCCTACTTTACAAAATACTTTATCATAGATTATTTCTATGATTATCATAGAAATAATTGCATTGCTATATGGAAATAATCCTTTTACAATGGAGCCAAGATGAAAATAAATCGTAAAGGGGAGTTTGAATGATGATTCAAGAAGTAGCAGGTATCAAAGTTCCAGATACGCGATTGGCAAAGGATGCGGCAGATATTCTAAGGGAATATGGAAATGACTTGCTGTGGAACCATTCCAATCGTGTCTTCTTTTTTGGAGCGGTAAACGGTAAACAGGCAAAGTTGAATTATGATTTAGAGTTGCTGTATGTCAGTGCATTATTCCATGACTTAGGATTGACCAAAGCGTACAGCAGTCCCGACTTGCGTTTTGAAGTAGACGGGGCTAATGCAGCCAGAAGCTTTTTACAGCAGTATCAAATTCCAAAAGAATCTATTCAGCTTGTATGGGATGCGATTGCTCTACACACAACTCCTGGAGTTGCCGAACACAAGGAATCGGAAGTAGCTCTTCTTTTCTCTGGTGTTGGTTTAGATGTGATGGGAGACGGGTTTGAAGAGTTCCCGGCTGATTTGCGTGAAGAAGTTATACAGGCTTTCCCTCGGAATAATTTTAAAAAGGAAATTATCCCGGCATTTTATGAAGGATTTAAGCATAAGCCGGAAACAACTTTTGGTAATATGAAAGAAGATGTCGTCCAGCATTTTCGGCCGGAATACCGTAATAAGAATTTCTGCAGCTGTATTATACATTCCCCGTGGCCGGAATAAAGGGATGATAAAAAATCGCTGAATTATTTTAAATCTATCGAGCATCTCTTTGGATATTTTATCTGAAGAGATGCTTTTTAGATAAATAAAAAATTTGTTTGGGTAAGATAAGACGGGTTTAGAGGCTGAATTGTAATTAACTTTCAAAGCGGCTGGAGTTAAAGATGAATAAGATTTCTTTGAGGATTGTATTCTCTTACTTATGTAAAAGCAATGAATCAAAACCTGAATACAGCAACGATGAAACAAACGTAGAAAAGATCAGTGTTACAAGCAAAAATTTATGAAATTCTCTTTGGGAATATGCCGGAATTGTTCCAGTTGCCGACATGCTGCTAATTAAATCCATTTGGCCACCTTAATTGTTGTTCCTTGTCCAATGTCTGATTGGATTTCAAATTCATCCATCAAACGCTTCACGCCAGGGAGACCAGCCCCCAGTCCTCCTGAAGTGGTATAGCCATCCTGGAGCACCAATCGAATATCATTTATTCCTGGGCCGGAGTCGATTGCAGTCATAATAATACCTTTACGCCCAAGTGTATCGATGACCTCAAAAGAAATTCCCCCTTTTTCTGCATATAAATAGATGTTACGGGCTAATTCGGATATGGCAGTGGTGATACGTGCCTGATCCACTGTACCAAAGCCAATCTGCTTTGCTATATCCCTGCCAATCTGCCTTGCATGAACGATATCCAATTCCTTATGGATGTTTACATAAGATGTTTTCATAGTCGTTTCCCCCAGTTTCTGATAAAGTTTTAAGATGCATTGCTTCAGATTCAGCACAGTAGGAAGCTTCTGGAGATGGATATCTAAATCAATCAATATATTAAATAAAACAGTCTTTCTGTTTGCGTTCTTATTTATTAACCTGCTTTCCTTTTATTTAATAAAAAAAGCCGAAAAGGAATAAACATCCTTTTCGGCTCATGCCTTAGCGTTATTGTCTAGACATTTCCACCATATTATTTTTTGGGTTTAAGTATAAATATAACAAACCCTGTATCATTGTCAAAATCCCAATCTACAAATAAATCTTGTATTTCCTGATGGAGTACAGATTCTAAGAATTGTTTATCAATTAAACTCTTTTCCAGCTTTCGTTTGGACAGCCTAAGCTGGTTTTCAAAGCCCGATTGAATCAGCTCTTTTTCAATTAGCACAAGGATATCCTCGCGTCTTGAGATTAAAGTCCGGGAATTAAGCATACTAGACGTAAGCTGTTTCGGAGATTTTTGTGCTTTTTGAGTAAAACGGCTGATTTCCTCGTGTACTTGTTCTTTGGCTGGATAATCAAGATAATCTTCTATTGTCTCATCCAGATTGGAATCCAGCTCGGTAAAAAGAATTCCGCTGCTATTTTCTACCGACCAGTCATAGTAGATCTTGTCCACTTTTACGCCGGCCTGCGAGGAGATAATCGATTGTATCTCCGGAGTCAGTTCTTTCATTAATAAATCACGGGTCTCCTGAAACTTCAATTCATTTTCCTGCTTCAGCAGAATTTTTTCCATCGGAGCTAAAAAGTTTCTTAAATAGATTGTAATGTATGGTTTTGCTATAGATACAAAAATAGCTTCGGGTCCCTTTCCGAAATTATCTCGAAAAAGTTTTCCGATTGCACTGGATATTCCGGATTCTACTGTTTTTTCCACTTGGTTTCTCCTTTTGAGTGTCATTAATTGTATATCTATATTCGCTGCGAAAATAGGAGTGTATATCTATTTCGATTTCTTTGAGTTGTTAAGCTTGAAAAAACATTTTAAGGACCGTACCTTATTTTACAATCCCTTTCATAACTATACCATTAATTGTAGACGTTGAAAAATTATTTTGATAAAAAAACTGTGGTATTCTTTGTGTAATACAAATTATAATATTTAAGTAACGCACCGTGGGTTTTCAAACGTTTCGTTTTGATGAATTGATAGGAAGAGAAACTGGAATGATTATAGAAAGGTGGAAGGCCCGATGGATAGAATACCTGAGTCATTTGCTGAATATATCGATTTGCATCCTAGTTTAAAAGAGGTAACATCCTGGACTCTTTTACGGAGGTGGTCCCATTCAGAAGTGTGGCGGGCAAATAGAAACAATAGAGATTCCTGTATCGTCAAAATGGGAAAAGAAGAGAACGCCCGCGAAGTCATCGTTTATAAAGATTTATTAATTCCATTTGGATTAGATATTCCAACAATTTATGCATCCTATAAAGCGGATGATATTGGGATTTTGATAATGAAAGGTCTTCCGGGTGAAACTGTAGAGGACGCTCCTCAATCTGAGATTTTTATTGAAGCGGCAAAAGAGCTAGCCACTATCCGTAGCAAGGCGGAATCAGCAATCATGGAAGGGAAACTTACAAACGAAACGTATTTATATTAGTACATTTCTAAAGACCAGATAATAAATGATTTAGTATACTTGAGCCAACAGAGGGAGTATATAGATGATACTCAAGCAACATTCTTAAAAAAATTATCAACTATTTTGCCGCCTCATATGGAGCGCTTATATAGAGATTTTCCGCTGACGCTTGTGCATAATGATTATTATCCTAAAAATTTAATGAAAAATAATGAAAGAATAACTGTAATTGATTGGGCGTCCGCAAATCTTAGCCCCCATCTTGGAGATTTGTACTGCTTTATTCGTGCGGCAGAGGATTATCCTATTAATTCTGCTGATTTAATCCATGCATATTATGAACAAACTGCTGATAGCGTACCAGACGATATCGAGTGGCAAATAAATATGGGTGGTATTTGTTGGACGATTCATGCACTGCGGCAATTGTTCGACTATGAGGTAGAGGCTATACCAATAGCGCGTGAATGGATCCCTGAATTGGTTTCTGATATTTATTCACTTGCTGACAATCTATAAATAATATTTTATTGTATAATGAAAGGGGTTTCAATAAAAAGGTCATTTAACATAACTATATGCTTTTTGTTTATAGAACGTTGTAGATAAAGACAGGATGCGCTGAAGAAGCTGTGTTATCAATCTTTTAAGGTTCAGTAATCGAATAGAATAGAAGTTTTAAAACTTAACAAAAAGGAGGATATTTATGAATATTGCATTAGAGAATGGCGAGAATCTTTTTTTTGTAAAAAAAGGAGGAGGAGAGCATGTTTTATTATTAATTCATGGAAATATGGCCTCTTCGGCTCAATGGGATTTACTGCTTGAAGAAATAGATCCTGCCTTTACAGTGTATGCAGTAGATTTACGTGGATATGGGCAATCGAGCTATGACCAGCCGATAAATTCAATCAAAGATTTTTCGGAGGATATCAAACAATTTGTTGATCAATTAGATTTGCAGAAGTTTTATATAATGGGTTTGTCTAATGGCGGTGGTGTAGCCATGCAGTTTGCTAGTGATTATCCAGACCATATTCAAAAAATCCTATTGCTTTCTTCCATGTCTACACGAGGGTATCCAGCTTTTAATACAGACGGTGAAAGAATCCGTTTTAGAGAACAGTTAATAGAAGACCCGGGATTAAATATGATGTTAGATGCTCAGAGAACAAATAATCAAGCATTTTTTAGAGCGGCTATGGATCAAGTGCTTTATTCCGTTAACCAACCAAACGAAGAACAGTATCGAAAGTATTTAACCAGTGCCACACAGCAAAGGAATATAATGGATGCGGCATATGCTGCAAACAGGTTCAATATAAGTACAGTATCCAATGGTGTAATTGATGGGACCGGGGAAGTAAGTAATATCCAGGCTCCTATTCTGGTAATCTGGGGAGAAAATGATTTGATTGTATCGGAAGCAATGACGATGGAAATAATGGAGGATTTAAAAGAGGCTGGAATTGACTTTCATTATGCACCGATAAATGCCGGTCACGCTTTATTGATAGATAATTTAGAAGCAGTTTTGCAAGAAACATACAGGTTTTTAAACATAAAAGGATAGTATGCCTATTTCAACTTTATTGTTTGAACGACAAACAAGGGATTACCCTTATATAAAAAGAAAACTTGATTTCAATATTCCTAACGTGCTTATTTAAGAATTTTACAGTACCTGTAAAAAGGATGATATTTTTAAAAGAAGCTGTAAACAATACTCTTTTGAGGAGCTTGAACGTTAATCAGATAATGCACCAAATTTTACTGTCTGTGAAAAAATGATTGCTTTTTATGTATTCATAGACTATCCTGTTAATTAACAGAATATTTAATCTGGAGATTGCTATATTTTGAGGTTAAATAAATCTATATTAAGGGAGATGTTTGTGTATGTCACTAGTTACGTTGAAACCAAAAGTGAAAGCGTTTTTAGAAGAGGTGAATGGGTTCTATATTAATGGTCAATATGTTACAGCACAGAACGGTCAAACATTTGACGTTTTGAATCCGGCAACGGAGGAAGTGATTGCAAAAGTAAGCCAAGCAGATGAATCCGATCTTGATTTGGCTGTTCAAGCAGCTCGTAAAGCTTTTGATGAAGGGCAATGGACCAAGATGGAGGCTGCCGAGCGTTCCCGTATAATTTATAAATTTGCAGACTTATTAGAGGAGCATAAAGAAGAACTTGCCCAATTAGAGTCTCTTGATAACGGCAAGCCTTATCAGCAAGCTTTGGAAGATGATATAGAAGGGACGATTGAGCATTTTAGATATTATGCAGGTTGGGCAACAAAAATCTTTGGAAAGACAACAAACGTTTCACCGGAATATGCTACGTATACAGTTCACGAGCCTGTTGGTGTAGTAGGGCAGATTATTCCATGGAACTATCCTTTGCTAATGGCTGCTTGGAAGCTGGGTTCAGCACTTGCAGCAGGGTGTACGGTTGTTTTAAAACCTGCAGAAGATACACCATTATCCATTTTATATGCAGCGAAGTTATTTAAAGAAGCTGGTTTTCCGGATGGTGTAGTCAATATTGTTTCCGGGCCGGGGAGTGTTGTTGGAAATGCTTTGGTAACACATCCTCAAGTGAACAAAGTTGCGTTCACCGGCTCCACAGAAACTGGTAAGGAAATTATGAGAAAAGCAGCAGATGATGTGAAGGCGGTCACTTTAGAACTTGGAGGGAAATCTCCAGCTATTGTTTTAGAGGATGCTGATTTAGAAACAACATTAGATGGTGTTTTTGATGGTACGATGTATAATCACGGTCAAAATTGCAGTGCAACTACCCGTATTTTTGTGCATCGAAGTTTGTATGATGAAGTACTGGATAAGCTCAAGAAAAAAGCTGAAGAAACGGTCGTTGGCCCTGGGTTAGACAGTGCTACGGATATGGGGCCGCTTGTATCTGAAAAACAAATGAATACTGTTTTAGGGTATATTGAAAAAGGAAAGGAAGAAGGTGCGCGGCTTATTACTGGCGGTAAGCGTACAGGGGATCAAGGATATTTTGTAGAACCGACTATCTTTGCGGACGTACAAGATCATATGTCGATTGCAAGAGAAGAAATATTTGGCCCTGTTATGTCAGTATTTGTCTTCGATGAAGTGGAAGAAGTGATCCAGCGGGCTAATGATAGTGAGTATGGTTTAGCTGCAAGTGTATGGACGGAAAATATTAAAAAAGGGCATTATATTGCTTCTAAGTTAGAATCAGGAACTGTCTGGGTGAATGATTTTGGTCTTGAATTGGAAACCATGCCGTTTGGCGGTTACAAACATTCCGGTATAGGCCGAGAGATGGGTGGAGATTACGGCATCTCCAACTATGTAGAAGTGAAAAGTATCTTTGTTAATATGAAGCAATAATAACTAAGAGGTGACGTGGATGGATGAGTTATTAGGCAGTGAACTAAAAAAAGTACGTAAGAGCAGGCAGCTGACCTTACAACAATTGAGTGACCGAAGTGGTCTGTCTGTGAGCTTTTTATCCCAGATAGAAAGAGGACTGCGGACACTTACATTTACATCCCTTAAAAAAATCTGTGAGGCATTAGATGTCAATGTGAATTTCTTTTTCGATAATGGAGATTCCAGCTTTGTAAAAAAAGAGAAAACCTCGTATAAAAATACTGGTAACTTTTCCTATAAAAGCTTAGTTGGAAAAATGAAACATCCGGATTTCATTCCTGCACGGATTGACTTGGAAGCAGGGGAATATCAACAAATCCCTTATACGCATAGCGGACAAGAATTTGTATATGTATTATCCGGCCAGTTAGAAGTTGAAATTGAAGGTGTCAAAGAAACGCTGTATAGCAATGAGTCTATCCATATAGATTCTAGTATGGCACATCATTGGTATAATGCTACAGATGAGACGACGAAGCTGCTTCTCGTCTCATCCACTAAATGAAAAAACGCTCTTCTCAAATTTTGAGAAGAGCGTTTTTTATACATATTGTGTCCACAAGCGCTGTAAGTTTTTTCTCCCTTGGTGCAAATCTTTATGGAAGGTTATTTTTGCATGCTGCCTTTCGTATGTTATGGCTTCCAATGTTTTTTTAGATGAAATAGTGTCTTTTATAATCTGATTTGCAGCCATTTTTCCCTGCAGCATGGCAATTTTAGCATTCTCAATGCCAGTAATATTACCGGCAACATACAAATTCTCTATTTCTGTTTCCATCGTTTCGTTATGCAGAGGTACATATCCGCCTAACGACTCCATATAAATATGTTTCAGATTCAATAAGGATGTTACTTCATTGACTGGCGATAAACCGTCAGAGATGCATACAAAATCACATGCTATTTCTTTTTCTGTCCCCTCTATAAGCACACCCGAGGCATTCGTTTTTTGAATGGTTACGGATTCCACTTCATGCTGCCCGTTTATTCTTATTACCCTTTCTTTGATGGAGATAGGTAATCCAAGCGCATGGACTCCTTTTTTAGGGAAAAATTGTAATGCCAGCTGCTGGAGTGGAGTCACTTTTCCAGCTATTTTTGAACCTGTTGAAAAGAATGTAGATGGAGCAGAATTTCCTAAAGATATCAGCGTTTCCAATGCTTCCTTTGGTGTTGCTTTGTTGATTAGATTAACTGGAGGAAGACAAATTTTAGCAACATCAACATATGCGTAACCAAGCTCTAGCGCGATGACCATGGACAATGGATTAATACCGATAATAACTCCCTTATTTCCCGGTTTCACACGCTGGAAGTTTGTCAGCACCTGAGCAGCACCTACCGTCATTACTCCTGGCAAATCCCAGCCTGGAAGCGGAGTCGATTTTTCTTTTCCGCCGGTCGCAACAATCAGGTGCTCTGATTGGAAATGGCCGGACGTTGTATAGATATCGAAGCCTTGATTACTATGTTCTAAGTTATACACTGATGTTCCAAGCTTAAAGTTCACCTTTTCAGAGACTTCATTATAAAGTTTCCGGGCAACTTCCATTCCATTCCACCATTCTCCTTTTGTTTCCTCATATAGCTGCCCAAGCAATCTGCCGCCATAATGATAATATTCATCGATAAGGAGTACATTTTGCTTTTCTTGCAGGACTTGGGCAGCCGTTAATCCGGCAGGGCCGGCACCGATAATAATAGTATCAAAGTGATTCATGGGAATGCCCTCCTTTGACCAGGTGAGGCAATTCCTTCTGCTGTTCAATCACCATATCTTTATGGATTGGAGTGAGGCAGGCCCGTTGATTACGTTTCCCTTCCACAATTACCCTGCATTCGGAGCAGTGTCCGATATTACAGTACAGTCCCCGTGGTTTGCCATCTTTTTCATGGTATCTGAGCGTTCTGATATTATTAGCGAGAAGCGCTGCTGTGATACTTTCCCCCTCAGCTCCATAATACGTTTGACCGTTCCATTGAAAAGGAATTAGTGTCTGCTCTTTTTTTTCTAAGATTTTATGATCTGTAATTCTTCCTGTCACGATTCCACACCCCCTGAAATTTCCTCAAACGAAACAGTCCGAATAGGAGACTGGGATTTCAGGTTGATATAAGAAGGAGTCTGTGTATTTTTATCCTGAGTCAGCTGATCTAAAAAATGTCCGCATGTCCTGGAGTTACAAAAGCCCATACCAGCTCGGGATTTCAGTTTTAATTCTCTCGAGTTTGCTGCTCCTTTCTCTAATATTTCAAGCATTTCGGAGTAGTATATATTTTCACAGCGACATACTATAAAATCATCTTGTTTTTTCATTCGAATCACCTCAAAGGATATTTGTTTATAAACAAGAAAAAAGTGTGCCAATTTAGAATTGGAATTTACGCATTTTTGAATATAACGTAGGTCTGCTGATACCGAGATCATGACTGGATTTTTCAATGTTATGATCATTTTGATCGACGATATATTTAATATATTCTGCTTCCACCTTATGGATATAGTCTTTCAGATTTAAATTCTCTGATAGATTTGGTACAGACAGGGTCTTATCTGACTGCCCTACTTCCACCAAATACTGGTCAAAGATATTATTATTTAATTGATCCTCATTAGAAAAAATAACTAATCGTTCAGCAACATTGATTAATTCTCTAACATTTCCAGGCCAGTGATAGCTTCTTAGGTTGTTTAAAAGTGAATGATCTGCATAACGGAGCTCTGTCTGGTATTTCTTCGATAAGTGATAAAGATAATAATAGAATAAGGATTCAATGTCATCCGGCCGTTCTCTTAAAGGAGGTATGTGGATATTAAGGACATTAATCCGGTACAGCAAATCGGAACGGAAATCATCAGAATTCAGTAACTCAGAAATTGATTTGTTTGTAGCTGAAACCAACCGGAAATGGGTGGAAACTTCTTTTTTACCGCCTAATCTGAAGTATTTTCTTTCTTGTAATACCCGCAGAAATTTCACTTGCATGTCCAACGGCATATCCCCGATTTCATCAAGAAAAAGTGTGCCGTCTCTGGCAAGTTCGAGCTTCCCCTTGTTTCCTTCTTTATTTGCTCCTGTAAAAGCTCCTTTTTCGTAACCAAATAATTCTGCCTCAAATAAATGCTTCGGAATTGCACCACAGTTAATAGGAATAAATTCACCGGAAGTTTCACTGCTGTTATGAATAGATTGTGCAAATAGTTCTTTACCTACACCAGTTTCTCCAGTAATTAAAATATTGGCATTTGTCTTTGCAGCCCGTTTTATCTGGTTTTTTAAATTTTCCATGATCGAGCTTTTAAAAATAATATTTTTAAAATGTTCCTCATTCTTCAATTGTTTGACATTATCGGTAAGGAAGCTTACCTGATTTTTGAGTTGTTCGATTTCTTCCTCCTGGCGTTTTTGTTCTGTCACATCAATTTCTGAAACAATGGCACCTTCAACTTTGCCTTCAATAATAATCGGAACAGATTTGAGATTCACATAAATACTTTTCGTAGCCATGTGCTGCTTCTTCTCAATGACTTCATTGTTTCGTAATGTTTGTAAAATCGCCAATTTGTCTTCTGCGAAAATTTCTTTAATATCCTTTCCAATCACCTCGCTTTTCTCCATGTTAAATATTTCTGAAGCTCTGTCGCTCCAGTAAATGACTTTTTCGTGTTTATCAATAATCGTAAAAGAATGGTTATAAAAATTAATCAGCTCTTCAATAATAGAATGTTCTAACATATGTATAATCCCCTTTAGTGTTAAATTTATAATAATAATTATATTTTTCTTTACACATTATTTCAAATTTTATTGATTTTACGATAGGTGAAGTTGGCACGTTTTTTTCTTAGTATTTTATAAAGGAAGGAGGGAGCAATTTTGACAACGCCATCTTATGATGTATTGATAATTGGTGGAGGTATTATCGGTGCGAGCATTGCTTATTTTACTTCTGAAAAAGGTTTAAAAGTAGGGATGTTGGAAAGGGATACAGTTGCTTCTGGTACAAGCTCAAAATGTGATGGCAATGTTTTATTGATTGATAAAGAGCCGGGATTTGATAGCAATATGGCGATAAAGAGCCAGGCATTAATCAAAAGCTTATCAAAAGAATTAGAAATGAAATTTGAATACAGGCATCCGGGAAGTATTTTCCTTTGTGCAAATGAAGAAGAATTGGAGCAGGCATATGACTGGGTCGATCAGCATAACAGGGCAAATGGCGAATATCAATTTTTTAATAAATTAACCAAAGAAGATTTGAAAAATGATTCCAAATATTTTGCTGATCATTTGGTTGGCGGCATTGAATGCACAAATGATTCGACGGTAAACCCGTACATGTTAACATTTTCGTTCATTCACGCAGCGAAAAAGAATGATCTTGAGCTTTTCGAAAAAACGCCCGTAACATTTATGGAGGAACATAGAACAAAAGGATTTAAAGTACATTCTCATGATCGTGTATTTAAAGCCAATAAAGTAATTAATGCAGCTGGTGTTTTTGCACCGGAAGTGAGTAAACATCTCGGTGTACCTTTACCAATTAAACCAAGAAAAGGTCATATCCTGGTTTCATCACGTGCAGAATTGATGGGCACAAGGAAAATTCAAGAGTTTGGATACTTGATGACGAAGTTTGGCAAAGAGAGAAAAGCAGATAAAATCATGAATGATTATGGAATTGCATTGGTGCATGAACCGACAGAGAGTCAAAATTTCCTGATAGGAAGCAGCCGGGAATTTATTGGTTTTGACACAACCGTCAATCATCAAGTTGTTCAACTGATTGCCAAAAGGGCGATAGAATTTTTCCCAAAAATGAAGGATATGAATATTATTCGTAGTTATGCAGGTCTCCGGCCGTGGACGCCGGATCACTTGCCAATTATTTCAGAGACTACTGTTCCTAATTATTATGTAGCCGCTGGTCATGAGGGAGATGGAATTGGATTGTCTGCGGTAACAGGTTATTGGATGGCTCAGATGGTGACAGATACACTCGAGGATGACATTAGTCCGCTAAGTATGGAAAGATTTCAGGAGGAGGCAATATGAAGATAAATTCAAAACTACTTGTTACTGTGGATACACACACTGGGGGAAACCCGACAAGAACGGTTTTATCCGGTATGCCTAAATTAAAAGGAGAAACGATTCAAGAAAAAATGCTGGATATGAAGGAAAACCATGATTACATTCGAAAATTTCTAGTTTTTCCACCCAGGGGACATGATGTAATGAGCGGCACGATACTACTGCCGCCTTTAAAAGAAGAAGCAGATTTTAGTGTGATTTTTATAGAGACCGGTGGGTATCTGCCGATGTGCGGACATGACACTATTGGTACATGTACAGCATTAGTAGAACTCGGTTATGTCGAAGTCAAAGAGCCTTATACTTCGGTAGTCCTAGATACCCCAGCTGGTGTGGTAGAAGCCAGCTGCAAAGTGAAAGAGGGCAAAGTGCAAGAAGTAACATTTATTAGTACCGATTCCTTTCATCTAAAGACGGTTTATATCGATTATAAAGATTTCAAGAATATAAAGTGCGATATAGCATATGGTGGGAATTTCTATGGGATTATGAAAGCGGGAGATTTAGGTTTATCCCTTCATGTATCGAGGTCAGAAGAAATCGTCGAAATTGCCATGGCAATCAGAGATGAAATTAATCGTCAGCATGAGGTGAAACATCCTGATTATCCATTTATTAATAAGCTGACCCATATGGAATTCTATGAAACAGGTGATGTTGTTAAAAACACAGTAATTGTACCTCCGGGAGGCATTGACAGATCGCCATGTGGTACAGGGACATGCGCAAAAGTATCAACACTTTATAAAGAAGGCGACCTTGATCTAAATGAAGTCTTTATCCACGAGAGTATCACAGGATCTCAATTTAAAGCCCAGGTAATCCACGCGAGTGTGAAAGGAAATATAATTTATAATAGGGTTGCTATTACAGGAACAGCATGGATTATGGGGAGACATGATTTTTATTTTGATCCCGATGATCCTTTAAATCAGGGATATCTATTGATTCCAGAAATATAAGGAGGTGATTTTATGATTTCAAAAGTAATAAACAGTTATGATATTCATATAAATGGACAACAATTACGAATTATTGAGAAAAACGAGCTGGAGACGGTATTACAAGACTATGAGAATAAGGCATTAATGCGGAATGAGCCGAGAGGGAGCAAATATGTTCGTTTACTTATCTTTCAATGGAGTGATGATGTTTTAGATGTAGAATTACACCCAAATGAAAGCGTTGACAATATTCGTATTTTATTAAAAGGGTGCATTTCCTCTCTTGTGGATCGTGGGAGAATAAACTCAAAAGAAAGCTATTTAGTAAGAAATAATGGCCAAATGTATGAATTTCAGCATGGATGTCTGACGACAGAAAAATTACCAGAAGTAGAGAAAAAACAAAATATGTATTTAGTCAACGATAAGAAGATAAAAGTCTATGAAGTTGACATGGAATTAGAAATTAAAAATATAACAGCTATTAAAGCGTATATTCACTCTAAGCAAGATGGAAATAGTGATTATCTGGTGCTTAAACAGGGAGAAAAACAAGTCGTTGCAAATAAAAAAGGAGATATCTTAGCTTATCCAATTATTGAAGTCGTTGCTGTATGTGCAAAGGAGTTCTCTCAGGAAATTATCACCTCTTTCACAGGATTAAAAATACATGCTGAAGATATGCAACTCAATTATTATTTGATATCTAATTCACAATTTTATATTGAGCATAGCGACATCTACGCTAAAGGATTTATCATTAAATAAAACAAGGGGCGGAAATATATGGTTAGAGAAAAGAAACTGCCAAGTATACCAGTATTATTGCTCATTTTGGTTTTGTTTGTAGTAATAATGTTTGGTTTTATTGTTATTTTAGAACTGCCTATCCAATTAGCTTTGCTCGCAATCTGGTTTGTAATTATGGGGTTTGGATTATATTTAGGTAATACGTATATAGAAATGGAAAAAGGACTTTTAAAAGGAATTTATGAAGGTTTAGGAGCGACGCTTGTTTTAATCGCTGTAGGTGCACTTATCGGCTCTTGGATTGCTGGAGGTATTGTACCGACGATGATCTATTATGGTTTGAGTATCATTAGCCCGAGTATCTTTTTGATGGCAGCAATGATTATCTGTGCGATTACATCTATTTCAACAGGAACATCATTTGGTTCAGCAGGCACAGCCGGCATAGCGATGATGGGTATCGGGGAGAGCTTTGGGCTGCCAACATATTTGGTTGCTGGGGCAGTTATTTCAGGGTGTTACGTTGGAGATAAAATGTCGCCATTATCTGATACAACAGTTATGACAGCTTCCTTGTCAAGAGTTGATTTATTCAGACATATAAGATCGATGTCATATGTATCTTTACCGGCTTTCGTGATTGCGGCAATTGCTTATTGGATTGTAGGTTTAATCATGCAAGATGGCAGCGGTGATCTGTCAATTGCAGAGAATACAATGGCCAGCCTGCAGGATACATTTCATATATCCTGGGTCATGCTGATTCCGGCAGTAGTGGTTGTCGTCATGCTGGCATTTAAACTACCATCCATACCGGTAATTATATTTGGAGCATTACTAGGAAGCGTGTGGGCAGTTTGGTTCCAAGGATATGGATTTATTGAAGCGATTGAGACATTGTATTCAGGAAGTGGAGTTACTACAGGAATTGATTTCATTGATAACCTTTTAGATCGTGGTGGTATTACTTTCATGCTTGAGGTTATTTTGTTGATTCTTCTAGCTTTAGGTGTCGGCGGATTGTTACAGTCCATTGGTGCCTTTACGGTAATCGGGGAGCTTTTTGCTAAATGGGCAACGAATACAGGTAATCTGACATTAACGACTATGATCGCAGCATTCTTTGGAATATTTTTTGGCGGAGCAGCTTACGTTTCAATGTTAACAGGCACGAAAATTACGGAAGCTAATTATGACAGGAAAAAAATAAGCAGATCCTTGTTATCAAGAAATGTAGAGGCAGGCGGTACGATTACAACGCCGATGGTTCCATGGTCAGATGGAGGGGTTTTTATGGCAACAACGCTGGGTGTCTCAACACTCGCATATTTGCCATTCTTCTGGTATGGATTTTTAGTTATTATCATTAACTTAATTTATGGTTATTTTGGATTGTTTATTTTAGATAAAGATGATTATGAAAAAGAAAGGGATGAGGAGCATGAAAAAACAATTTGAAGGAGCATTTCCAGTATTAATTACACCAATGAATGAGGATTACAGCGTGAACTATGAAGGGTTAAAAGAAAATATCCAGTACTATTTGGATCAAAAAGTCCCTGGAATAGTGGTAGTTGGAAGTACAGGAGAATTTGCATCATTGGATGAAGCAGAAAAGAAGGAAATTGTCAAAATTGCTGGTGAAGTAGTAAAAGATACAGAGACAGATTTATTGGTCGGTATCGCCGATGAACGCACAGACAAAGTGTTAGAATATGCAAAACATGCCGAGGCAAACCATGCAGATGGACTGTTACTAATCAACTCATACTACATGACACCGACAGAAGAAGAGGCATTTGAACAATTTAAAGAAGTGAACGATCAAGTTTCCACACCGATTATGATGTACAACAATCCATTTACGGCTAATGTGAATTTGGAAAATGAAACGATTTATAAAATTGATAAAGAACTGGATAACGTGCAGTATATTAAAGAGTCGAGCGGAGATATAAGAAAGGTTAGAGCGGTGGCCGACAATACAGATCTTGTTCTGTTCTGCGGTGCTGATGATCTTGCATTAGAATCATTTGTCCTTGGAGCGACTGGCTGGATTTCAGTGGCAGCTAATATCGTACCGAATAGTGCAGGAAGACTGTATGAGCTGGTGAAAGCGAAGAATTATGACGGGGCAAAGGAGCTTTATAAGGATTTATTGCCGCTATGTGAATTTCTGGAGGACTCCGGGAAGTATGTTCAAATAGTGAAGAAGGCGATGGAGTTGAAAGGGTTAAATGGCGGGCCATCAAGAAAGCCCAGATTAGGACTTACTGAGGAAGAGATCACAAAGCTGAAAGAGCTTATGGAGAAACTCGATTAAAATTATCCAACAAATTAAAAAGGATTAGTCCTTACGTTTTGGACTAGTCCTTTTAATATTTCCCAGTATTTGATTTTTATATTTGTTTACGGTTCTTCTGGAAATAAAGATCCCCATCTCAGCTAAACATCTCGAGATTTTATTATCTGAAAGTGTTTCAAAGCCATCTATATTTTGAATTACGTATTTTATATAACTAACAGATAGGTTCTTATAACTCTTTTTAGACAACAATGCTTTTACTGAAAAGATTCCTCTAGGTGTAGCAATATATTTATTACAGAGTAACCTGCTGATGGTAGCGGGGCTCAGTTTGGTCTGTTCAACTAAATCTGTTTGATCTAAAGCATTCAAAAAGTCACTTCTCCCAGTTAAATAATCGTATTGGACATTTGCAATGATAGAAATTACTTGAGTTAAGTATATTTTCCTTGCATTCAAAATAGAAATAAGTTCTTCGTATTCCGTTTTAAACTTTTCCAACTCAGCGTTGAATGGATGGTTATTACAGTCGATTAATATCGGTTCATAAGAAATGCCTCCAGTAAGATAATCATGAATGATAACCTGTAATCCATTCTTTCCATATACAATGGAAGCATCAGGAGAAATATTTAATGTTTCTTCAGCATCTAAAGGGGTTAAATTACAATGAGCAGTAATTAAATCTATGTATTTTTTGAATTCAGTTTCTTCCACATGCGAACCTTTTAGAAAACTAAATGAATTTTGATGGATTTCCTCCAGGTTAGTTGAGAATAGATCAAATAGCTTTTCGTTATAAAAATCCTTATTTTTTAACTGGAATTTTATAAAATCTATCATATTCCGCGTTCCGATGCCTTTATTTTCATAAGTTTGTAATTGGTTAATCAACTGTTTCACTCTATTTATTGGCGTTTTAGTATAAATAGAAATTTTATATGGGTCTTCTTCTAAGAAACCTTTGGTATTGAGAGAATGAAGAATGAACTCCATCGTTAACTGATCCTGTGCATAAAGAATACAGCGGAAATGGGTTAGAATGTCATCGATTATATGTTGAGAATCAGTCTGCTTTTTAGAGATATAGGACATTGGGATTTTGTCTTCATATATGCAAATCAACGGATTTTCATTGTATTTATTCTGTATATAATTGTAAAGATCAGATTGATTATATTTAAAGAGATGGATGGAGTTAATGATGTAATGGTTTAAAGAGATACTTATGTCAGCGTTTACATTGTTTTGTATGGAAATCATGTAAGCCCTCCCTTGTATATGATTAAAGAAAACAAAAATTAAGAACATTTGTTAATTAAGATAATTTTATCCTTTCTAAAAATACAAGTCAAACAGAGAAAAGTAGATGTAATTTGATACTTTTTATAGAAATTTTTTCGCGCTATATGCATGCTTGAAGAAAAATTGTAAAAATAACCATTTACCAGTTTATTTACATCGAACTTCCAGAGTGGTATGATATATAGTATTCAACTTTTATACACGGGAATAAACAAAAGAAGTAGTACCCTGACGAACCCAAAATAAGTATAAAAACGGCTTTATTTTCAAAACAGTGATTAGCGGTATATTTGAAAATAACAGCGAAGCAATGCAAGAAAGACCTTGTCATACTTGCATGACATGAATGGTTTATCCGTTTATTTCTTTTAAAGTTGAGTTGATTTCATGCAGCATTTGCTTATAGGCTCATCAATTACAGGTACCTCTTCTGTTTGGCGGTTTTACGATTCCAGTAATCTAGAACCCAAACGGCGGGGTATTTTTTAATTGTTTGAATATTTACGTAAGAGCAGCAATTTAGCTGGAATGGATGCTCCGTAATATATGGAAGCCTATATATGGCAAAAACAAATTAATATAAATAGAAAGGGACAGAAAGCTTATGACATCGAAGAACCCACAAGAGATCCTTAAGAGTATTCCGCAAAAAGGTTTTTTCGGACATCCTAAAGGGTTGTTTACATTATTTTTCACAGAGTTTTGGGAGAGATTTTCATACTATGGTATGAGAGCAATCTTACTTTACTATATGTATTATGCGATTAAAGATGGCGGACTGAATCTGGATAAAGGAACCGCTGCTTCCATCATGGCTATTTATGGCTCGCTTGTTTATATGTCAGGGATTATCGGCGGCTGGATTGCTGACCGTTTGCTTGGTACGAAACGCACCGTCTTTTATGGCGGCATATTGATTATGGCAGGTCATATTGCCTTATCCTTTCCGGGAGGAGTTACAGCTCTATTCGTATCAATGGGCTTAATTGTTATTGGAACAGGGCTGTTAAAACCGAATGTATCTAATATCGTCGGGGATTTATATGATAAAGAAGATCCGCGTACTGATGCCGGATTTAGTATATTCTATATGGGGATTAACCTTGGTGGTTTAATTGCACCATTTATTGTCGGAACACTCGGGCAAAAATATAATTTCCATTTAGGATTTGGAGTAGCAGCTCTTGGTATGTTAGTCGGGCTGATTATTTTCTTGGCTACAAGAAAGAAATATTTAGGTCTTGCTGGCTCTTATGTACCAAATCCTCTATCACCGGAGGAAAAGAAATCTGTATTTTTAAAAATGGGAATCAGCGCGATTGTGGTTATCATCGCAGGCGCTATTCTGATTTCTAACGGTATTTTAACCATTGATGGATTTATCATGTTAGTCAGTATATTAGGGATAATTATTCCGATTATTTACTTTTTAGTCATGTATTTCAGTAAGAAAACAACCAGTCAGGAGCAAAAGAGTTTACTTGCTTATATTCCGCTGTTCCTTGCAGCAATGGTGTTCTGGGCGATCCAAGAACAAGGAGCGGTTATTTTGGCACAATATGCCGATGAGCGGACAAGATTATCATTTGCCGGTTTTTCCTTACAATCATCTTGGTTCCAATCATTCAATCCATTATTTATTGTTCTGTTAGCGCCGGTATTTGCAGCACTTTGGATGAAGCTTGGCAAAAGACAGCCATCTACGCATAAAAAATTCTCACTAGGTCTGGTTTTTGCTGGTCTATCTTTCTTGATCATGATCATTCCAGCAATTTACGCAGGTCCTGATACGCTGGTAAGTCCAATATGGCTTGTGCTCAGCTTTCTGATTGTAGTATTTGGTGAGCTATGTTTATCACCAGTCGGTTTAGCAGCTACAACAAGAATGGCTCCTGCTGCATTCTCTGCCCAAACAATGAGTCTTTGGTTCTTGTCTAATGCATCGGCACAGGCAATTAATGCGCAAATTGTTAAACTATACAGCCCGGAAACCGAGATTCTCTACTTTGGAATTATTGGCGGGATTGCTGTGTTGCTAGGTGTAGTATTGTTCTTTTTCTCTTCTTTTTATAAAAAGAGAGTGTAATTGGATGGAATAGAACTTTGCACGCATGTGATTAACCATACAAATTTTTTTATAGCCACCCAACTGCTTACCAGGGCAGAGGGGTGGTTATTTTAATGATTATGGATTAATACTTCCATGAAGGAAAGAACCAAATAAATTGATTATGTTTTTTCTGATATAATCCCTCACAGATTCTCAAAGGTTAACTTGGCTATTTTTATTTGTGAACAAAAATGGTGTACGTATATTGGCATATAATAACTGATTCAAGTAACAATCTACTTAAATGAGAGGGTATGTTTGAAAGGTTGTTCGCCCATTATATACTTCGGATATTATTTGCATTTTAAACGTGTTGATAATTATTGAATTGGATATGCATAGATTTTCTATACGAGCCCAGTCTTTTCTAGTATGAAAAGGTGGAACGGCATTGTCAGTTTTTTAGCTAAGTTTATCTTTTACAGTCTCCCCATCAACTAATACTGGTTGATAATATGTTTCCTCTGATAAATTTTTCCGTCCTTGTAATTTCTTAAGCACCCAGTCAGCTGCATCACGTCCCATTTTCTCTTGTGGGTGTGTCAACGTCGTCAGTTTGATATTTGCGTTTTGTGAGATATAAGAATTATCCTGCCCGATAATGGATAATTTGTCTGGAACAGAAATACCAATTTGCTTGCATACATTTGCAACTTCTAAACCTACCTCATCGTTGTAACAAACAATGGCGGTTAACATATCTTTATTTTCATTGAGAAAATGATGCAGGTTAATAGATAAATCCGACTTGGTTTCTGTGGTGAAAGAAAGGACTAAGTTGGGTTGGAAGCGTAATTTAGCTTCCTCGAGTGCCTTTATGTACCCCTTCATTCGATACTTCCCTTGCAAATCATCCATTTTTGCAATAATTCCAATTTGTGTGTGCCCTTTTGAAATCAATTCATTTGCAGCCAGATAGCTGGATTGTACGTCATCAAGACATAGAAAAGGAACGTCCAATTCCTCATAATAAGCATTAATCATAATAAATGGGATACCCTGCTCCTTGAACGACAGATAGTAAGCAATATTGGGATTGTACAGGTTACTTTTCGTAGGTTCAATAATCAAGCCATCTACACCATAGGACATCATCATTTCCAAAGCTTTTTTTTCTTGTTCAACATCATTATTTGTACTGGCAAGTAATAAAGAATAATCATCTTCGTTTAATCTGCTTTCAATGCCACGAATGATGGAAGGGAAAATATAGTCAGAGATGTAAGTTGTTATAACACCAATTATTTTATTATTTGATGCTCGATCAGATTTTGATTGATATTGGTTGCTGACATAAGTACCTGAACCTTTTTCACTTCTTAGGAAACCTTCATTTGATAATTCTAAAATAGCCTTGCGAACGGTATCACGGCTGACTTGATATTGATTTTGCATAGCCGCTTCGGTAGGAATTCTTTCCCCAACGCTAAATTCTCCTGAAAGAATTTTACTTTTAATTTCATCCGTGATGATCTGATATTTTGGTTTCATTTCATTCACTTCTTTCATATTTGTTGGTGTAATGATTTGGTTATATAGATATTTGTATGTACTTATTTTACCATGACTTTAAAAGAATTAAAATGAATGTTCTTAAATTAATAGATTTATTAAAGAAACTAATGCGAAATAGATTTATATAATTAAATTTAAAACATGAAACGAGCTATATAAGGGCATTATTTAAATTTATTCACATTATTATATATAATTCAATTTTATTTGTACGTATATTTATTTTTAATGTTGACATTTGTACGTACTGAAAATATAATATAATTAATAAATAGAAAGCGTTTTATATTACAAAGTGTGTTGAAAGCGCTCTCTGGGAGGAGGGGAGGAAAATAGTATGAAAATAGGTAGAGAATTTATTAAACAAATAATTGAGGGAGGTGATACTTCTCTCGGAATTGAATTCGGTTCAACACGTATTAAAGCAGTATTAATCGGTAAAAATTTTGAAACCATCGCAACTGGAAGTCATCAATGGGAAAATCGCTTAAAAAATGGATTTTGGACGTACAATTTGCCAGATATTATTACCGGGATGCAAACAGCTTATGAAAATATGAGAAAAAAAGTGGAGCAAGACTATGATATTACAATTGAAACTGTCGGTTCAATCGGTATTTCGGCAATGATGCATGGATATATGGCTTTTGATGCAGCTGGTGATTTACTTGTTCCATTTCGTACGTGGAGGAATGCAACAACAGGTACTTCAGCGAAAATATTAACGGATCAATTTCAATTTAATATCCCTGAAAGATGGAGTATTGCGCATCTTTATCAAGGAATATTAGACGAAGAGAAGCACCTTGCCCACATAGATTATATGACAACCTTATCGGGTTACATTCATTGGTTATTAACGGGGAGAAAAGCAATCGGAGTTGGAGATGCATCAGGTATGTTTCCAGTGAATGAATCAACGGGAGATTATAATGAAGCAATGCTTGCGAAATTTGATGAACTAATTTCGAAAAAAGCATACGTTTGGAAGTTAAAAGATATTCTTCCTGAAGTATATACAGCTGGTGACCAAGCTGGGGGATTAACGGAAGCTGGTGCAAAAATTCTCGATAAATCACAAAATCTGCAGTCTGGAATTCCTTTTTGTCCTCCGGAAGGTGATGCTGGAACTGGAATGGTCGCTACGAATAGTGTAAGAAAACGTACAGGGAATATCTCTGTGGGTACTTCCGTTTTTGCCATGATTGTATTAGAAAAGTCACTTTCAAAAGTGTATCCGGAAATTGATTTGGTAACTACACCAGCTGGTGCTCCTGTTGCAATGGTTCATACGAATAATGGCTCAAGTGATCTCGATGCATGGATTAGCTTATTTCAAGAATTTTATGAAGCGATGGGGCAAAAAGCTGAAACTCAAAAGATATTTGAAATCATGTTGAATAAAGCGCTAGCAGCAGACGCAGATGGCGGCGGGTTGCTCAGCTATGGATATTTATCGGGAGAGAACATTACAGGTCTTGAAAAAGGACGGCCACTGTTTATCCGATCATCAGAAAGCAATTTCAATTTAGCTAATTTTATGCGTACACATCTACTTACAGCATTTGGTGCTTTGAAAATAGGAATGGATACATTGACACAAAAAGAAAAAATAGAAATTGACAGCTTATTAGCTCATGGCGGTTTATTTAAGACTCCTGTTGTTGGACAGAAAATTATCGCTGGAGCAATGAATGTACCTGTTTCTGTTATGGAAACAGCTGGAGAAGGAGGAGCATGGGGAATGGCACTTCTTGCTGCTTATATGAAACATAAGACTTCAACAGAGAGCTTAGAAGATTTTCTAGATGAAAAAGTATTCACAGACGTGGAAGAACAGGAAATACATCCTGAAGAATCGGACGTTAAAGGATTTGAGATATTTATGGAACGATATAAGAAAGGGTTAGTTATTGAACAGGCAGCAGTTGACAATTTGACTTCATAAGTGAAGTACAGGAGGAGTTAATGTGTTAGAGCAATTAAAAGAAGAAGTGTTTCAAGCCAACCTGGAATTACCTAAACATGGACTCGTTAAATTCACATGGGGAAATGCCAGTGCAGTCGATAGAGAAAACGGTTTATTTGTTATCAAACCGAGTGGTCTTGATTATGAAGCGATGAAAGCCAGCGATATGGTTGTTGTTGATTTAGACGGTAATGTTGTTGAAGGAGATTTAAATCCATCCTCAGATATGTTGACTCATGCAGTACTTTATAAGCATTTCCCACAAATCGGCGGTGTTGTACATACGCATTCAACTTGGGCAACCATCTGGGCGCAAGCAGGGCTGGATGTCCCTGCAATGGGGACAACGCATGCAGACACATTTTACGGTTCTGTACCCTGTGCTCGTACTTTGACACAAGAAGAGATTGATCGAGGTTATGAAGCAGAAACTGGTCACGTAATTGTCGAAACGTTTAAAGAACGCAAATTAGATGCTTTGGAAATTCCCGGTGTTTTACTTCATGGACATGGCCCGTTTACTTGGGGAGAAGATGTAAAAACTGCAGTAACAAACAGTGTCGTATTAGATGAAATTTCAAAACTAAATTTATTTACACGAGAGCTAAATCATTTTGCTCAAGAATTACCACAGCGCATTTTAGATAAGCACTATCTGCGAAAGCATGGAGAAAATGCGTATTATGGACAAAATTAATACTTGATATTATTTATTAAATAAGGAAAAGAGGATTTATATGTCAACAATTGAAAAAAAAGAGTTTTGGTTTGTTGTAGGTTCACAACAATTATATGGGGAAGAAGCATTAGCGGAAGTTAAGAAGCATGCGCAAAGGATGACTAATGAATTAAATGAAAGCGGCATCTTACCATGTCCCATCGTATTACAAGATTTAGCGGTCAGCGCAGATAAAATCACAGCAATGATGAAGGAAGCCAACTATCGTGATGAAGTTGCCGGGATCATCACATGGATGCATACATTTTCTCCTGCGAAAATGTGGATTCATGGTATGAAGTTATTACAAAAACCATTACTTCATTTAGCAACACAATTCAATGAAAGTATTCCTTGGGAAACGATTGATATGGACTTTATGGATTTAAATCAATCTGCTCATGGAGATCGCGAATACGGCTTTATCAATGCTCGTTTAAATAAGCAGAATAAAGTTATTGTAGGGCACTGGAAACGTTCAGAAACGCAAAAACAAATTGCCGATTGGATGAATGTAGCCGTTGCTTTTAATGAAAGCTTCAACATTAAAGTTGCCCGCTTTGGTGACAACATGCGTAATGTTGCAGTAACAGAAGGAGATAAGGTTGAAGCACAGATTCAATTTGGATGGACTGTTGATTATTTTGGGATTGGAGACCTTGTTCAATATGTGAACAAGGTGAAGGATGAAGAAATTGCCGCTTTAATAGCAGAGTATGCAGATCTTTATGAGTTTGAGTATGGCGCTTATAGTAAGGAAGATTGGGAAGCGAGTGTTAAGGTGCAAGCAAGCTATGAAATCGCGATTAAACGTTTTCTTGATGATGGCGGATATAATGCTTTCACTACGAATTTCGAAGATTTATATGGTATGAAACAGCTCCCTGGTCTTGCGGTTCAACGTTTGATGGCAAAAGGATATGGTTTTGCCGGTGAAGGAGATTGGAAAACAGCTGCTCTTGACCGTTTATTAAAGGTAATGAGTAATAACCAATCGACTGGATTTATGGAAGATTACACATATGAATTAGCTGCGGGTAAAGAATCTGTTCTGCAATCACATATGTTGGAAGTAGATCCTACGTTAGCTGGTAATAAGCCTAAAATCATTGTTTCTCCTTTAGGACCTGGCAATAAAGAAGATCCAGCCCGTTTAGTGTTTGATGGGAAAGCAGGGGATGGCGTAGTTGTTTCAATGGCGGATTTTGGTACGCATTACAAACTTTTAATTAATGAAGTTTCTATGTTTGAGCCTGAATTTCCAGCACCAAAACTTCCGGTAGCGCGTGTGCTTTGGAACATTAAGCCGAATTTCCATGATGGGGTAAAAGCTTGGATTGAGAATGGCGGCGGGCATCATACCGTTGTTTCATTAAATTTAACAACAGAACAAATTGTAAACTATGCGAAGCTTGTTGATTTAGAATATGTCATTATTAAATAATACTTTTATTCCCCGAGGAAGCTTAGCTTCTTTGGGGAGTACAAAAAAAGCATCGTCAGTAAACTTCTAAAAACATTAACCAGTAGTGAGCATAATAAAAAATACTAATAATATCTAGAAGGAAAAGCTTATGACAATATCAACATACATAACACTGGTTAAATAATAGTTTCTATGTTAATTCAAGAATTCAAACTAGAGAGAGAAAATTATTTAAGAAAAGGAGAATAAGTATGGAAGCGGAAAAAAGTATAGAGACTACACAAGCAGAAGAAAACCGAACTACAGATAAGTTACCATTATCTGAGAAGATAAGTTATTCATTTACTGATTTAGCTGGTAACATGCTATATGTCACTATCACAACTTATATCATGTATTTTTATACAGATGTTTTTGGAATCTCCGTGGCTGCTGCAGGATTGATTTTACTGATTGCACGGGTTGTTGATGCAATTAGTGCTCCAGTTTGGGGAATCATTATTGACCATACGCAAACAAAGTGGGGGCAAAGTCGGCCATACTTTCTTTGGTTAGCAATTCCATTTGGTGTTGCTACAGTGTTGGCGTTCTTATCGCCAACTTTACCAGACACAGGGAAATATTGGTATGCTGCTATAACGTACATTTTAGCTGCAGGAATCATATATACCGGAATCCAAACACCGATAAATTCAATTTTGCCTAATTTGACTAAAGACTCGAACGAAAGAGTCGCGGCCAATACATTTCGAATGATTGGCGGAAACGTAGGTGCGTTTATTGCAGGTAGCGCTGTATTACCATTAGTAGGTCTAGTGGGGCAAGGAAATGACAGAATTGGATTCCCTTTAGCTATAGGTATTCTAGCGATTTTGGCGATTTTTTTACTTTTATTTGCTTTTAAAAATTTAAAGGAAAGACATACGAATAATACAGAACCAATACCGCTAAAAAAAAGTATTCGTGCAACATATCGTAACTGGCCGTGGTTCCTTTTAATTGGTTCGTTCATTCTTTTCTGGATTGCGCAGACAAGTCGTATTAGTATGTCTGTATACTATGCTCAATACAATCTTGGAAATGCTAATTTAGCTGCAATATTTAATGGATTAACCATATTAGGAATGTTAGGAACCTTGCTAACACCATTTCTTGTCAAAATTGCAAATAAACATATGACAATGATTATTGGTTTTCTAATTGGTATTGCAGGACAAACCTTAATGGCATTTTTTGAACATAGTATACCTCTTATAATGATAAGCTGGGTCATTGCAATATTCGGCTTTGCTATTGCGATTGCCATGCCATTTGCTATGCTGGCAGATACGGTTGACTATGGAGAGTGGAAAAATGGTGTGAGAGCCACAGGATTTTTAACTGCTATCGGGGGAGCATTCTGTATTCAATTAGGATCTGGTTTTGGCAGTTTTATTCCATCCCTTATTATGGAAGCGTCTGGATTTGTAGCGAACCAAGCTCAAAGTGCAGCTTCACTGAGTGCAATTAAATTTTCATTTATTTGGCTGCCAGTAATTATAAGTATTATTGCTATAATTCCTATGATTTTCTATAGACGTTTTGAAAAACAAGAATCCAAAATAAAAAAGGATTTACAAGAGAGACACCAATGAAATGACTAAGAAGATTAGAAGAAATCAATTAAACCAATATTATACTATTAGGTATATGAAAGCGGATTCGTATGATACCACATTTCAAAGAAGGTGATAAGCTTACTATTTGTCTCATTAAAAAAATTGAAGAAAGCGTAAATAGGATAAAGTTTAAGTATATGAAAATAAAAGTAGAGGAGAATGTACCGTGACAAAAAATATTAAATCAAATGCAATGCAATTGGAGAAGGTAGAAGTTACTTCACCGTTTTGGAAGCGATATCGTGATTTGGTTGCTGAGATAGTTATACCTTATCAATATGAAACGCTAAGCGATGAAAATGATGTGGAAATAGCAAATGATGCCTTTACAGATGAACGATTTTACGATGATGACTTAAAAAGCCATGCAATAGAGAATCTAAAAATAGCTGCTGGACTTTCAAAAGGAAAAAAGCATCAAGGAATGAATTTCCAAGATACAGATGTTTATAAATGGTTAGAAGCGGCTGCTTATACGCTGGAATACTTTCCGGATGAAGAGATGCAAAAGAAAACGGATGAGATTGTGGATTTAATTGCTCAAGCACAAGAGGAAGACGGATATTTATCAACGCTTTTTCAAATCGATATGCCTGAACGAAAATTCAAGCGGTTAGATCAATCGCACGAACTTTATTCAATGGGTCATTATATTGAAGCAGGAGTTGCTTATTATGAAGTTACTGATAATCATACTGCTTTAGAAATCGCGAAAAAAATGGCAGATCATCTTTATGAAATTTTTGGATATGGAGAAAATCAAATTCCTGGATATGATGGACATCCAGAAATCGAATTGGCTTTGATGCGTTTATGGGAAATTACCAAAGATGATAGATACTTGGAATTAACTAATTTCTTTATTAGAGAACGTGGAGAGGACCCGGAATTTTTTGATAAGCAAAATGTGGTTGATGGTATCGACAATGCCTTTTGGCCAGAATTAAAGGAATTTGGAACACGTTATTACTTTTCTGATAAACCAGTAACGTGCCAACATGATGCACATGGTCATGCTGTTCGTTGTGTTTATTTCTGTGCCGGTTTAGCTCATTTAGCCCGTATTACCGGAGAAAAAGATTTACAAGATGCAGCAGATCGTTTATGGAAAAACATTACTCAAAAGCAGATGTATATTACAGGAAATGTTGGTCAAACAAAATCTGGTGAAGCCTTTACTTTTGATTACGATTTGCCAAACGATACGATTTATGGAGAGACTTGTGCTTCTGTGGCTATGACGTTTTTTGCTAGACAAATGTTAGCGGGAGAATTTAAATCAGAATATGCAGATGTCATTGAAAAGGAATTATTTAATGGAGCATTAAGCGGGATGTCTCTGGATGGTACGCATTATTTCTATGTTAATCCATTAGAAGCGGATCCTAAATCAAGTGTATTGGATCCAAACAAAAAACATGTATTAACACGTCGCCAAGCCTGGTTCGGTACAGCTTGTTGCCCAGCCAATATTGCCCGGCTGGTAGCTTCAGTTGATCGATATTTATACGAAGTAAAAGACGATGTAATTTTAGCTCATCAATATATTGCAAATTCTACTCAATTTAGCAACAATATTAAAATTGAACAAGACAGCAATCTTCCATGGAATGGCGAAGTAACGTTTACTATTAGTAATCCAGAAAAATCTCAATTTCGTTTTGCAATACGTATTCCAAATTGGAGTAAAGATCATTTTGAAATAATTGTAAACGACAAAAAAGTAAAAGTATCTGATGAGGAAGGTATTGTATATTTCAATATTGAAGACGCAGAAACAACCATTGAGCTCACTCTTGATATGCAAGTTCATATTGTTAGAGCAAATCGACAAGTAAAAGAAAACATCAACAAAGTTGCGCTTCAAAGTGGCCCAGTTGTTTATTGTGCTGAAGAAACCGATAACCAATCTAAATTGTTTGATTATCAACTCGAAGTAAACCCGGAATTTACAGTGGCATATCATCCTGATTTATTGGGCGGTGTTAATGTTATTACGACTAGAGATGTAACCAGATTACAAAATACAGTCGATGATTTGTATACCTTTGATACCAAACCAAAAGGTGAGAAAAGTAAACTGACAATGATACCATACTACGCTTGGGCAAATCGCGATGAAGGGGAAATGACAGTTTGGCTGCATGAATAAATGGGTTACAACACATTGTTTAAATAAACTGGGAAACATAAAGTAGCTTTATGTTTCCCAGTTTATTCAGATATCCCTTATAAGAAACAAAGTGTGAAATGGTTATATATTTTATCAAATTTGATATACAAGAGGTTACGTTATTTTTCAATCTTTGGTTTTGGTATGGAAGCTTTAATATACCCAGCAATACGAATAAGTTTCTAAGGGAGGTAAAGGGATGAAAGAGAACACTTTTCCTGAAGCTGTCTATTATTATTTTAAAGAATGGCAAGAGTATAATATGGAAATACATAAACACAAAGCAATCGAGATTATGTACGTCATTAAGGGGAAGTGTACGATAGAAATAAACAATACAAAGGTCGAGTTACGAAAACAACAGTATATTTTTATCTATGGGAATGTGCCGCATCGGCTAATTGTTGAAAAAAAGAACCCTTGCAGAATGCTTAATGTAGAATTCGAATGGAAAGAAAACATGAAGCATTTTACTTCCATCCATAATCTAATGCATCATGACCAGAGTCTTAAAGAGATGCTTACTGCCTCCGAAGATTATTTCATTTTGAAGGACAGTGGACATATCTATGGTCACCTCAGTTCTTTGGTGCTGGAGCTGGATTTGCAGAATTCCGATAATAGATTGCAGATTGATATTTTATTTATTCAATTATTGCTTAGTGTAGCCAAAAGCCGTAAAGAACAAATGCAGCAAATCGGTCAATCAAATGAATGGATTATCCATCAAGTATTAACTTATATCCATGAGAATTATGATTACGAGATCAGAACCTGTGACTTAGCGAATCTTGTCCACCTGCATCCTAGCTATTTGCATCGTATTTTCAAAAAAATGATGAAAATAACAATCAACGAATACCTTACAAAAGTAAGAATGGAAAAAGCTAAAATGTTGCTCACTAAAACGGATATACCTGTAACAGAAATCGCGAACTATGTCGGAATCAATACGAGCCAATATTTCAGTAATTTGTTTAAAATTTATACAACATTTACACCTTCCCAGTATCGTAAAGAAGGACAGAATTTTATAGGAGAGGATAATAAACTGGAAAGTCACGGTTGATATTTCAGATCAACTTGATTTTGTACCCGCGAAGGTATGAATCAAGTTTTTTTGTGTTGATATGCAGCATGCATTCCGTTATTGTCTTCATTTCTTGCTTTCATAGAAATTTCCTGAAGACCCAATTAATAAAAGTTAGGATTTTATACATGAATATTTATGGTAGTCACTATATTGAAAGCGATTCCAAATATTCGATGTTATAGTTTGTTTATCAGGTTGCGAGGAGGACTAACAATGACTTTTAAAATTGGATTTATTGGTGCAGGTAGTATTGGTTTTACTAGAGGATTGCTAAGGGATATTTTATCTGTTCCTGAATTTAACAACATAGAAGTAGCTTTTACAGATATCAATCAGAAGAACTTGGATATGGTCACACAGCTATGTCAACGAGATATAGATGAAAATGGATTATCTATACAAATTGAAGCAACTACAAATAGACGTGAAGCTTTAAAAGATGCGAAATACATTTTCAACGTTGTTCGCATTGGCGGGTTAGAAGCTTTTAAACATGACATTGAAATTCCCTTAAAATACGGTGTTGATCAATGTGTTGGAGATACATTATGTGCTGGCGGGATTATGTATGGACAGCGTGGTATAGCGGAGATGTTAGAAATTTGTAAAGACATACGTGAAGTTGCGGATAACGATTGTCTCTTACTTAATTATGCTAACCCGATGGCTATGCTCACTTGGGCATGTAATACATACGGCGGTGTTCATACCATTGGACTATGTCACGGTGTACAGAATGGACATAAACAAATCGCAGAAGTGCTAGGCCGGAATAAAGAGGATGTTGATATCATTTGTGCTGGTATTAACCATCAGACATGGTATATCCAAGTGAATACAGATGGTGAGGACCGTACCGGAGATTTATTAGAGGCTTTTGAACAACATCCCGAATACCGTGAAGAAGAAAAGGTACGCATCGATATGCTTCGCCGTTTTGGTTATTTCAGTACGGAATCTAATGGTCATTTAAGCGAGTACCTGCCTTGGTATCGTAAGCGTCCAGAAGAAATAAATCAATGGATTGATTTAAGTAATTGGATTAATGGAGAAACCGGTGGCTATTTACGAGTTTGTACAGAAGGCCGGAATTGGTTTGAAACAGATTTTCCGAATTGGCTAAAGGAACCGGCATTTGAATACAAAGAAGAAAATCGCGGTCAGGAACATGGTTCCTATATTTTGGAAGGGTTAGAAACAGGGCGAACCTACCGCGGTCATTTTAATTATATTAATCAGGGTGTAATCTCTAATTTACCAGATGATGCTGTTATTGAAGCACCTGGTTATGTCGACCGTAATGGTATCAGTATACCTGTTGTAGGTGATTTACCTCTTGGTCCAGCGGCTGTTTGTAATGCCAGCATTTCTGTTCAGCGGCTGGCAGTAGAAGCAGCGGTTCATGGCGATGACTACTTATTAAGACAAGCTATGATGATAGATCCATTAGTTGGAGCAGTTTGTAATCCAAAAGAAATTTGGCAAATGACAGATGAGCTTCTAGTAGCACAGGAAAAGTGGCTGCCACAGTACCAGGGTGCTTCCCAAGCTGCTAAAGAACGGTTGGAAAATGAAGAACGTATACCGACAAAAGACTATCAAGGGGCAGCAAGATTAAAAACAAAGACAGTCGAAGAGATGGCGCAGAATCGGGAAGAAGCGGTCAAAAATGCTGGTGAAGCAGATAAAGGTAACTTTTAAAAAAGGGGGCAAAAACATGAAAAAAATGATGTTTGTAACTCTAATGTGCTTGGTCGTATTATTTGGATGTTCATCAAGTGATAGTGCTGAGGGAGAAAATGATGGTCAAACAACACTTGAGATTTGGTGGAATGTGGATGAGGCAGAAGATCGCAGTGGATATTATGATGCGATAGAGAGATATCAAGAATTAAATCCCGATATTAATATTAATGTGCAGGTTCTTCCCTATGAGCAGCTGAATCAGAAGATAACCACTTCAGCTGCTAATGGAAATCCACCGGATATTGCTCAAGGGTTGCAAGAGTGGATGGCAGATTTTAATTCTATGGGCATTTTATATCCACTAACAGATTTTGTTGACGAGTGGGAGGATAAAGATAACGTCCCACAACCTGTTTGGGATAGTGTCACAATTAGTGAAGAAGTAGTCGCTTTTCCAAGTTATATCGGAACAAGAGCACAGATGTACCATGAAGATATCTTAAATGAAGCAGGGGTAGAACCACCTGAAACCTGGGATGATTTATTTACCGTCGGAAAGCAGTTAAATGATGCTGGGGTTGAAAATCCTTTTGGTATCAGTGCAACATCTGCCCGTGCTCCACAAGAGTTAATTGTTTTCTTATGGTCTAATGGTCTGGAGGTTGTAGAAGAAACAGGAGAGGGCATGTTTAGAAATACTTGGACAGACAATGAAGATCAACTGGCAAAAGCAACAGAAGTTTTCCAATTATATAAAGACATGCTTGATCAAGGAGTCATTTCACAAAATCAAACAAGCTGGGGCTATCAAGAATTAGATCAGAATTTCGCTCAAGGCAGTGTAGCAATTACTCAAAATGGACCTTGGCTTCAAGAATATGAAAGCGAACAGCCTGAAGGGATGGCGGATGTAGCTTTGTCCGGTGTTCCGCCTTATAAAGAAACCCCTTCTACGTTTTTAGAAGTAGCTCAATGGTATGTATTTGAAGATTCTGAGCAGAAAGAAGCTGCTTTAGACTTTATTGAGTGGATGGGCTCTGAAGAAGGACAGAGCATTTATGCAAAAGGAAACCGAACGATTCGTAATGATATGGAATTAGAAGGTGAATGGAATACTGTTTTCACAGATATTGCAGAACACGGTAAATCTTGGCCGCCTGTTCCAATGGGAGGGATCACTAATGCAATGACAGATTCTCTGCAAAAAGTATTATTAGGGGAATCCACTCCAGAAGAAACAGCTATTTGGTTATCTGATCAAATTAACCAATCTCTTGCCAGTAATAACTTACTAGATGAATAAATAAAAGATACAATTCAGTTGATTATTCAGCAAATCACGGTGTGGAAAATGATTGCACCTGGAAAAATTAACTGGATTGTAGTATTTCCCCTTAAATAAAGGAGTTGCTGATATGATCAGATTTTTTAAAAAGCACGCAATAGCTTATATTTTTATGCTTCCAGCTGTTGTATTTTTAGTGTTGCTGCTTTTAGTACCGATTATTCGAGTATTCATTAATAGTCTCTATAACGCTAACTTATTGAATCCTGAAAGTGATGTATTTATTGGTCTGGAGAATTTTAAGAATGTTATTCAGGATCCGTTATTTTGGACTTATGCTGAAAATAGCATGGTTTATACGATAGGTTCTGTAGCAGGTGAGTTTATTGTAGGTTTAGGTATTGCTCTTTTGTTAAATCAGAAAATAAAGGGAAGAGCCTTCTTTCGTGGAGTGATGATTATTCCATGGGTCGTCCCAATTGTAGTTGCAGGGATGACATGGCGATGGATGCTAAATCCGGATTACGGAATTATTAATGTATTGTTAGTAAATATGGGAATTATCGATCAAAGTATCAATTGGCTGGGAAATGAATCAACAGCAATGTTTTCTGTTATCTGGATCAATATATGGAGGAGTTTTCCTTTTTACGCGATTTCATTTTTAGCTGTTCTTCAAACAATCAATAAAAGTGAATTAGAAGCCGCTGAACTTGATGGTGCTAATATGTTTAAACGATTTTGGTATATTACGTTACCTAAGCTGAAGGGGATTTCCAGTATATTGATTGTACTGCATTTAATTTGGACATTTAACAATTTTGATTTTATCTGGATATTAACAGAAGGCGGTCCCTTGAATGCAACAGAGACATTAGCGATTGCTACGTATAAGGAAGCCTTTATGACGTATCATTACGGTACAGCTTCAGCGATTTCCGTACTAATGGTTGCGATATTGATTGCTATGATGGCGTTGTATTTCTGGATACAAAAAAGACAAGGGGCAAAGGAGGGTTAATCATGCACTTTTCAAAAAAAATAAAGAAAAGGTTATTAAATACGGTGACTTATGTTCTGCTATTGATTGCCAGTATCTATAGTTTATTTCCGATACTATGGGCTTTCTTAACAGCAATCAAGCCAGGAGACGAAGTACGGTCAGCTAACCCTACATTCTTTACATCTAATCCTACTTTTGAGAATTTTCGTTCCGTTCTATTCGAAACACAATTCCCAAAGTATTTTCTTAACAGTGTAATTGTATCCGCAGGGAGTGTATTTTTATCTATCATAATTGGTGTCTTAGGTGCGTATACGCTGAGTCGATTAAGTAAAGCCCCGGGTACGAAAATATTTGGTGTGAGTATGCTGCTTGCACAAATGATACCAGTTGTACTATTAATGATTCCGCTTTATCGAACCATGATGAATTTAGGTTTGTTAGATTCTTACTTAGGATTGATTATATCTTACACAGTCTTTGCCGTTCCTATTATTACTTGGATGCTGAAGGGTTTCTTTGATACGATTCCAGTGGAAATCGAGGAAGCAGCGATGATTGATGGCTGCAGCAGAATTTATATTATTATTCGCATCATGCTGCCGTTATCTGTTCCAGCTATTATTTCTGCAGGTATTTATGCTTTAGTGCACGCTTGGAGTGAATTTGTTTTAACCTTTACTTTCGTGTCTGAAGACTCTATGCGAACTTTATCAACGGGTGTATTCAACTTTATGGGGCTTTGGATAGTAGATTGGGGAAGATTAATGGCAGCAGCGATTCTAATCATTATCCCAATTGCGATTGTATTTATTTTTATCCAGAAATATCTAGTTAGTGGTCTTACAGCAGGATCAACGAAAGGATAAGCACGTACGGATCAAATTGAAAATAAATGGCAGAAATGTTGACTTTACCACAGTTTCCATCACTGTGGTATTTGTCGTTGTTTAACATACATTGCTTTTTTACCCTTATAATAGCAACTTGTAGAAAAGAACCCATTATGATATTTTCAAATATGGGTTCTTTTCATGGGTTATCTGGCTTTTTCATAGTATGATTGCTTTGTTTTAGAAAATAATAATCGTAAGCTTATCAGTACCGCACTGCGGTAGTACAACTATGTTATTAACGAAGGAAGCAGCATTTTTAAATGTTTTATTAAAAATAAAGGAACAATCAAAGAGGAGGAAGTAAACATTTCATGAGTGACAGAAATAAAGGCATTTTATTGTTATTATTATCAGCGTTAGGATTTTCTTTGATGGCCATGTTTGTAAAGCTGTCAGGAGATGTGCCTACAATACAAAAAACATTATTTCGCAATGGAATCTCAATGGTTATTGCGTTGGGTTTTGTTCTTTATCATAGAGAACGGCTTTTTGGGAAAAAGGAAAATCAAAAATATTTACTTCTGCGCTCTGCTCTGGGGATGACTGGGGTATTGCTTAATTTCTATGCCATCGATCATCTAGTGCTTTCCGATGCGGATATGCTGAATAAAATGAGTCCATTTATAACCATTATTTTTGCTGCGGTTTTCTTAAAGGAATACGTGATGCGGTTTCAGGTGGTCTCTGTTATTATCGCATTTCTTGGAACGTTATTTATTATCAAACCGGTCTTCAATCTAGATATGGTTCCATATGCAGCAGGGATTTTATCCGCAGTTTTTGCAGGAGGAGCGTACACCGTTTTACGGGTGCTTGGGAATAAAGAACAATTTTATACGGTTGTATTTTACTTCTCGTTCTTTTCCACTGTGATTTTATTACCGCCTGTTATCTTGTTTTATCAGCCGATGAGCGGGCTGCAGTGGTTGTACTTACTTGCAGCAGGAGTGTTCGCTACGGTGGGACAGTTTGGGATTACCGTTGCTTACAAATTTGCTCCAGCAAAAGAAATATCCATCTTTTTCTACTCGACCGTTGTATATTCCGGTATTATCAGTATTGCGCTCTTTGGCCAAATCCCAGACATATGGAGTATCCTTGGCTATCTGGCCATATTCGGTGCATCCTTCTATATGTTCCTGCGAAATAATCGGGATTTGAAAGAGGTTAAAGAATAGCGCATTGAAAAACCTGCACTTGAATGGGTACAGGTTTTTTCCTTTGAAATTACCAAACGGCTATGATAAACTGATCCAAAATCAGAGGTGAGCAAAATGGTTTTCGTTAAAATAAATGATTCCTTCTCACAATTCCCTCATCATATCAACTAGCCTTGCTTTATCGATTTAACTTTTAAAAAATCGAATGAGGAAGGCTATTATTCATGAAATCGCATCCCGAATTAAGTAAATCACTTAACTCAGAGTGCGATTTTTTTTGTATTCAAAAACAGGAGGTAAGGAAAATGAAGAAGATAGATTATCAAAATGTAAAAGGAACACAAGATTATTTACCGGAGTCAGAAAGCGTACGGAGAAATATCCGGAGAACATTAGAGGATGTATTTATCCAATATGGATGTCAGCCGCTGGAAACACCTATCTTAAATTATACGGAATTGCTTGCTTCTAAATATGGCGGCGGTGCGGAAATATTAGAGGAGATGTACACTTTAACAGATAGAGGAGAAAGGGATTTAGCTCTGCGCTATGACCTTACGATACCTTTTGCCAAGGTGGCTGCAATGAATCCGACATTGAAGCTGCCATTTAAGCGGTATGAAATTGGTAAAGTATTTCGGGATGGGCCAATAAAAACAGGAAGATTGCGTGAATTTACCCAGTGTGATGTGGATATTGTCGGCGCAGATTCACAAATAGCTGAAGCGGAATTAATGATGATGGCGCTGGATGGCTTTGACAAGCTCGGAATGCAGGTGAATATTCAATATAATAATAGGAAATTATTAACCGGAGCATTGGAAGTGTTTGGTGTAGCGGATGCGAAAATCAATAAAGTGGTGCTGATTTTGGATAAGCTGGAGAAGATAGGGGTGGACGCAGTTATAGCCGAGCTTGCTGAACTAGGGGTGTCAGATGATGCGGCCCGCTCCATTAAACAATTTTTGACAGATGACGATCATACGGACTTTATCCGCTTTGAATCATTATCTAATCAAAATGAACAAGTCAGACAGGGATTGCAGGAACTAAAAGAGCTGAAATCGTATCTTGATTATTTGGATATTAGCGACCAATGTATATTTAATCCGTTTCTGGCACGGGGGCTAGAAATATATACAGGTACCGTTTATGAAATGTTTTTAGCGGATGATTCGATGAAGTCAAGCATTGGAAGCGGCGGAAGATATGATAATGCAATCGGCGGACTGATAGGAACAGATGAAATTTTCTCTACCGTTGGAATCTCTTTTGGGCTGGATGTGATTTATACAGCGATGGCTGCTGCGGGAGGAATCGAACCTGCTGGAAGAGAGGTGGATTATTATATTATTCCTCTGGGAAGACAAAAAGAATCATTGTCTGTGTCAACATATTTCCGGGATAAAGGATATAACGTAGATGTGGAATTAGGCAATAAAAAGGTCGGTAAGGCGCTTGACAGGGCGAATAAAGAAAACATACGAAACGTGATTATCATTGGCGATGAGGAAGTCAGGAAGAATCAGTTTAACGTGAAGGATATGCTTTCGGGAAAAGAGACGATAGAATCATTTTCGTTTCGTTGAATAGAGGATTGGTGAGAAGTATAAGGGGAGGCAGGAATCTATATGGCCCTCTTTTTATAGATTCCTGTTCTGTCTATTTAATCAAAACTTATTTAGCAGGTATGCCGCCTTGCTTTATTCCGACGACACGAAGTCGTTTATAATCTGCAATCCACTGCCCTTCTTGGTACAGGGCATCCTTTAAGTTATTTTCTACCTGTATCATCACACGCTCTTTGATAGCTTCCGGATGATTTTCAAAGATATTTCTGCAGAACATTTCCATCCAATTTCTCAGCCCGTTGTCTCCCTCTAAGGGTGTCGGCCGATTGAAATGCTGGGCAAAGGTTACGTTAAATCCCGTTTCCTCCATTAATGCTGCATACTCTCCTATGCTTGGGAAGTACCATGGGAACTGTTCCGGTGTATAGGGAATTCCAGCTTTTTTAACCTGATGGATGATTTCATTTGTAATCGTTTGAACATTGCTTTTACCGCCAAACTCTGCAACAAATCTACCGCCGGGTTTCAAGCTGTTATAGATGTGCTGAAGTGCTTCTTTGGGCTGCTTTACCCAATGAAGTGTTGCATTAGAGAAAACGGCATCAAAATCATTGTTGTATTCGAGTTCTAAAACATCTTTTGGCATAAACATTATATCGGGATATTTATCGTTTGCCTTGTGCACCATATTTTCTGATTTATCTACGCCGGTTACAGCGGCGCCATGCTGATTGATTTGATGGGCTAAATCTCCTGTGCCACATCCGACATCAAGAATCTGTTCACCTTCTACGGGAGATAAAAGCTCTAATAAATGATTTCCAAATGATGATACAAAGGAATGATTCCCATCGTATAAATCTGCATTCCAGCTATCTTTTACATATTGTTCCATGATGCTTCCTCCTCATGTAGAATCTGTTGATTAAATCTGTGCGTATTAGTTGTATTATATGGGATGTATCTCAGCTTGCAAACTAAATTGTTTAATAAATGTTCATTCTCAAGTCACCGATGGAAGGATAACAGCATCCAATTTTGAGTAAGCCGGATAATAAGGATATACTTAAACATGCATGCCGTTTTTAACTGAATGGTATTTATTATACATATGGAGGTCAAAATATGAGAGTCTATTTAGCAAGCCCATTCTTTAATGAAAAAGAGATGGAGCCTTTAAAAGAAGCGGAACAAATTTTAGAAGCAAAAGGATTGGATGTTTTTTCACCGCGGAAAAACCAAATGGATCATTTGGAGGAAGGGAGCCGGCATTGGTCGATTGCAACATTTACCAATGATAAAAAGTTTATTGATTGGGCGGAAATCGTTGTTGGCGTTTATCATGGGAATTATTCAGATAGCGGAACAGCATTTGAATTAGGTTACGCCTATGGAACGAATAAACCGTTTATTGCAGTTCATGTAGGCGAGGACAGTAACTTGATGGTGCATGAAGGAGCTCATGCCAATGTCACCTTGGAAGAGCTGCGAGAATATGATTTTGAAGCAATGCCAAGCTCCTTTTATCAGGGGGAAATGTTCTGATTAAGTACAGCAGGGAATACCTTTTGATGGATGAAACAGTTCACCTATCAATGAAACAGTTCGATGAAAATCCTGTGATTACAGGATTTTTTATTGCAGAAATCGGTTAACCAAGTAAAGAAGTGGATTATAACATTAAAAATCATTGACATGAAACCTTTTGGTGTTATAATGAAAATAAAACCAAAAGGTGTTATATGAAGTGGGAAAAGAGGCTAGATGAATATGGAAAAACTTAAAGATATTGAACAGACAATTATTTTTAATGCTCCAATTGAAAAGGTCTGGGAAAAGGTGTCCACCTCAGAAGGAATAGCCGCTTGGTTTATGCCAAATGATTTTGAAGCGGAAGCAGGGCATGAATTTACCATCCAATCACCATTTGGGCCATCACCTTGCAAGGTATTAGAAGTAGACAAACCCAATAAAATATCTTTTGCGTGGGATACAGATGGATGGGTTGTTTCCTTCATTTTGAAGGATTTAGGAAATCGTACAGAATTCACACTTATCCATGGAGGCTGGAAAGAAGCAGAAGCAGTAATTACCAAACCGAATGAGAAGAGCTCTGTTATCAGAGAGAGAATGAATAAAGGATGGGAGAATATTGTGAGGGAAAGACTGAGAAAGGTTGTTGAAGTTTAAATGACAGCTGTAAAGAAACATGATGTTTTCCAAGCCATTGCGGATCCGACCAGAAGGGAAATTCTATATTTACTGTCAGATCAAAGGCTAGCTATCTCAGAAATCACTTCCCATTTTTCTATTACCCGAACAGCAGTAGTAAAGCACCTTACTATACTTTCTGAGGCGAAGCTTGTTTCAGGAGAAAAGGTTGGCAGAGAGAAAATCTATTACTTGCATGCAGAGCCGCTGACAGAAATAAAAGATTGGCTTTCCTATTTTGAACGATTCTGGGATAATAAATTGTCTATGCTGAAGTATTTGGTAGAGAATGAGGAAGAGGATAAAGCGTAAAAAACGACAAAGAAAAAGAGCCGCTTATTATCACTTTAAGCGGCTTCAACATGAAGAAATGCCTGTAACATTCCCGCTGAATGCAGTTTCGTTTTATACTAAGGTTATACCCTGATCTGCCTGTTCACTATACGTTTTAAAATTGTCTAATATCGCCTGCCAGCCATTTCTTTGCATCTCGATGGAGTTTTCAAATTCCCCTTCAAAGACCTCTGTGATCTTTGTTGTGTTGCCTTGAGACGTGAAAGCAATTGTCACCTTTCTTCCATCATCCAGTTTATAAGCAATGGTATCATGGAGGATTACCTCGTCATATATACCGCCAAAATCAAATCCAAAACTCCCATCCTTTGCTTCCATTCGAGTAATGAATTTACCGCCGGCTCTTAAATCATTCTCTGCCTTTGGTGCATGCCACTCTTTAGAAGCAACATACCACTTTGTGATATGCTCTGGCTCTGTCCAATAAGTCCATACGTTATCAACAGGTGCATGAACGGTTGTCTCCACGGTTATCATTTCCGGCTTCTCTCTCTGCATTACAAAACCTCCTTGTGATTTAAAGTTCATTTGTATTTAGAATACCACTTTACATACAGCAAGGTTTCTTTTTTATTGCTATTTGTATTTGGATGATATGTGATAAGATTTAGTAGTTATCAAGTGAATATTTTATCGAAAAGAAATTACTTAACCTTCATTGGCAGCTTACATGAACACATTTTTAATAAAATGCGTAGTGCTGCTGAGATAATTCCACACCATAGATAAAACTGCTTTGAAAGGAAGAATAAAATGATAAGAGAAGCAACGACAAATGATTTATCAGCCATTTTAGAGATTTATAATGACGCCATCGTGCATACTGCCGCTGTTTATTCTTATAAACCGCAAACATTGGAGAACAGAGAAGTATGGTTTAAGCAGAAAAAGGATGCGGGTTATCCCATATTTGTTTGTGAACAGGATGGAAACGTGGCGGGATTTGCTACATTCGGGCCTTTCAGAGACTGGCCGGCTTATAAATATTCCGTTGAACATTCTGTGTATGTGGACAAGAGCTATCGGAAAAAAGGAATTGCCAGCTTATTGATGCAAGAAATTATCGCTGTCGCCCGGGAAAGAGAATATATGACAATGATTGCCGGCATTGATGCTGCGAATGAGAAAAGTATTGCTTTGCATGAGAAATTTGGTTTTGAACATGCGGGCACGATAAAAAAAGCTGGCTTTAAATTTAAGCAATGGAGAGATTTAGCGTTTTATCAATTAGAGCTTAACGGACCGGAAAACCCTGTGGAAGAATAGATTAATGATATGAAAGGGAGCTTTTGCCTTGATTCGATTAGAATACTTTTCAAAAGAAGATTTCCAGCAATTAATTGATTGGGTGCCTGATGCTTCCTTTATTGTACAGTGGAGCGGTCCGACATTCCGTTATCCTTTAACGAACGAGCAGCTTGCAACGTATTTGGAAGGAGCGAATGAACCAGACGCTTCTAAATACATATTTAAAGTGATTGATAATGGGACGAATGAAGTCGTAGGACATGTTTCGCTGGGGAAAGTGGATAGAAATAATCATTCAGCAAGGATCGGCAAGGTATTAGTTGGTGCTGCTGACAGCAGAGGAAAAGGGTATGGAGCTCAGATTATACATGCAGCATTAACATTTGCATTTGAAAAATTGAACTTACATAAGGTTACTTTGGGTGTGTTTGATTTTAATGTATCAGCCATTAAATGCTATGAAGCAGCGGGATTCCGTAGAGAAAGAATCTTGCAGGATGCGGCAAAAATGGGAGATGAATATTGGACGCAGATTGAGATGGAGATATTAGCTGGTGAGTGGGCAGAAAAAAATGACAGACGAAAATCTTAATTCATGACGAATTAAGATTTTTTTTATTCTTTCCTTAAGGCTGAATCATGTAATTCAGTGATATTTTATTGCATCTTTGCTGGTTAAAGGCTTCATTCAACCCATAAATGAAACTCTTTTCTGATTAAAACGTATGAATAAAGTATAGAAAAGAAAAGGCAGGTTTTTGAATATGGATTATGAAACAATCGTGTATGAAGAACTTCGAGTTTGGCGTAATAAAGTTTTGAAAAAATCCAGTCTTTTTAATCAGTTATCGAAAAAAGCGCAAAAGAAAATAAATAGCATGATTCCTGAGAAGGCGCACCAGATCATTACAGACAGCATTAAAAATATGGTGAAAGCGACATTGGCCGGATCCAATATGACAACGAAGAAACCTGAACCAACCGAACTTTCCTTGTTTGAAAGGGATCAAATAGCCAAAGAAAAGCTAGTTTCTTATCGTAAAACAGCAGTAGTTGAAGGAGCTGGAACAGGGGCAGGAGGTATTTTCCTTGGACTTGCAGATTTTCCGCTGCTGCTGTCAATCAAGATGAAATTTTTGTTTGAATTGGCAGCAGTCTATGGCTATGATGCAAATGAATATGAGGAACGGCTATTTATCCTCCATGTTTTCCAACTTGCATTTTCCAGCGATGAAAAACGGAAGGATACGTTTTATATAATCGAAAATTGGGAGCAGGAGAAGGAGCAGCTGGCTGATATGGATTGGCGTGTTTTCCAGCAGGAGTATCGCGATTATATTGATTTGGTGAAAATGCTGCAGCTCGTTCCGGGGTTTGGTGCAATTGTAGGTGCATATGCAAATCATAATCTGATGGACACGCTTGGAGAAACAGCAATGAATGCATACAGGATGCGCCATTTTGAGCTGCAAGCGGAGAAGTGAAAGGTTCCTATGAGGTGTCTGAGGAAGATGCTGCAGTATTTTTAGGTGAATGAAGCTTCAATCGGGAAGCTCAAAAGGGCGTAAATAATATTGCTGCCCGTTTCCCAATGAACTTGATTATAAAAATATAAATGAGCTATCTGAAAAAAAACGCCTGCTGGAATAGAAAATGAGTAATGGGAGAGGGGATGGTTTTAACATTTTTCATTAAAAATTATTACAAAGTACTTGCATGATTCTAAAAATAACGTTAGGATTTATTTGTAATTGATTAATCACTTAATTTTTGGGCAGGTGCACTATGATGGTAAAATCAAAGAAGGAAAATCGGAAAGAAGAAATTCTAGAGGCTGGATTAGAAGTATTTGCAAAGAAAGGCTATTATAATGCAACTACCGCTCATGTTGCAGAAAAAGCTGCTATCTCTCAGCCGTATGTTTTTCGATTCTATAAAACAAAGGAAGAGTTATTCATTGCTGCCTTAGATCGGGCATTTGAAAGGATTCTGCAAACGTTTAAAAATGTGGAAGCAAGCCCGGAACAGCTCGTTGAAGAAATGATTGAAGCCTATGAAGAACTGTCCGAATTGTATCCTAATGAGATTGCTTTGCAGGTAATAGGAATTTCCGTAACAGAAAAATCGATACAGCGTACTGCAAAAAAAGGATTATCTGACATCAGAAGCTATACTTTAGAAAGATTCAAGTCTGCCGGAATAAAGGATGCAGAAAGGGAAGCCAGTACGTTTTTAGCAAGAGGAATGCTATGTAATATTTCTTATTTCTTAGACCTTCCCGAGCTTATTGATGAGAAAACAAAATAAATAATCAATGAAAGTTGATTATTTATTTTTGCAAAGAAGTGATTGATTAATCAATAAATAATTTAGGGGGTGAGAATGTGAAATTACGTAAGGTAGATTATGTTTTTATTGGAATTATTGCTGTTTGTCTCATCAGCTGGTTGGATTAATTAGTTGCTAATCAATAATTAAAAGGTGGTTGAAAAAATGATGGTGAAAAATAAAAAGGAACATGCTGTTTCCACTTTATCTGTCGGATTAGGCATTGCTGTCGCTGTGATTGTATTGTTCACATATTGGGATTAATTCTTTATTTATCAAGCTTATATTGAAGGTGATACCTTAATAGGCGTAAAAGGTAACATGGAAATTATTTTTGCTTTTTAGTTATTGATTAATCAATAACTAAAAGAAGGGAGTATTGAAAATGAAAAAAGCAATTGTATTAGGCGCAACCGGGGGTACTGGTCAAGTTATGGTTTCAGAACTATTAGACAGAGGAAGAGAGGTCATTGCCTTCGGACGCTCTCAAAATAAATTGGAAGCATTAATGGCAGAACACAATCATCATTTGAATCTTACCTATCAGCTGGGAGACATATTTGATTGTCAAACGATTGTGGAAGCTGCTAAAGATGCAGATGTTATCTTTCAGTGTGCTAATATTCCATATCAGGAAATGGCGGAAAAATTGATGCCGCTGGGAGAAAGTGTGATGAAAGCAGCAGATATTTTGGGAAAAAGAATCGTGATTGTTGATGGCATTTATGTATATGGACACCAAGTTGCGAAAGGAGATGAAAACCATCCTCAACATCCACATACAAAAAAAGGTAAACTTAGAGTAGCTTTCGAACAATTGATATTCAGCGGAAAATGGAAAAGAGCAAAAGCTTTAATTGTCAGGTTGCCAGATTATTATGGCCCAACTTCACAAAATTCTTACTTGCAGCCTACACTTGATGGAATGGCTGCAGGTAAAATGTCCATTTTTATTGGTAATTTACAAACGCCCCGTGAATATGTTTATTTGCCAGATGCTGCTAAGATGATTGTGAATATAGCAGATAAAGACGATTCCTATGGAGAGAATTGGAACATACCAGGTGCTGGATTGATTTCAGGTAAAGAGATTATTCGAATTGCTCGGAAAGTAACAGGAAATCAGAAGGTGGTTATTCCTCTGACTAAAAATGTTATCCGGTGTATGGGTTTGTTTGATGCATTTATGAGAGAAATTGTTGAAATCATGTACCTTACCAAAGAAGGATTTATTTTGAGTGGAGATAAATATGAAAGACGGATTGGCCCCATTCCAGCAACTCCTTTTCAAAATGGGCTGGAAGAAACATTACTATCTTTAATAGGCAATAAAAATTAATGTTATAAAGTTAACAGGGGTAACAAAAGCTAATGGTGATAAAGTAAGATAATGAAGTAAATAATGGGGTCAATGTAAAGTTAAAGAGGCAAAGATATGAAAGTTCTCTACCATATACAAAGCAATTGACCCTTACAGTCTTTACAATGTTTGTTTTGTATATGGTATAAACCATTCATGCGTCACATATCATGCGATGCATTATTTTTTTGTCTGGAATGATTTTTATTCTTCACTTTATGAGAACCTGCCAATGGTTCGCCATAAGGCTGCTTTGGACTTTGCGGCAAATTAGGTTGTTCCTGCTGTTTTGGTCCTTTTCGGTTTTTCGTCATTTATATTCAACCTCCGTCGTGTAGTTATTGTGCTTTTGTATTTACAAACGTATTTTCATCCTCGATTAAGCCGCATGCTCCGCACTGTATTCTTCTCTCAGGCCCATTATAGGCGATGTGAAATACTTCCAGCGGCTCCTGCGTGTAATCATTTAATACTTCTCCTGTGCTGGCATCTAATTTGACCGGATTCGCTACTTGTTCAATGACATTGAAACGCGACCGGTTTGTTTTACATCTGGGACATTGATATGGCTGGCTCATCTAGAGCACCCCCGATTACTTTATTGTTATTTAAGGTATCTTATTGGTATTTTCTCTGATTTCTATGAAATTATACGGGTATTTTCATCTGTTGATTCATTTCCTATTTTTTAATCGTTTATCTAATGATTTAAATAATGTGTTGACAAAATAAAAAGTACATCATATAATTTATATTGAATTAAAAATAAATGAATTAATTATAGTTTGATTAAATATAAATTCAGAAAGAAGGGTGATGATAGGTAACTAAATGAAACACAGTTGGAAGCAGAATGGTCTCAAAAAGCGGTTATTTTTTCACTAAGTATAAAAAAGCTGAAATGAGGCATAAAAAGAACAGTTAGATATTGGGATGCAGCGCTCCAATAAAGGAGATGGTTCTGGCGAAGAAAAAGAGAGCTATTTTAAAGAGGTGTAAGAAATGGGATTTTTAAATAAATTATTTGGAAAATCAAATGAATCAAAGGAGATAGAAACGATGACAAAAACAAAAGTAGCAGTTATTTTTTATAGTATGGGCGGTACGAACTACCAAATGGCAAAATGGGCAGCAGAAGCGGCGGAAGCAAATGGCGCAGAAGTAAGAGTATTGAAAGTGCAGGAATTAGCTCCAGAATCTGCTATTGAAGGAAATCCGGCATGGAAAGCAACCGTAGAAGCAACCAAGGATGTTCCTGTTGCATCTTCAGAAGATATTGAATGGGCAGATGCACTTATCTTCAGCACGCCAACGCGTTTTGGTAATGTGCCTTCTCAAATGAAGCAATTCTTAGATATCCAAGGCGGACTTTGGGCTAGCGGAAAAACAGTGAACAAAGTAGTCAGTGCGATGTCTTCTGCACAGAATCCGCATGGCGGTCAGGAAGCGACGATCCTGTCGTTGTACACGAGCATGATGCACTGGGGAGCTATCATTGTACCTCCAGGCTACTCGGATGAATCTGTATTTGCAGCTGGCGGAAATCCTTATGGTACAAGTGTCACTGTTGATCAAGACGGAAAAATGGTGGAAGATGTGGAAGCGACAGTTAAGCATCAGGCACAACGTACAGTGACAGCTGCTGAATGGGTTAAAAAAGGAAATCAATAATTCATGCTATTAGAAAAGATGGCACCTTTCATTTGGAATGGTGCTGTCTTTTTTGTATATCCGGAAAGCAGTGAGACGCTGCTTCATGAATCAGGGGGATAGTAAGTTTTTAAAAACATAGAGAAAACAAGTATAATGGCTTTATACCGCATTTAAATTCCTCCTAATAATTAAAAGGCAAAGAAAAACAATGTGAAAATAACTGATTACTCGCAAATTGCTGATAAATATGAGAGCAATACATATCGATTAGATGAAATGCAATTTGATAAGGATTTAAAGGAGTATCAATATAGATACCCTAAACCAATGTATCACGTGTTAGATTTAGCATGCGGGACAGGTATTTATCTTAATACTCAAATAAACCTGTTTTGATAGTCGAAACATGAGCTGGTACGGGCTTGATGCTTCAGAGGATATGTTGAAAAAGGCGAAGAACAAATTAAAAAATGTCTCACTCGTGCATGGTTTAGCTGAAGATATGCCCTACGAGAATGAAAAGTTTGATTATATCTCCAATAATTATGCTTTTCATCATTTTTTAAAGAAGGAAGCAGCGCTTGATGAAATATATCGTGTCTTGAAGAAAAACGGTGTATACAAGCTGCATAATATTGCTATCCATGATATGAGAAAATGGTGGGTATATCATTATTTTCCAACAGCATATGAAGAGGACGTAAAAAGGTTTTGGGAAAAGGAAGTTATTTTTGATGAGCTTTCAATAAGAGGGTTTAACACAGAACTGCAGATGACATATCGATTAGAAAAAATCAGGGTGTCGGATTATCTGGGGTATGCAGAGAATAGAGACATATCCATATTAACGTTGATTGATGATCAGGATTACCAAGAAGGGTTAGAGAAAATGAGATATGATGTGAAGCGTAATCCTAAAAAAACCATCGTCACTGATTTTGCAGAGATGTTTTGTATTTCGACAAAGGGGTAGTGTTTTAGAAAGAAAAAATCGTCTTTTTGGAAAGGGAAACAGAGGAGGAATTTAATGAGTGAAGAAGTAAAAGCAGCCGGCTGGGATGCAATTGATAATGCAATGGAAGCAATTTATGGGAAGCAGGAACCGAAGCATTATGGAACAGTGATCTCTTATTCGCTGGGCGGACCGGATCCATTAGATGGAATCAGCGCTTATCAATCAGAAACGCCAGGCTTGCACTGGCATATAGTTACATATGGATTTTCAGAGATTTACGAAAAAGAAACCGATAATCCAGAAGTAAGCGGTTTTGGGTTTGAATTAACGTTCAGATTGAAAAAAGAAGAAGGGGAAGAGGAACCGCCAGCCTGGGCGCTTAATCTGCTTCAGAATTTGGGAAGATATGTTTTTAACAGCGGTAATGTTTTTAAAAATGGAGACTATATGGATGCAAATGGTCCTATCTGTTTGGAATCAGATACGGCATTAACTGCATTGGCATTTATTACGGATTCTGAGCTTGGTACAATAGAAACAGAAAATGGTCAAGTGCAATTTCTGCAGATGGTTGGTATCACAAATGATGAGCTCGAAGCAATGCAGACGTGGAATACACGAGGTGTTCTCTCTGCCAGTTCCCCATATATGCCCGCGTTTATTACCGATTTAAAAAGAGATTCTTTACTAAATCATGCAGATGTCTCCCAAAAAGTTGATGAAGGAAGAGAACGGGAAGGATCCAATACAGGATTTCTATTTAACGATAATTTATCGTGGACTCCAGAAAAAAAGGGCTTATTCAGAAAAAAACCAGCAATGCTGACTCTGGGGGCAAAACAAACCGAAACCATAAGTAAAGTGCTGCGAGGGCGTCTCTTGAAAGGAAAGGCTCTGACATTGGCAGGTCCTGATATTGTCATTGCTATAGAGCCCGGGGAAAAGTCAGAATATGCAATGGAGAAGGATAAGGTGCGTCTAATTTTAGATGAACAGAGTACAATCGAGTTGAGTGAGAAGCTGATTCCTAAAGAAGGTGTGGCGGAACTATTCTCGTTTGAACAGCTGGCTGTAAAAATTGTTAAAACATACATCAAAGATAATGAAGGAAATGTTGTTCAGGTAATTGGGTAAGAGAACTCATTTGAAAGTAAAATAACATTTCCTTGATAAATCGCTAAACACTTTTGAAAGAATATCTTTGAAAATAAAAAATTATATGTTATTCTTTATTTGTAATCTGAAAATTAAATAAGCAACACTAGGGGAGCCTTTGGCTGAGACGAATACTCGGACCCTTTGAACCTGATCTGGTTAACACTAGCGTAGGGAAGTGGCAGGAACATGACGATATATCATTCGAACAATGAATTTGTATATAATCAAGACCACTTATCCCTCAGCTGGATAAGTGGTCTTTTTCGTTCTTCTGCCAATCCTGAAGCAAGAAAATGGAAGAAAGGGGAGAAGAAGATGGACAGGCATCTGCACTTGATCAGTGATGGCAGTTTTTCCGAGCAGCATTTGCAAATAGTGAAGCGGATTCAGGCTGAGATTGGTTATTTGCATATCAGAGAGAAGAACAAGACAGCGAAGGACATTCTGGAAATCATCGGTGCATTAGAAAATATCGGATTGCCATTAGAGAAAATAATAGTGAATGACAGAGTAGATATTGCTGTGATAAAGCAGTGCGCAGGTATTCAGCTGGCGTTTCACAGTCCTTCCATTCCACTTGTAAAAGAAAGCTTCCCTGAATTGAAGGCAGGAAAGTCTGTTCATTCTTTAGCTGAGGCAGAGCAGGCGCAGCAGGAGGGAGCTGATTATGTGCTGTATGGCCATATTTATTCCAGCAAGTCCAAAGCCAATCAGCAGCCCAGAGGATTAACGGAACTACAGGAAATGACTAACGCGCTGTCTGTGCCGGTATATGCTATTGGCGGGATTACTCCTGAGCGGGCGAAAGAAGTAACTGCCGCAGGAGCAGCCGGCATCGCGGTCATGTCTGGTATTTGGCAGGCAGAGGATCCGGTCCAAACTGTCAGAGCTTACCGGCAAGCGTTGAATATATGAAAAGGAGGGAGAAGATGAATAAACAGTTTGATCAAATTATTGTAGGCGGCGGAGTTATTGGCTGCTCTATTGCTTATCAGCTGGCCAAAAGAGGCAATCGGGTGCTGGTCATTGAAAGGAATCAAATCGGCTGCGAGGCTTCCAGTGCCGCAGCAGGTATGTTAGGCGCTCAAGGAGAGTTTACAGAAGACAGTCCGCTTTTTCGGTTTGCACATGAGAGCAGAGCGCTATTCAAAAATTTATCCGAGGAACTGAAGGAAGCGTCAGGAGTAGATATTCAATATATTCATAAAGGAATCATGAAGCTTGCTTTTCATCAGCAGCAATACAGCAAGCTGCAAAGCGTCGCGTCCTTCCAGCGGGAAGCGGGGAACCCTGCGTATTTACTGTCAGTAGAAGAAGCGAAAAAAATGGAGCCAAGCCTGACGGAGAATCTTCGTGCTGTCCTGTATTTGCCGGATGATGGTCAGGTTTCCGCCCGTCATCTGACCAAAGCCTTCTCTCTGGCTGCGTCTCATTATGGTGCGGTGTTGCATGAGCAGGAAAGCGTTAATGAGCTGTTGATAGAAAATGAAACGGTTTATGGTGTCCGGACAACAGAGGCAATCTATGAAGCGGTCCAGGTTATTGTTGCAACAGGAGCTTTCGGAGATGAATTGCTGCCTGCAGATTATGCTGCGATTCCGGTGAAGGGCGAATGTCTGCTGTTAGAACTGGACCAGAAGCTATTTCAATCAACACTTTGGATGGATGGCTGTTACCTTGTTCCGAAGCAGGGAAAAAAGGTGATTGTTGGAGCCTCCTCCATACCAGGAAAAATGGATAAGCATGTCCATGCCGCAAGCGTCCAGAGACTGCTGTCACGAGCGCAGAAAATGGTTCCGGAGCTGGCAGAGGCGAGGATAAGAAAAATGTGGGCAGGCATCAGACCATCTACAGCTGACGAACTGCCATACTTGGGCGAGATTCCGGGAATCCCAGGCCTATATGCGGCAAAGGGACATTATCGAAATGGCATCTTACTATCGCCTATCACGGGAATTTATATGGCAGATTTAATAGAAAATAAGCCGGTTTCCCCGCTTTATTATGATTGCTTTCATGCGGACCGTCAAAATAAAAAATTGGAAAAGGCAGGTGAATCAACATGAAAATCACAGTGAATGGCAACGGATTAGAAGTGCAGGAAGAGGTAAAGCATGTCAAAGGCTTAATCGACTTTCTGGGATTGGAAGATAAACCTTTGATTATCGAGCATAATCAGCAGATATTACAGAAGGAAGAGCATGAAAAAGCGGTGTTGGAAAATGGAGACAAGGTAGAAATCGTTCATTTTGTTGGAGGAGGTTAAGCAAATGCTTACAGTTGGAAACTATCAATTTAAATCACGTTTATTCTTAGGGACAGGTAAATATCCGGATTTTGATATTCAAAAACAGGCGGTAGATAAATCAGAGACAGAGGTACTCACTTTTTCTGTCAGAAGGATGAATATTTATGATCCTTCCCTGCCCAATTTTTTAGAAAAAATCGATGTGGACCGCTATACGTTTTTACCAAATACAGCAGGGGCAAAGGATGCGAAGGAAGCGGTGCGAATTGCTAAATTAGCGGCCGCTTCAGGACGATGTGATATGGTCAAGGTGGAAATCATTGGCTGTGATAAAACGTTGCTGCCTGATCCGGTAGAGACATTGAAAGCAACAGAAGAACTGGTGGCAGAAGGTTTTACAGTGCTTCCTTACACCTCAGATGATGTGGTATTAGCAAAAAAACTGGAGGAAGCAGGAGCCCACGCCGTGATGCCTGGAGCTTCTCCCATTGGAAGCGGGCAAGGAATCATCAATCCATTAAATCTTTCTTTTATTATCGAGCAGTCAAAAGTGCCTGTCATTGTCGACGCAGGGATTGGATCGCCTGCTGATGCAGCGTATGCCATGGAATTGGGCGCAGAAGGTGTTTTACTGAATACAGCTGTTTCCGGAGCACATGACCCTGTAAAAATGGCAGAGGCAATGAAATATGCAATAGAAGCAGGGAGACTGGGGTATGAAGCGGGAAGGATTGCGATGAAAGATTATGCTGTAGCCAGCAGCCCGGAGGAAGGGATCAGCGTTGGAAACTAATCGTTATCATCGTCAGATATTATTTGCGCCAATCGGCGAGTCTGGCCAGGAGAAGCTGAGCCAAAGCCATGTGCTGATTATCGGTGCAGGCGCTCTGGGGTCGAGCAGTGCGGAAGCTTTGACGCGTGCGGGCATTGGCCACATAACATTAATAGACCGGGATTATGTAGAAGAAAGTAATCTGCAGCGGCAGCAGCTGTTTAGTGAAAGGGATATGGAACAGAAAATGCCCAAGGCAATTGCTGCCAGACAACGGCTTTCTGAAGTGAATAGTCATGTCAAAATAGATGCGATTGTTGGAGATGCTGAGGTGGATATATTGCGGAAAATAGTGCCTGAAGCAGATCTTATCATCGACGCGACGGATAATTTTGAGACAAGACTTTTGCTGAATGATATGGCGCAAAAGTATCAGAAACCATGGATTTATGGAGCGATTGTAGCAAGCTATGGAGTTACTTTCACGGTGGTTCCTAAAAAAACTCCCTGTCTACAATGCTTGCAGGAATACATTCCAGTTAATGGCGCTACCTGTGACAGCGTCGGCGTTATTCAGCCGGTTGTGCAAAAGGTGGTCTCCCAGCAGATAACAGAAGCGTTAAAGCTATTGACGGGTAACGAAGCGGCTTTATCAGGAAAAATCATTTCCTTTGATCTTTGGAACAATGAGCATGTGGAAATAGAGGTAGCTTCCTTACGCAAAGCGGATTGTCCATCATGCTCAGAGAAAAGAAGCTATCCAAACCTTGCTTACGATTCTCATTTGAAAACCGCTGTGTTATGCGGCAGAAATACCGTCCAGCTCCGTCCGCAGCGTAAACAAACAGATTTGAATGAAGTAGCCAAAGAGCTGCAGAAGAATAACCAGATCAAGCTGTTTCAAAATCCTTATCTGCTTTCGTTTGAAGTGGACTCCTTCCGTATTGTGCTGTTTCAGGACGGGAGAGCATTGGTTCATGGGACGATGGACCAGATGGAAGCAAAAAATATCTATCACCGCTATTTGGGATAATTAACTTTTATCACAGGGAAACGCCCATAAAATTCCACACCCTGTATAAAAAAGGAAAATATATTAATTTAGATAGGAAATCAGGTGAACTGACTCCTTGACTCAATCAGGCTCATTCAGCGGGAGAAAAGAAAAATTTCCGCTGAATGAAGTTTTGTTTTATACTTAGAAAAACGAATATGAATTAAAATTATTCTGTATAAAAGTGGTGAAGAAAAAATGAAGAAAGGTATATATCTTACTCTGAGCATCCTGGTTTACCTCATTATTCTAACTGGCTGCAATGAAAAAAGAGACTATGAAACAGACGGCCCTTTTATCACAGTAACTTCTATTTCCACCGGGCCAGATGAATACAGACATTTTTACCCGGTAAACTATGCTGTTTATGAAAACGGGAAGCTGACACTGCATACAGAACAGACAGGTGATATAAAAATAGGTGAAGATGCTCCAGTATATGAAACAAGTGTTTCTGAAGAAGAAGTGGAAAAGATTAAAAGTCTGATAGAAGATAACTTCTGGCAGCTTCCCGAAGATGTATCAGATGATGACTCCGTTGATGGGAGCTTTTATTATGTCGACGTCCATTTAACAGATTCCACGACTAGAGTCGGCGGACTGAACCCGAATGAAGCGGGATTTATAGAAATAGTTGATTATGTACATAATTTGGCAGAAAGGGAAAATCGGGAGCTGTGGGAGAAGCAATTAAGAGAGCATATTTATAAAATGAATCCTGATTCTTAATTTCTTGTGTAATCTAAACTAAATCATTGTTCGGGGAAATAAAATTCAGGATAAAAAATGAAATAACCTTCCTAAATGGATATAATAAGATTAGATGAAATAATCTAAAACGTAAGGAGACTAAATATGACAGCAGAAAATAAAAAAGAGCTTTCTCAAGCGGAACAGGAAGAATTACTGGGGAAATTAAAGACGCGTTTTGAAAAGAATACGGAGCGTCATCAGGGTCTGGAATGGGAACCGATTCAAGCCAAGCTGGAGGGGAATTCCGAAAAATTAATCTCCTTATTTGAAATGGAGAGAACGGAAGGCGAGCCGGATGTAATTGGATATGATGAGGAAAGGGAAGAATATATCTTTGTAGACTGCTCGAAAGAAAGTCCTAAAGGACGCAGAAGTGTGTGCTATGACCGGGCTGCATTAGAATCAAGAAAGAAGCACAAACCGGAAAATAGTGCGATAGATATGGCAACGGATATGGGCATTGAAATGTTAACAGAAGACCAATACCGCGAACTCCAAAAGCTTGGAACTTTTGATGCGAAAACATCAACCTGGGTAAAGACACCGACGGATATTAGAGAACGAGGCGGAGCACTTTTTTGTGATTTCCGTTTTGGGCATGTTTTCGTATATCATAATGGCGCGGAATCCTATTATGGTTCCCGTGGGTTCCGGGGGATGTTACGAGTGTAGCAGTAAGCAGGAGAAGGATATGGAGAATCAGGAATGGATGTAAACCGACAATTCTTGATTCTTTTTTATTTGTACAAAGAATAACAGAGCAGAGAGGAGCATTTATTTGCTGGTCAATCGAGGATGGCTTATTTTAGGCATTATTTGGACGGTTCTTTTTGCCGGTATGAGCTTTTATTGGGCGATGGGCGGAATGCTTGGTGTCAGATCTCTGGGCGGAGCAATCTACGAAATGTCGCTTGATCCGGAACCTTCCTTTGTTCGCATTGTATGGCTGACGGGCTTTGTGAAATTATTAGGCGCATTATTGCTATTGCTGCTGCTCGTTTCATGGAAAAATGCGGTTATCGCCAAGGCGCTTTATTACCTAGCAAAGCTTGCAGGCGTATTTTTATTTATGTATGGATTCTTAAATTTTATCACGATTTCAATGAGTGCATTTGCTATGTTGGATATGGATTTAGAAGCCCATGCAACCTTTTGGAGATTGGTTTTTTGGGAGCCGTTTTGGATGATAGGCGGAATTTGTTATTTTTTCTCTGTGAAAAAATATCGCTCTGTTTAAGGTTGTACGCTTGCTTCAGGTATATTTGTCAAACAGCTATTATTTCAATGCTGGAAATTTTATTCATTGTAAGGAGGGGATCGTATGCAATTAAAACATTTAAACCTAACAGTAAACGACGTGGAAGCTTCGCGGGAATTTCTGGAGAAATACCTTGAAATGACATGTGTGAATAGTCGTGGCAAAGGTTTTGCAGCTATGTTTGACGATAATCAATTCGTTTTGACGCTGATGAAAGGAAAAGGTGTTCAATATCCGAAAACCTTTCATATTGGATTCCCGCAAGAAAGCAGAGAGAAAGTAAATCAAATAAATAAACTGTTGAAAGAGGATGGTTATGAAGTAGATTCACCCATTGAATCTCATGGATATACGTTTTATGTGGAGGCTCCGGGCGGATTTACTGTTGAGATTTTGTCTGAGTAAAATTAAAAATTCATTTATTTAAGGTATTCAAAAATCCCTGTGAATCACCGAGTACGTAATAAACTCGTATTCACAGGGATTTTCAAAGAAGTCTAATAAGCTGCATCTAAATTTTGTCTAGACACTTATTTAAAATACACTTCGTCGCCTGGATAAATCAAATGCGGATTTGGAAATTGATTGATTTCCTGCAATGTTGTCCATAAATAATTATATTTTAGGCCAATTTCAAATAAGGTGTCTCCAGGTTTAACCGTATAGGCTTCTTCTTCAGAATGATTTTGGCTGATTTCTCCGCCTAGTTCCATTTCTGCCGCATCAGCGATGATTTTTGGTAAATCTGTATTATCGAGTGATCCTGAAAATTGATCAGCTCCTGGTCCATATGCGTAGACGGGAATATCCACCCCTGTGTGATTGGTACTTGTCCATCCGACATTGGCCTTTGCACTGATGACTGCGTTAATAGCCATCTTAGGGTCTTCTGCTTCTTGAATGGATTGAATTTCTTCTTCTGATAATTCCATATCCGTATAGTTACCAACCACTTCTTTCGTGTTGGAGCGATCCTCATTTAGATCTGCAGCAATATTCTCACCAGTTGCCGTTACACTATGAAGCAACTCTGGATTTGCTGTTCCTGAACCGTTAGCCCCTGCGGTCATGCCGCCTGTTTCATGATCTCCTCCAACAACAACCAGTGTATTGCCATCCTTTTCAGCGAAATCCATTGCTTCTTGAACTGCTTCTTCAAAAGCGCCTACATCTGTCATTGCCCATGCTGCATCATTGTCATGACCTGCCCAGTCAATCTGGCTTCCTTCTACCATCAGAAAAAAGCCGTCTTCATCTTTGTTTAGGGTATCAATGGCAGTTTGCGTCATTTCTGCAAGACTAGGCTCTTCCTCCGTATCACGATGCAATTCCGGTGACATGGCATCATCTGCGAATAGTCCCAGTAAATTCTCATTTTCTAAATCAATATCTGCTTCCAATAATTGATTGCGATTTTCAATAAGCTGATATCCTTGCTCTTCTGCTTGCTGAAGCACGTTCGTTTCTTCTTGATTTCCGCCTGCTGATTCTGGAAGGAAATTATTTTTTCCGCCACCAAGTAAGACATCAATCTCATTATCTATTAATTGTCTGGCAATCTCAGTTTCCTTGTTCCGGTCATCCACATGAGCACCAAATGCCGCTGGAGTGGCATGTGTAATCGTGGAAGTAGCAACTAGTCCCGTAGACATATCTTTGTTCTGTGATGCTTCTAAAATCGTCTGCTGCGGGTTACCTTCAGGGTCCAACCCAATAACGCCATTATTCGTTTTGACACCTGTTGCCATAGCTGTACCTGCTGCAGCGGAGTCGGTAATATTGGAATCAGCGGAATATGTAGTATACATTCCTTGCAAATGGTTATCCCATACGGCAGGCTCCCCTTTATAATGCCGATAATTGGTTGCGTAGTCAGCGTTAAAACCATCGGGTATCATATAAATGATATTTTCCGCCTTCTCTCCATTTTCTCCGCTATTATTCAATTGGCTGTTTCCGTCTGCGCTCGCTGCTGTGGTACTTACTCCTGAAAAAATAATTCCGGCACTTAACGCTGTCACTCCAAGCTTTTTTAACATACCATTATCCTCCTTCGAAATTGAATCTAACTTCATTGTAGGTGGCAGACTTTAACTGAGGATGAATAGAATGTAAATAATATGTAATGTTCTGTTTTTTATTAATAAGATAAGGATAAGTTTTCATGTATCGCATTAATATTCTATAATTAAATTTTTCCAGACTGAATCCCATTTTTTATTATGCATCCGTTCTCTATAAATAGAATGGAGCCTTGTACCTTTTACATAATCCGGCGTTGGTTTGACAATGCCTTGAAATAAATCTTGTAAACCATGAGGAGCCATTATTTTAATTTCATGGTGAGACATCTGCGCAGCAACGGCAGTGGGTGTCTCAGGAAAGTGAGAAACACCATCAAAGGAAGAGGTATAAGGGAGGTTGTTATTCTTTAAATGCATCCTCGCTTGATTTTTCACAGACCATGGCTGTCCAGGCATCCATTTTTCTAATTTCGCTTCTAGTTTTTTCTCTGTAACTTCGAAAAGATCCGTTTGGTCAAAATAAATAACATCAATATCATTTATTTTTGTATGATAATCATATAAGATATCCCAAACTTTACTTCTGATTAATCCCGCAGCAACCCAACAATCATTCAGTTGTAATCTGTCTACTGTTTGTAAAATCGATAGGATACAGCTGTCTTGCTGGAGAATCGCTATTAATCTGTCTTCGAACTCTATCATATGTACCACGCCCTTTTTTATCTGTCTATATTGTATAGCATAATCAGACTGAATGAAATGCTGCACAAATTATTTTATAGAAATATCTGAATATAAAACGAAACTTCACTCAATGGGAGTTTTACGGACGGTTTTTCGTGATAAAATAAAGAGAATATGAAGTTAACAGTGCAATAAAGACAAAAGGAAATTTGAAAGTGTTCTCATGTAACTCATATACCTAGCCCCTGCCTTGCATGCGAATGGAGGAAATGCCATGTCGAAAACCAAACGTTTAATTGAGCTAATGATGACAGTAAATGCAAAACGCAAATTCACAGCGAGAGAGCTGGCAGAGGAATTTAATGTTTCCTACCGGACGATTCTCAGAGATTTGGATGAATTAAGTGAGCTGGGGGTGCCGCTTTATTCAGAAGTTGGCGCGGATGGCGGCTATTATGTATTGAACGAGCGGATGCTTCCTCCAGTTTTATTAAAAGAGTCAGAAGCCATTGCCCTTTATTTTGCTTTTCAATCTTTGCAATTTATCGGGGCTTTACCATTTGAAACAGAAACAGGCTATGTTTTAAAGAAATTATATAGCTACCTGCCAAATGATGCGAGAATGCGTATCGATACGATGAAGGACCGGATTGTTTTTTGGAATCCAAGTCGTGTACAGACCGCAAATGAACTGGATATATTATTAAATGCAGCGGTAGATCAATCTATGCTTACGATTCAATATGACAGTCAAAAGGAAATAAAAGAGAGAATGATTCAGCCCATCGGCTTGTACAGTCATAATGGTTTCTGGTATTGTCCGGCCTATTGTTTTCTGCGTGAGGATATTCGTTTATTTCGTGCAGATCGAATAAAAAAAGCGGAGCTTACTAATGAAAAAGGGCAGGAATTGCCTTATTCATCCGTGATGGACTGGATTGAGCTATCAGAATCTGAGGTTTCTGACCCGATTCCGTTTACAGTGGAGTTAACACGAGAAGGAGTACGGCGGGCGATGTCAGAAATGGATTTAGAAAGGCATGTTCAGAAGCTGCAGGATGGAGCTGGCTGGGTGAAAATGAACATACCAAAGACCGAGCTGACATACTTTGTTGATCTGGTCTGGAATTTTGGCAGGGAAGCGCAAATTATAGAACCAGAAGAAGCAATAGCCCTTATGAAAAGAAAGTTAAAAGATTTGCTGGAGAGATACCATTAATTTTTCAACTATTTTTATCAATGATGACAGGATTTGTCATGATTCCATGATAGGGTAGAAAAAACAATGAAAGGATGAGCGTAATGAATGCTGCAGCTATTTTAAGAGACGAGTTATTAGCAGAGTTGGATCTTGGTATCCAGTCTATGGAAGGATTGTTAAAAAAGGTGGAGGAGAAGGATTGGAATTACCGGCCGGCAGAAAATATGCGCAGCCTCAGGGAGTTGGCGCAACACATCGTATCGATACCAGAAGTAGACTTGAATCTTTGGCAGGAAAAGGATCAGGAGACCATTAAACAGTTAGAATCAAAATATGAGAAGCTGGAATCTTCTGAGGAACTGATTGAAGCGATGAATCAAGGCTTACAATTGTACAAAAATTATATGCTTTCCTTGTCAGTTGACGATTTTTTAACGAAAAAGACGAAACCCTTTTACCTGGAAAAAGGGGAAACACAGGCGCATTGGCTCGTGGAAGAAGTTTCTCACCTATTTCATCATCGGGGGCAATTCTTTAACTATTTAAAGCAGCTTGGTTACGATATTAATATGTTTGACCTTTATGTTTAATAGAGAAGAAATAGGTGGGGGTGCATCTGATTTGAATAAGAAAACAATTATTTGCGAACGCTTACAAAGGCAAAGATTAACAAAGCCGCTTGAAGATAGGCAAGATATCAAAGCCTATAAACAGCTATTTCAGAAATTACAGCCTGTAGCGCCGGTTTTTAATAGCCGTCCAGGCGAACCGCCACAGCTGGTGCATAGGATAGCTTTTAATGATGCCTTTTTGTCAGAAAGCATACGTAAAAAACATCAGTTAGTAAAAGGTCGTTTTCAAGGCGGGCGTATCGGATACGTACTAGAAGATGATTTGAGTCTTTATAGCACTATTTTCCGAAAACCTATCCCCAAAATGACGGGGCTCCAAAAAGAGATTTTATCCATGATTCAACAATCTGGCGGTATATCAAAGAATCAGCTGAAAGAGGAACTGCCTTTTAAAGCACGAGAAATTACTGCTGCCTTAAAAAGATTGCAGGAAGCTTTTTTAGTTTATGAGTTACAAATAGATACGGATTGGAATACAGGCTGGTTCGATTTTAAAACAGAGTGGCCGGAGATAGAATGGGAGCTAGATAGTACTTCAGCAGCAGCCCAGATGCTGTTACGTTTTTTTGATGTAATGGTATTTGCCACCTTAGATCAAATTAAAGGCTGGACCCAATTAAAGCTGAAAACAATCCAAGGCGCTTTAACCGTGTTAATGGAAAGAGAAGCGATTGTAAAGTTAGAAGTGGATGGACTTGGGGAAGGGTTCGTTCAGAAGAAGGATTTAGATTTAACGGATAACGAGATGCCACAATCTGTATTTATGCTGGATAAATCAGATTATTTAGTCAGAGCAGATTTGGATGAACTGAAAGACCGGTTTAAAGGAAGTGAAGTTCTTCAGTATCTTTTAATTGATGGCGAATGGAAAGGAGCAGTGCTTGGACATTGGCGGATTGGTCCGCATGATGTAGAGGATGTTGTGCTCTGCTTGGAAGAGAAAGAGGCGGAAAAAAGGAAAGATGAAATCATTTCTGCTGTCAGAGCAGGATATCCAGAGGAAACAACCCGTATTGTGTGTTTTAATGGAGACCAGCTATAAGGAGAAAAGATGAAAAGAGATTATGATAGCTAACCAGAAAAAATTCATGCCCGCAGCGCTGAATATCTGATAAGAACTGCTAAAGAAAAAGATGCCAAAAGATTTTCGAATATCAGACTGCCAATAGATGGAGAAACAGAATATATGGATAGGGAAAGAGGAGAAGCCTATATTGATGAAGCGGGGTTTAAACATATCATCAAAAATGATGCGGAAAGTACGAACAATCTATGCTAATGGGGAAATTCATAGACGGAGAATAATTAAAAAAGTGATGAATAGAGTACTTTTAAGTGGCGTAAGGAGGTGCACGGTATCATGGACTTAAATAAATTAGCATCCAAAGCTTCAAAAATGTATCAAGCTAATCCCAAAGTAGAAGCTGTTTTATTAGGCGGTTCAGTATCCAGAAACTGGCATGATTCCTATTCCGATATTGAACTGTTTATTTTCTGGAAAGAGCCGCCGACAGAGGAGGATAGAAAAAAGCCAATTACAAAGCTGGCAGGAAATATCATTGATTTTCACCCTTATGAAGAAGAGGAATGGTCAGAAAGCTTTATTACAGAGGGAATAAAATTAGAAATAAGTAATTTTCTAACACAAACGATTGCAGAGATCATAGAGGATGTCATTGTGTTTTTTAACCCCGATGTATATAAACAATGTATTGCAGCGGCTGTATATGATGGTGCTGCGTTAAGCGGGAAGTCGCTTATACAGGATTTGAAGGAAAAGGTACATTCCTATCCGGATGAATTGAGTATCGCCATGATAAAAGAATATATGTTTTTAAGTAATAGCTGGACAAACCGAGCTGCATTGCTACATCGGAAAGACTGGCTGATGCTATATAAAGTAATGACAGATGTTCAAACACACCTCATGGGCATGCTGTCTGGCTTAAATAAACAGTATGTCCATCATCCTGCTTTTAAATGGCAAAGGCAGACATTGGAATTAATGACAATTGTCCCTGAAAATATATACAGCCGTCTAGCGTCTGTTTTCTTGGATAATCCCACAGATTCTCTAAAGGAATTAGAAAAAATCGTGCAGGAGGTTTACCAGCTTATACAGCGCGAATACCCGCAAATAGACATCTCACCAGTTATCGATAAGTCGTTATTTTTGCGGCCTGAGCAGGATGGGAGGGCATAGGATACGGCGGAGAGCTGCTGATGCCCTTTTCTTATTCGTGTTCCATATTCCATAAAATTCAGTCAGCTTAACAAATGATTTAAAAAAGTGTCAGCTGCCAAAGACAAGGGAGCATTTTTCTTCGTGGCCAATCCAATTTGTCTTTTTTCAATATCTTCATCGATGCTCACTTCAAATAGTTCCTTACCAGCTAACTCCTTTGATACAAGCTCTTTCGCAACAAACGCAATACCCATACCAATTTTTGCACATTCGATTAATAATTCCACGCTGCCAACTTCTATATCAGACTGCACTTCCAATTCTCGTGTAAGAAAAAGCTGATTTAGAAATTTCCTGGAGCTGCTTGCTTCGGAAAAAGAAATAAGCGGATATTCTTGGATTGCTGACAGAGAAAGTCTTTCTTTCGATAAGTGCTGAAACTTCTTCCCGGCAACAAATGTAGTGTGAAGACTTAAAAACTCCGTTATAGAAATATTATTTTGATGCACTGGCAGATGAACAATGCCAATATCAATCAGTCCATTTTCCAGTTTTTCTAGAATCTGTGGTGTCGAGCCATGCTGTAACCTGATTTGGATGTCGGGATATAACTCTTGAAAGGTTTGTATATAGGGAAGAAGATAATGCTTGCATGTGGAATCACTCCCTCCAACGGTAACAGACCCGTTTTGTAGATTTTTCATTTCTGTCATTTTTTGTTCTGCATGATGAATTAAATCAAACGCTTGTTTGAGATAATCAAATAACACGTCTCCTTCCTTTGTCAGCAGAACTCCCTTTGATGTTCTGGTGAATAGCTGCATACCCAGTTCGTTCTCCAGCTGTTTAATGGAATGACTCACACTTGGCTGCGTAATAAAAAGACGATGTGCGGCTTTACTAAAGTTCTTTTCAATAGCTGTTATGTAAAATACACGATATAAGTCTGTATTTATGATATAGACACCACCTATAGCTCTTATTAAAAATAACAATTTCATTTATATCATAATCCAAATTATAATGAAGAACAAACAGCATCGGTTAGAAGGGGAGATAAAGATGGAGGAAAATCTTATGTTTGACAGCAAAGCCAGAAGTCCCTGGACCTCTTTGCAAGGGATTGAAAGGATAACTGTTTCGCCTGGGAAGCATAGAATAGAGGATTCTATCACTATTCCAGGAAGTAAAAGTCTGACAAACAGAGCGCTTATCATGAGCGCTTTAGCAGACGGTAAATCCCAAATAAGCGGCATCTTAAAAAGTGATGATTCCTATTGGTGTATCGAGGCATTAAAAAAATTAGGAGTGAATATCAAGCTTCAGGGTAATACAGCGTATGTCAATGGAAACAGAGGTTGGTGGAATTCTGCTGATTTATATATAGGTTCAGCTGGAACCATTGCAAGATTTCTGCCAGGAGTCTTGGCTGCGTGTCATGAAGGAGAGTGGGAGCTGGAGGCGAGTCAAAGCATGCGTAAAAGACCGGTTGCACCGCTTATTGACGCTTTAAAAGAGCTTGGTGCTGAAATCGATTATTTAGCTGCGAAAGATTATTATCCATTGCGGATTAAAGGAACTGAAATGAAAGGTGGAGAAGTCAGCCTTTCAGGTGCAATATCCAGTCAATTTATCAGCGGGATATTGATTGCTGCACCGTGCTTCAATGAAACCACGACAGTAACCATCAAGGACGAAATTGTGCAGCATGCCTATGTTTATTTAACCCTGGATTTAATGAAGGAGTATGGTGCAGATGTACAAGATGATCATGCGCTCCAGCAAATCGTTATAAATCCTCAAGGGTACAAAGCGAAAGATATCCAACTGGAGCCAGATGCCTCTGCGGCCTGCTACTTTTTGGCGCTGGCGGCGGTGACAAACGGAAGGATACGGATAAATGGTTTGACAGAGAAAACCAAACAGCCGGATATTCAGATGCTGGAGGTCTTTGAACAAATGGGCTGTCGGGTTACGAAGGGCGCTGATTTTATTGAATTAGAGGGCACAATGAAACTAAAAGGCGATTTTGAGATATCCATGAAAGAGATGTCTGATCAGGCATTGACTTTAGCGGCAATCGCGCCTTTCGCAGATGGTCCAATAACGATTAAAGGTGTTGCACATATCCGCCATCACGAATCTGACCGGATAAGTGTTATCTGTAAAGCATTAACCCAGCTGGGGATCATAACAGAAGAATTTAACGACGGGTTAAAAGTTTATCCTGGCAAGCCGAAACCAGCCTTATTAAACACCTATGATGATCACCGGGTTGCGATGGCATTGGCCTTGATCGGAGCAAGAGCAGAAGGAATCGAGTTAAACGATCCCGGCTGTGTTTCTAAAACATTTCCACCATATTTTGCGTTATTGGAGGATTTAGGTGTGAGGATAACAAAGCATCAAGCTTGATAATTACAAAGCGGCTGCTGCTTATCCAGTTCATATCATAATTATATTGCCATCAGGGTCGCTTATATTAAAATAAGCAAAATCAACAAATTCTACGATTTCCGATACGATCTCATATTGTAATTTTTTAATATGCTGATAAGCCTGATCAATATTATCTGTATGAAAATTAAATAGAGGGTACGGCAGCGGTGTGATTTCTTTTGTTGCACCAGTTGGTCCTGCATCCGAAATCCATTATAACATAATATTGGGAATATTATGTTATAATGGATTGTCTAATAATGTATGTTTAGCCTATATAAAAACCAGCCTTCCTTCAAAATTAGAGAAAGGCTGGTTCCGATATGATTCAGCACAGTATAGCTGGCTATAAGACCTCCACTTCAAGAAATGAAGGAAGGATTATGATAACGTCTCTTTTTTATGATTCTCATACAAGTCTTTACATGCTTTCGGAGCTGTCCAGAAGGTAGTCAGCAATAAGAACACAACTGGGACAGCAGTAACAACGATAAACGACTGTAATGAATTGACACTGTTTTCACCAACGGATACAAGGACAATAGCTACTAAGCCCATAACCATCGCAAAGAAGGCTCTTAACCATCTTGGCGGATGCCCGTTACCGGAGATAGCCATGGATATTGTTAGTGACATAGAATCTGTTGTTGTTAATACAAAGATGATTGTGGCTAATAGAAACAAGAAACTGAAAATGGTACCTAGCGGTAATTGTTCCGTAATCGCCATCATGGCAGCAGGTTGCCCGGATTCATTCAAGGCGGTCGATATCGATCCTGGAAGTTCTAATTCCTGGAAAATCCCAGTGCCGCCGATAACAGCAAACCAGATAGTCGAAACGACAGGAGCTATAATTGCAACAGCTACAATAAGCTCGCGAATGGTCCGTCCACGCGAAATGCGGGCAGAAAAAACAGCCATCATTGGACCGTAGCCGATAAACCATGCAAAGAAAAATACAGTCCATAAGTTGAGCCATCCCTCATCACCGCGATAAGTGCTGAATGGAATAAGTTCGTTCACATAGAGCCCGAACGCTTCAAGATAATGATTGAAAATAAAATATCCTGGGCCAAGTATCAATACGCCAATAATTAATGCTACCGCCAAAATAACATTAAAGCTGCTTAAAAGTTGAATTCCCCGATGAAGGCCGGATACAGCAGAAATAGCTGCGGCGACAACGAGTAAAATAATAATGGTAATATGAACGGCGAGTGTGTCCGGAATGTTTGTAATGGCGCTCAATCCGTAGCCCGCCTGCAATCCTAAAAATCCAATCGGACCAATCGTTCCAGCTGCAACAGAAATAATTGCAAAGGAATCGACAATGGTTCCAAATGCACTTTTATAAATAACTTTTTCTCCAAAGATTGGATAGAGAAGGGATCTTGGCTTTAATGGCATTCCTTTATGATAATGGGAATACATCAACACAATCGTGCCAAGTGTCCCTAAAATCGCCCATGAGAGGAATCCCCAATCAACAAAGCTCATTGCAAGCGCAGGTACAACGGCCTCCGGTGATGCATTTTCAATTCCTGAAAAATGAGGAGGAACCTCCAGAAAATGACTCAAAGGTTCTGCGGCTGCCCAAAACACACCGCCTCCAGCTAATAAAGTACACATAATTATAGAAATCCATTTAAATGTACTCATTTCCGGTTTATCAATATTCCCCAAACGGATTTTTCCATATTTCGAAAAGGCTAATATTAAAGCTATAAAAAACGTTCCCAGTATAACGATCTGATAAATGATTCCAAAATAAGTAGCTGACCATCCAAATAAAGTGTCCACCATATTTGCAACAAAGTCTGCGTTAACCAGCGCGGCTATGACAAATAGGATAAGCGCACCGCCACTTATCAGAAATGTAGGTAAATCTAAAGAGTTCTTCTTTTTATTTGAAGCTTGCATTACTTCTTTTCCTCCAGTTTGTTAATTATTCTATCCATTTATTCTTCCTCCGAATCCCAATTTCTATTTAATGAGTATATACTTTTTTTACGAGGGGAAATGCGAAAAAGCCCCGACATGTTCTTTTATTATCATGAAATAGGCAACAGAAACGCAGAAAAATAAAAAGTGGAATCATACTCCAGCAACGGAAGTATAATTCCACCGTTCTATACCCTAAATCACTTTAATCAGATTGTCAATCATACATCCTTATTTGAAATTATCTCTTTTTTTGCAAAATAATTATTGGTTAAAGAAGATGTAGAAGAAATAACATTAGAAACAAGTCAACGATAAAAGTTATTGCAACTGGTGAAATAATTGCAGGAGCTGGTACTTCAAGTACAATGACTACGGCCTATCAGCCTGACGCTTTGTCTATTGATGGATTATTAAAAGAAGCCCCAGATTCAGCAAATGTTGCAGTATCTTGGTTATTCTCGTTAGGGGTATTATTTTCTGGTGCTTCAGAGTTAAAAAGCAACAACATGAAATAGTACTCATGCTGTTGCTCATATGCTAATCGAATTCTTTCCTTTTTCCAAAGTATAGGGTACCTAATAACCAAAATGCAGTGGTTAATAAAATCACTGCTATTAATACAGGAATTGCTCCAAATTGGATGATAAATGGTACGGAAGCAGCAGTTACAAGGCCGCCACCAACCATTGGTTCAAATAATATTTGTTTATAACCAAACGCATTGAGTGCAGGCGATTTATTCTCTGGATCCACAATACGCATAAGCATTATTCCTGTCGCTGCAACTCCGGTACTTTGACCAAAATCTCCAATTCCTCGTTCAAACCAGTAACTCGGAATCATCTTAGGTCCGAGATATAGGAAGAGGAAGATATTAAGAGCTATACCGACAATGGAAAGTAAAATAAATGGAATGATATTAGCTCCAATTACTTGCAAGCTTAGTGAAGCCATGGCACTAATGATTAGAAAATCCAGTGCTACTCCTTGTATTGTGTTAATCGTATCCCGATCAACTAGTTCATGATAATCAAAGCGGGATAGAAAGATTTGGACAATTATCCCGCCAATCATTGCAAATGGAAACAAAGGAACATATTCAAATAAATAAATATCCAGTGCGCTTCCATACGTTGCATCTTCTAACCAAACAAACGCTTCTAATAGTACATAACCAATGAATATAGAAATACCAATTAGACCTAAGTGAAATGCAAATGGTTCAATTGATAGCGGAGAGGTAGTTTTCGTACCTGCCGATTTACGGTGTTCTTTATTGATAATGCCCGTTCGTTGTTCAAAAGAAATTTCATCGGGATGACGTAACGTCTGCGATTTCCCTTTTCGTGCAGCCCAATTCACCATAATCATACCAATTACTACGCCGGACAGTATTCCTACCGTTGCTAAACCAATAGCAAGGTCATAACCTTCAGAGAATCCGAGTTCTTCAAATGTACTTTGTAAGCCGGCAGCAGTGCCATGGCCGCCAACAAAGCTAATTTCAATCAGTGCTCCTGCTGCAGGACTAAGTCCAAAAAAGGGGGTTAATACGGTAAGCGTTAGTAATATACCTACTACGTATTGAGCCCAGGATATTGTGTAGCCTAAGGCTATTTGCGGTCCGCCAACCCTCCACATCTTTCTAGGCTTTGGTAAGATAAATCCAATAAATAAACATGCAAAAACAATATTAATCAATAGCTCAGGTAAACCCGCCCAAACTTCTACCATATCTTTAGTAAAGAAGCCAGCATCAAGAAAACCATCTGTAGTTAGCCGGCCTAATACTTCCGGCCCCAATAAGAGTGCTAAGAAACCACCTATCAAAGACGTAGGTAAGAAGAGTTTTTGAAGGATGGGGATTTTCAATCGGATAAGCTTCCCGATTACGAGCAGAGCGGCTAGTATAATAACAGCAAAACCGACAATTTGTAAGGACATAGATAAACTCCTTTTCATAAAATTTTAAGAGGATTTCCAAGTAGAAATGAAATAAAAAATATTGAACTTCACTATACCCGTCATAATACTATGAAAAACATGTCATATTCTCTTTAGCGTACGTCAATGTTACATATGTATCTCTGGAATAGAACTTGAAATGACTGCTTTATCTCGTATTATATTGCTTTTTAATTTTACTTTTGGTGTGCCGTGTTCTTAGGCGGGATAGGGCTTATATGGGGAGGGTAACCGGTGTGAGGGCTTATTATAGGAGGTGAATTAGGATGGTTTATTGATTATTTTTTGGGTTTAAAGGATGAAATAAACAATAATAAAGAATCGTCTTTGTTTTCAATGAACATTAACTCGTGATAAAAATAATGTCTTGCATTTTACACTTTTAACTGATATTATCATTTTTAACATGTCAGAATTTGAATTAAGATTCTTGGTAGGATTTTGGTAGGTTTTTAAGGATATAACAGGATATTGGAATTTAATTAATATAGTGATAAGCCATATAACAAGCTATGTGAGAGCATTAAAGGTAACAAAAGCTAATAACAAAATTTAATATTATTCTTCGGGGCAGGGTGTAATTCCCGACCGGCGGTGACAAACATATCGAGTTTGAAGTCCGTGACCCGCGTTTAGCGGTGGATCTAGTGAGATTCTAGAGCCGACAGTAATAGTCTGGATGGGAGAAGAAAAGTAAGTCAACACATGAATGGGTGTAGTGTACTCTTTTTTGAACTGTTCAGGTGTATTGGACATAGTTTATTTAAGGACGCCCCGTGATTTTTTCACGGGGCTTTTTCGTGTTTAAGAAAGGAGGGAACGCATGGACGAACGGTACATGGAGCAAGCCATAGAGCTTGCGGGTTTAGGAAGAGGAAAGACATATACTAATCCATTAGTCGGTGCAGTAATTGTGAAAGACGGTGTCATTTTAGCGACCGGCTATCATTCGAAATACGGTGACAAGCATGCAGAAAAAATGGCTGTCGACCAATGTGAATCGCCCGAAGAGATGATTGATGCAACGATATATGTGACGCTGGAGCCCTGTAATCATACCGGAAAACAGCCCCCTTGTACCCAAATGATTATAGACAGCGGTATTTCCAAGGTTGTGATTGCACAGCTTGACCCCAACCCTGTGGTAGCAGGCAAAGGAAAAGCTTATTTAGAATCACAAGGGATACAAGTCGTTTCCGGTATATTGCAGGAAAAGGCGGAAGCGTTAAACAAGCATTATAACTATTTTCATAGGAGAAAGCGGCCGTATATTGTATTAAAGCAAGCTGTCAGCCTGGATGGGAAGCTCTCTATTGAACCGTCTCAGCGGACGTATCTCACTGGAGAGGAAACCTATAAAAAAGTACGTGAAGAGCGGCAATATTACCAGGCTATTTTGACAGGGAGCCGAACCATTTTAGCGGATGATCCCAAGCTATTACCAAATGTAATCACTGATTTTCCGCCGGTTCGCATTATTTTAGACCGGAGAGGACAAGCACTGGATTTTGAAAAGTACCAGATTTATCAAGAAGCTGTTCCAGTCTGGGTGTTTACAAAAAACGATTCCATCGCGAATACGCCGGAGCATGTCCGGTTAATACCAGACCAGTACTGGACCATCCCAAAAGTAGTTGATTACCTGCAGAAAGAAGGGATTCAATCGGTTTATGTGGAAGGCGGAAGCAAAATTCATGATGCATTCCTGGCAGAAAATAAATTTGAAGAAGTGATTACGTACATCTCGCCTAAGCTGATTGGCGGCAATGGAGTGCCCGCTTTTTACAGTGATAGAAAGGTTTCGTCAGTAATGCCTTTAGCTTTACAGAGTGTGGAAGCCGTTGGTGAAGATATACGAATCGTAAGCAGGAGGGGGAAGAAGGATGTTTACAGGGTTGATTCAGGAAGTAGGGACAGTCAAGAAAATCAGAAAAGCAAGCCGGCATATTGAATTGACATGCACGGCCTCCAGCGAACTTCTGCAGGATTATCAAATTGGAGACAGTATGGCAATCAATGGAGTGTGCTTAACTGCCATCGAAGTGACCGATTCAGATTTTACCGTAGACATTATGCCGGAAACATTTCATAAAACAACATTCTCTGATGTGCATGTACATGCGGCGGTGAATCTGGAACGGGCGATGCCTGCGAACGGACGCTTAGAGGGGCATATTGTTTCAGGTCATGCAGATATCACCGCACGATTGATTAAAAAAGTAAAAAAGGAGAATTCCATTGTTCTCACGTTCTATTATCCACCGGAAATACAAGGAGAAATCGTGGCCCAAGGTTCGGTTGCGGTTAATGGGACAAGCTTGACTGTGTCAGCTGTCACACCAGGATCATTTAGTATTTCACTCATTCCTTATTCGATGAATCACACCAATCTGGGACAGTTAAAACAAGGTGAATTCGTGAATATAGAGACGGATATACTTGGAAAATATATCAAAGCCATGATAGGCACAGAAAAGAATCAAATGTTAAGTAAATACGCTGGAGAATAGAGGGGAAATAAAGATGATAAACCATATCGAAGCTGCAGTTACTGCATTGAAACAAGGACGGCTGATTATAGTTGCAGATGATGAGGACAGGGAAGCAGAGGGCGATTTAGTTGGGCTTTCCAGCAAAGCAACTGCGGAAACAATCAATTTTATGACAAAGCATGCCCGGGGATTAATTTGTGCGCCAGTTTCCGAAAACATTGCCAAGAACTTAAATTTATGGGAAATGACCAGTGAAAATACAGACGAGTATCAAACAGCATTTACTATCAGCGTGGACCATAAAGAAACAACCACAGGGATATCTGCATTTGAACGGGCAAAGACAATTCAGGAATTGGCAAATAGAAGTAGCCAAGCGGCTGATTTCAACAGACCAGGTCATATTTTTCCGTTAATAGCAAAGAATGGCGGAGTACTGGAACGCAGGGGACATACAGAGGCTGCGGTTGATTTAGCAAAACTGGCAGGAGACTGCGAAGCAGCCTATATTTGCGAGATTTTAAAGGAAGACGGAGACATGGCACGACTGCAGGATTTAAGACAGCTTGCGACAGAATGGAATATGCCGCTGGTTACCATCGAAGAGCTTGCAGATTATTTGGCTTATTCCAGTATCCACGCAAATGCTAAAGTGAAGCTTCCGACCAAGCATGGAGACTTTGACTTGTCCCTTTATCAGGACAAAGATGGCAAAGACCAGCTCGTCTTATCGATGGGAGAAATCAAGGATATCGATGAGCCTATCTTAGTCAGAGTACATTCGGAATGCTTAACCGGAGATATTTTTGGTTCCCATCGCTGTGATTGCGGGGAACAGCTGGAGAGAGCCATGCAAATGATTGCCGATGCAGGGCGTGGCGCCATTCTATATCTAAGGCAGGAAGGAAGAGGAATTGGACTGCTCAATAAATTAAAGACGTATGAATTACAGGAGCAGGGAGCAGATACCTATGAAGCGAATGTTTCTCTCGGCTTTCTTCCGGATGAGCGCCATTATGATATCGCCGCATGGCTGTTGAAAAAGGAAGGAATATCAAAAATCCGTTTGCTGACGAATAATCCGGATAAAGTAAGTGAATTACAGCAATACGGTATTGAGGTGGCTCAAAGGGTACCATTAGAAACAACTGTTTATCATGAAAATAAACACTATTTAAAAATAAAAAAAGATAAATTTCATCACCTATTATCTGTAGAAGGAGAATGATTATGACTGTATATGAAGGAATGTTCCAAGGAGAGCAATTGAAAGTAGCAATCACGGTTTCAAGATTTAATGAGCTGATCACTTCTAAATTATTGGAAGGTGCCAAGGACATTTTGAAAAGGCACGGGGTAAACGAAGAGGATATCGATATCTTCTGGGTACCGGGTGCGTTTGAGCTTCCGTATGTGACAAAGCAGGTAGAAAAGACAAAAAAGTACGATGGAATTATTACACTGGGAGCAGTTATTCGCGGCGCAACCACACATTATGAACTTGTCAGTAATGAAGCAGCCAAAGGTATCGCGCAAATCGGCTTGAACGCAGAAATTCCAGTAATGTTTGGTGTGCTGACAACAGAAACGATTGAGCAGGCATTGGAGAGAGCTGGTACAAAAGCAGGGAATAAGGGTGGAGAAGCTGCGTTAGGTTTATTGGAAATGGTTTCGTTGAATAAACGGATTCATGCTTAATGTACATGAAAGGAAGGTTATCCATATCAAGGGTAGCCTTCTTTTAATACGAAAAAATATCTTTAATTAAATATATTTTTGTTGCATTATTATCACTTGAGTAGTAAAATGAAGATATAGAAAGGATATGAGGCGAATGAAAAAGAATACCCTTGGTTCCTTGATTTGGCTTCGGATTGTCCGCTTCATGCATCAGAGCAATCTGCTGTCCAATGACTTTCTAAAGCAATTTGATATTACCGTAGCCCAATTTGATGTATTAAACCAGATTTGGTCCTATCAGCCTCTCACGCAGAGTGAACTTGCTGCCCGGGTGACCGTGTCAGAGGGAGGTATTTCACGAATGCTTGCCCGCCTGGAGCAGGATGGATATATCAAGCGTAAGCAGGATTGGAAAACGAAATGGATAAGTTTGACGTCAAAGGGAGAAACCAAGATAGATGAAGTTTTTGAACATCAGCTGGCTTTTCAAACTTCTGTGATCGATGACTGTTTAACAGAAGAAGAGCAGCGGACATTATATATGCTGATGTCGAAGCTGCAGAAGCATACAGAAAGCAAATTAAAAAAATAATACGTCTATTATTTTTTTTATTATAACTTGACTAGTAAACTGATAAAGGAGGAATCGGTTATGTATACCATTCCAGGACACCATCATATTTCGATGGTTACAAAAAATGCAAATGAAAATAATCGTTTTTATCGTGATGTATTAGGTTTACGTCGTGTGAAAATGACAGTGAACCAAGATGATCCTTCCATGTATCACTTATTTTATGGGGATAAAACAGGCAGTCCAGGCACGGAGTTAACCTTTTTCGAAATCCCGATGGTTGGACACACACATCGGGGGACGAATGCTATTACTCGGATTGGTCTCTTAGTTCCATCGGAAGAGAGTCTGCGTTATTGGGAAGAACGCTTTGATACGTACAATGTTTTACACGGCGGGATAACAACCTATGCCAATCGAACTGCAATGAAATTCGAAGACCCGGAAGGACTGCAGATGGTATTGCTTGTTGCCAATGGAGAAAAAGCAGACCATTGGGAAACCTGGGAAAAATCAGAAGTACCTGCTGAACATCAAATCCAAGGTATGGGATCCGTGGAGATAACCGTAAAAAGAATGGATAAGCTGGCGTCCACATTGACAGATATGTTTGGTTATACAGAGGTCAGCCGCAGCGAGCGGGAAGCTATTTTTCAATCTGTTCCGGGCCAGGCTTTTGGAGAAATCGTTGTGAAATATTTAGACGGTCCTGCGGAAAGACCAGGTCGCGGCAGCGTTCATCATGTAGCGATTCGTGTAAAAAGCCATGAAGAGCTTCAATATTGGGAAGAACAAGTCAAGGAACGCGGATTCCGTTCATCGGGCATCGTGGACCGTTTTTACTTTAAAAGCTTATATTTCCGCGAATCCAATGGTATTTTATTTGAAATCGCGACAGATGGTCCAGGATTCACTGTTGATGGGGATGTGGAGCATTTGGGGGAAAAACTTGATTTACCGCCATTCTTAGAAGAAAAGCGTGCTGAAATTGAAGCAAATCTAGCTCCGATTGAATAGAAAAAAACAGCAAAGAAGGAAGGTTTCATACGGAACCTTCCTTCTTTGGCTATCCATCATTTAGCAATCGGAATAAGCTCTGTTAAATGATTGATTTCATATGTAGGCTCCATTCCTGTCAAGTTTCCCTTATGGTCGGGATTAAACCAGCATGTATCAATTCCATAGTTTATACCGCCCTGCATATCAGAGGTTAAGGAATCTCCGACCATTAATGCGTTTGCTTTATCGGTGAGTCCAAGCTTGGAAAAAGCATAATCAAATATGCGATAATCCGGTTTTTGAAAACCTGTTTCCTCTGAAATAATTACCGCTTCAAACGTGTTATGAAGCGGTGAGTTTCCAATCTTAGGTAATTGCACATGCTTAAACCCGTTCGTGATAATCGCGGAACGCTGTTCAGGAAGCGAATCAAATAAGATGTCAGCACCATCCACCAGGTATATTTCTTTGCTTAAATTTTCAAGGTAAGCATGGTTAAATGCTGTTCCATCCAAAGAAAGACCATGCTTTTCAAATAATCTTCTAAAGCGTTCTGTCCCTAATTTTGTTATCGACAGCTTTCCTTGCTCCAATTCGCCCCAGAGCACATTGCTGATTTCCCGGTAGCTGCTCCGATAGTCTATAAGTCCATTCGGCAATCCAAAGGCTTCAAATGTTTTTTGTAAAGCCCCTTTCTCTGATTTGCCAAAGTCAAATAATGTATCATCCAAATCAAAAAATATTACATCGTATTTCATTGCTTTGTTCCTCTCCCTTTTAAGCATCTTACTTGTTCATTATAGCAATTATGGAGAAAAGTTACAGAGTTTGGCGAGAACAGGAGCGGAAATTAAAAATAAACAAAAACAGCCGAGCCGGTGGTTACCCCTAAAAGTTAGAGTTGTGTTATGCAGCTGATTGGCTGGATTGAGTTCGGTATTCGACTGGACTCAGCCCAGCCAATTTCTCTTTTGCTCGTTCATGATTATACCAGTAGATATATTCTTCAATCTGTTTTTTAATTCTTCATAACTTACCAATTCTTCTCCATGGTACATTTCTTGCTTTAAAATACCGAAGAAATTCTCCATCGAAGCGTTATCTGCACAGGTTGCTTTGCGTGACATGCTTTGGAATACTTTATTTTCTTTTAAAGTCTTCACCCATTGGTTGTGTTGATAATGCCAGCCTTGATCGGAATGAAGCGTGGTACGGCAGGTTGCCCGATTCTTTAGGATCTCCATCGTTTCTTTTAAAGGTTCCATGACAAGATCTAACGTTGGTCACTTCTTGATTTCATACGCAATAATTTCTCCGTTGTAAAGGTCAAGAATCGGATTTAAATATAATTTCTCTTCTCCAAGACATTTGAATTCTGTAATATCTGTTACTAGTTTTTGAAGAGGAATAGGTGTGTCAAAACAGCGGGATATTCGATTTTTCGTCACTTTACCAACCTTTCCCTTATAGGAATTATATTTGCGGGATTTCCGCATAAATTTCACACATTTTAAACCTAATTCTCGCATAATGCGATACACTTTTTTATGATTAATTTCATGCCCTAATTTCTTTAATTCTTTCGTGATACGTTTATAACCATAGCGTTCATGAAACTTTTTAAACAGGAATGTAATGCGTTCTTTTATTGCTGTATCCGTGTCTTCTCTGCCAAAATGCTTTACGTGATAATGGTAGGTTGCTTCAGGAATACCTACAACACAAAGTATATCTTTTAATCGGAATCCTTCTTCTTTGAGTTCGAATGCCACCTTTGCTTGTGCTTTTCGTAGAAGGCATTCGGATCCTCCCGAAAAGCTCTCAACTTTTTTAGGTATGCATTTTCTAGTCGCAATAATTCATTCTCACGTTCTAATTCTTCTTCGCGTGTTAACTTCTTTTCTTCCTTTTTCTTCTGTTTATTCGGTTTTTTAGACATAGAAGGTCGCCCTTTTGGTCTTGGTTTCAGGCCTTCTATTCCTTGTTCACGCAATGCTTTCATCCAGCGTACAATTAAGGAATGGTTGTTCAAATGAAATCGAACAGCAGTTTCTTGATAAGAAGCACCTGTTTCTAACATAAATTGTACCGCATCTAATTTAAATTGAACAGAATACTCCTCCTTCGTCTTTCTTCGTTTCAATCCACCCATTCCCTGTGATTTATAGGAGCTTACCCAATTTTTTATTGGACTAGGGCTAGACATATTATATTTTTTTGCCAACGATATATATCCAAGGTTCCCATACAAATACTCAGTGACCAATTTTATTTTAAATTCTTCATTATATTTGGCCATAAAAACACCCCCAAAAATTAGATTTTTCTACTCTAACTTTCGGGGGTCGGTACCGCCTCTTACATGTTAAAAGGAAGCACGGCCGTTTTTAAAAAATTTTTCACTGAGTTTATCGCAGTAATGGGCTCTGTTTGGATTGCCCCTGCAGAACACAGGTCCTCAAGACGTCTGAGACAACGTTTTTCGATAGGACGATTCCTCGCTCCATCGAAAATGTTTATGCGTCAAAAAATGCCCGCTAAAGGAAATTTCCCTTCATTTAAAAGGCTGTAATGCCAAAAAATGGCCGGTCTATACATATTCGTGATATTCGTTGGGATCCTGTCCTTCTACACGGCCGTCTTCCCCTTTATCCAACGAATCAATTGTTTTCATATCCTCAGGAGATAATTCAAAGTTGGTGCTATTGATATTATCTTTTTGATGCATTGGATTGCTTGATTTTGGAATAGTAAATACGCCAGCCTGATAGTTCCAATTCACAATAATTTGTGCCGGAGTTTTATCGTATCTATCCGCAATTTCTTTTATTGTGGCATTTTCCAGCACGTCATTCAGATAACCCCGGCCAAAAGGACTCCAGGCTTCCGTAAGAATGCCCCGTTTTTCATTTTCTTCAACCATGCGGTTATTATGAAAATACGGATGACGTTCTACCTGATTTGTAGCAGGCGTCACACCTGTTTCTTCGATAATGTTATCTAAATGTTCGGGTTCAAAGTTAGAAACACCGATGGTTCTGATTAATCCTTGTTTCTGAGCATCGACTAAAGCCTTCCAAGCGTCTACATATTTGCCGTCTTTAGGGTTAGGCCAATGAATTAAATACTTGTCAAAATATTCTAGTCCCATGCGGCGTAAAGATTCCTGAATAAAGATAAATGCCTTATCGTATTCATGGTGCGAGCCGGGCAATTTCGCACTGATTAAAATTTCTTCTCTTGGGAGTGCAGATCGACGCACGGCTTCCCCGACAATACCTTCATTGTTATAGTTTGTAGAAGTATCGATTAAACGGTATCCCAGGTTCAAGGCGTTTAAAATTTCAAATGTACCCTGATTCCCGTCAATACCAATCGTGCCTAGTCCTACGAAGGGAAGTACGGAACCATCATTTAGAATAAAACCGTTATGACTAACAGTCACAATCTCATCTCCTTTACAAACTTTGTAATGTAAGCTGAGAATGATAGATGTCTGCCATTATGAAAACAACAAGCTGCCTTCAGCAACAGAGCTTCCGGTCAATCATCAAACTCAGGTCACATTACCCGTATTTCATGTTTACATCTCTTGCTAGGATGTCCATAATTACTATACCCAATTTAAAAAAATCCTACACTAATTCGGTACAGATTGTTGGAATGAGGAGATCTTCGTAATCAATCATTATTGTCACTTAGCAAAAATAACAGCCTTCAGTTTTTCCGGATCATCTGACTTAATAGCGACCTTGGAATATTCCTTTTGAATCCCCATAAATAAAGTTGCTTTAACTGGATTTTTCATTTTTAAAATCATATCTGGATAAACCTGCTCAAAATCCTTTGCGATAAAATCAATGGTATCCTTTTCTAATTTACTTTTCAAAACAACAGGATCCTCTACTATGCTCTCAATATCCTGAAAATTAATTTTGACCCGTTTTAATATTCCGAATGATACATAGAGAGCCTTTTCATCTGTATATATTGGATTCAGGCGGATGGATTGAATACTCGCTATCAAAAAAATCACCGAATAGATATTGAGAATCAATAAAATTATAGAAATAACAATAGACTTTTCGTGAAGCCACCAATGAATAGCGAGCGTTTCCACAATAATTGCATGAATCATCATAATCTGAAAGGCGATAAAGTTTGATTTTTTATGGAGTGTTATCCCGTTTGGCGGTGTCTTTTTCCAAGTGAAAAGCGCATAGTAAAAAACCAAAAACTCCGAGCAAATCACATGGATAATCGGGTTATTCTTTACATAATGGTCCACTGCTTTTGGGAATGAAAAAATAACTGGCAATGCGCTTGTTTTCACTTTTTGTATGATGTTAGGAAGGTATCGGAAAAAAGCGATAACAAATAAAAGCTCAAAAAGCACCAATGCTGCTTCTGCACCTATCCCGACCCAAGTAATTGTTGCATAAGGGCCTAACAAGTGAGAGGGAATAAGAAGTCTTGCTATTATACAGCCTGCTGCTGCGAATAAAACAGCTGTCTTGATAGAGAATTTCTTTCTATACAGCATGAAAAATAGTGGCCCGATAATAACTAAATCAATTAACGAGCCTAAAACAACCGGATTAGTCTCCGGCGGTAAAACCTCAGCTCCGACCGCTGTTTGATACAGCATATAATTACTGACCAAAATGAGACTGAGTATCAGCAGCCACAGATACTTACCTTTTTGAATCACATTCATCAACTACACCTCTTCTACAATGGTATTTAAATGGCTAAGTATTCGATCTAAATGTTGCAAATCCTCTAAAGGAAGCTGCCCATAAACATGATAATTGATGTCATCGTTAAGCTCTTGCAGTTTATCAAAATACAATTCTGCCTTCGGTGCCAAATTTAAAATGATTTCACGACGGTTCTCTTTATTAATATGACGCGTGATATATTCCTTCGCTTCCAATTTATTCAGCAGCTGGCTAACGGCGCTCATAGAAGTGTTTAAATGCTGGGATAAATCTTTGGTGGAAGCAATTCCGTTTTGAATCAATTCTAATAGTAACACTTGTTTTGCGGTAAGCTGGTTATCGAGTTCATGCTCATATCTGCTGGCGAGTTGGATATTCAGCTGATTTTGTGAAGCATTGATTTTTTGAATAAGATTTATTTTTGAGTCCACTATAAAACACCTCGCTTTATAATTAAGTTATCTTAACTATAAAGCAATTTAAATAAAAAGTATTTTTAATTTAAGGGCTCATGTGTAATGAAAATAATTTTGAAATTTCATGTAATATATTCTATACTTTGTTAAGTGACTAAATGTGTAGAATACTAATTAGATTAATATATATGTTAGAAATGCTTCACAAAGATATTGGAGGAATAGAAATGATTTTTGGTGTGTTAAAGGATAATAAAATAGGAGAATACCGTGTGGTGTTAACTCCTGTTGAGGCGGCTGCCATTAAAGAAGATGGACATACCGTTTTAGTTCAAAAGGATGCTGGTTTTTCAGCCGGCTTTACGAATGAACAGTATGAGCAAGAAGGTGCGGAGATGGTAGATACAATAGAAGAAATGTACAAGCGCTGTGATTTTCTTGCCAAAGTAAAAGAAATAGAAGAAAGTGAGTATGGATTATTAAGAGAAAACCAGATTGTTTATACATGTATTCATCCGGCGGCGCATCCGGAGCAAGTACAGGCTATTCTCGACAGCAAGAGTGTTGCGTTTACTGCAGAGGATTCCCATCGTTTTGGCTCCGTCAATTGTGAAGCAGCTGGAAAGCAGGGTGCGTTGATGGGGTTAAATGCGATGCTGACAATCAATGGCGGAAAAGGAAAATTTGTCAGCGGTCTAGCTGGCGCTCCCGGCATGAAGGTACTTATCCTGGGAGGCGGACTAGTTGGAAGGTCTTCCCTGCAGGTTCTGCAATCTTTAGGCGCCTGGTGTACAGTGATGGATGTAAATTACGGGGTACTTAGAGATATCGGCAGGACATATAACGAAAAGGTAAATACGCAGCTATCCACAAAGCAGAATATTAAAAAACTGCTCCCAGAAATTGATATGGTGATTAACTGTGTGAAGTGGCCGAAAGAAAATAAAGATTATTTAATTGACCGGGAGATGCTTCACTTAATGGAAAAGGGTTCTGTTATTGTAGATATTAGTAATGATGAAGATGGTGCCATTGAATCCTTCCGCGAAACAACACATGAAGATCCGATGTATGTTGAAAATGGTGTGGTGCATTATTGTGTAAGTAATATTCCGGGAGCGATTGCGAATTCTACCTCAGTAGCTTATGCAGCTTCCGTGCTTCCGCATATTCGTTCTATTTTAAACCATGGCGTGAAGGAGGCCTGCATTCGTGACGGCTTTTTGAGAAGAAGCTTAACAGCCTATAAAGGCTACTTAACACATGAAGAAACAAGTGCTATTCAAAATCGGCCATGGGCACGTCCGGAAGATGTACTCCAGCTGCAGGAGGAAGAAATAGACTTTGCGCCGCCGGCAACGCGGACAAGATCAACTAACTTTTTAAAGATTTAATACAACCAAGAAAAGGGGAGACTAGATGACGATAAACACATTATTAGTAGATTTTGCGTGTGCAAGTATTCTTATTTTATTAGGAATGTTTCTGCGCGCAAAATTGAAATTTATTCAACGAAGTTTTATTCCTGCAAGTTTGCTGGCGGGATTTCTGGGTCTGGCATTGGGACCCAGTTTTTTAAATATTTTGCCGCTTTCCGAACATATTGGTTCTTATGCGGGCGTTATTACGATATTAGTATTTGCGGCAGTAGGGATTAATGGTTTTTCCTTTTCACCGGGCAATATGAAAAAGGATCTTAACCGGATGGGCGCCTATGCGATTTATAAGATTTTGGGGATTGCTCTGCAAATCGTTATCCCAATTGTTTTTGCCATTATCGTTATTTCAAAATTTATTCCAGAGATCAATTACGGGTTTGGATTACTATTAGCAGCCGGGTTCTATGGAGGTCATGGAACAGCTGCAGCAATCGGAACAACCTTTGAGAACCTAGGCTGGGAAAATGCAACGGATTTAGGCATGACAGCGGCCACCGGCGGGATGCTTATTGGTATTTTGGGCGGGCTCATTTTTATCAAATGGGCAACACGAAAAGGCTATACGCAATATGTAAAGGATTTCTCTGAAATTTCGGAGGATTTAAAAACAGGATTAGTAAAGCCTGAAAACCGCACCTCGATGGGGAAGGATACCGTATCGCCTATCGCACTTGACCCATTGGCTTTTCATGTCGCGTTATTGGTGGTTCCTGCCGGATTAGGATATTTATTAAATAACTATATTGCAGAGACCTGGAATTTAGAATTTCCGACATTTACGATTGCATTTATTATTGCGTTATTGATGTATCTTGTTTTGGGAAGAGGTAAAAAAGGGATTTATAAATATGTAGACAGTAAAATAGTAGATAGAATCGGAAGCTCTGCAACAGATTATCTTGTATTTTTTGGCGTGGCATCGATTCAGCTTCCGGTTGTGAGAGAGTACTGGCTGCCGTTGACGTTACTAATGCTTTCAGGACTGGTTGTCGTTGTATTGACCCTCGTCGTAATCGGGCCTGGTATGAACTACGAAAGCTGGTTTGAACGATCTATCTTTGTATATGGCTATTCCACCGGTGTTTTTGCTATTGGGCTAACACTGCTACGAGTTATTGATCCAAACAATAAGTCAAAAACATTAACTGATACTGCGATCGTTGGACCGTTAAATACGCCGTTGGAGCTATTTGCCTGGTCGGCGGGTCCGATTATGCTGATGACCGGACAGCATTGGACGTTTGTTGGTATTTATGTAGCTATTTCGATAGCATGTTTTGTTATTGCGAGGATATTTAAATGGTGGTATTGGAAGATTCCGTTGGGAGAAAGGCCGGCTGTTCCTTTGGATAGGGAGGAATGATGTGTTCTGAAATAGAGTAATAAGAGAAGAAGACTGGCTTCGTGAAAGATTCCGGTCTTCTTCTTTAATTGCTTATACCTATTTTATTTCGTGTTAAAAAATAAAATTTAAAAGCAATTCTGCTAAATAAACATTTATCATAATGGTGCTCTCAACTTTTCTTATGAGACAGCACGCTGCTAATTGAAATAATGTAATTTCTAACCTAGTTTCCTAGGGATAAAATGGGAAGAAAATAGGGAGCAATAACATGGAAACAATGATGCCGACTAAAATCATTGGAGAGCCAGCCTTAACGTAATCCATGAATTTATAGCCGCCTACACTGTAAACCATTGTATTTGCAGGCATGCCAATTGGCGTAGCAAATGCTAAAGAGCCTCCGATTACTGTTGCCATCAGTACAGCTCTTGGATCTGCTCCAATAGAAGTTGCAATGGATAAACTTATCGGTACTAATAGAGCAGTGGTTGCTGTGTTGGACATGAAATTTGTCATCACAGCAGAGAGTGCTAAAATCACAAATAATAATAAATAAGGTGATGGTGTATCTCCCAAAAAGTCTACAATAGAATGTGCAATTAATGCTCCCGCTCCGGTAACATCAATAGCTTTTGCCATTGCTAAAGAACCGACAAATAAAAGGATGGTATTCATATCAATCGATTTCATTGCGTCTTTTTCTGAGATAACTCTTGTTGCTACTAAAATTAATGCCCCAGTCCAAGCGGAAACATGCAGCGGTACACCTATGACATCTTCGAGAATCATCGCCGCTACAGTTAATATTAGAACAATAAGAGATAAATATTGTTTCCATTTGGGAACATTTGAATAATCTATTTGTTGATTGAAAATGGAGTCTTCATTCAATGCTTGTTCTTTATTATTTGGTAAAAATCGGTATCCGAAAAAACAAAAATATAAGATACCAATAATTAATATAGGTAATCCAACTTTTGCATACTCAAAAAAACCAAAAGATAAACCTATATCTTGTAAAGCTGATTGGGCAATCATATTCCCTGGGGCGCCAATCAGACTCAAATTTCCTCCCATCGCCGCTGCGAAAATTAGAGGGAGAAGTAATCTGGATCTGGAAAACCCGGATTTAGCTGCTATGCCAATGATAACAGGTATGAATACAGCTGCTGTGCCTGTGTTTGATAATAGACCTGACATAAGGCCAGTAATTACCATGATAACGGCAATTAACATCCGCTCCGTTTTTGCAAATTTGGTTATGATACTCCCAAAGTTTTGTGCCATACCTGTCTCAAAAAATGCTCCACCAACAATAAACATGGCGATAAATAATAAGACATTCGTATTGACGAACCCNTAATAGATAAAGGGATTTTTTCCCAAGCGAACATTATGATAGCAAATATTAAAAATAGTAACGTAATTATTTCAGGACTCATTTTATTCCCCCTAAAGTTATAACGTTTAAAAGCTAAAACACAAAGACTGCTAAACTACTTTTTTGGCCATGATAGAAAAGTGGCTATTTGCTGTGATATATAGCTTATATTATTCTGAACTTGTGACCTCTCCATTGCTTGTTCTAGTGTTTGAACGCCGGGAATAACGGATAAGCAAACGTTGATACCGCTTTCGTAAAAACGTGTTAATAAAGAACTGTCGATACTGCCGGCGATAGCAATTACGGGTTTATTTAAGCTGCGTGCGTAATTTGCAATACTAATAGGAGCTTTACCTGACAATGTTTGAGAATCTAATTTTCCTTCCCCTGTAATAACAACATCCACTTGATGAATGACTTCTTTTACTTGAAGCGTTTCCATAAACCAGTCAGCACCATCAAATATTTGAGCATCAAGTGCTAAGCATGCAGCACCTAAACCACCTGCTGCACCTGCCCCTGGAGTATCTTGATACTTTTCTAAAATAGGGGTAATGGTACATAAGCGCTGTATTTGTTCCTCGATTTCAACAGCGTCTTCTGGTGTGATTCCTTTTTGCGAGCCGAAAATAAATGTAGCGCCATTCTGACCAAAAAGCGGATTTTGCACATCTGTTATAACAGATAATGTAATATTTTTAATCGCTGTAAAGCATGTTGAAAAATCTATATGTGTAATGTCTTTTAAAGCAGCAGCTCCCAAAGGAACAGGTTGATCAGATTCGTCTGTAATTGTTACGCCAAGGGCTTGAAGCATCCCTATTCCCAAATCATTTGTAGCACTTCCGCCAAGCGTAATGACCACATTATCTGCCCCATGGTTTATTGCATGCATAATCGCTTCGCCTACACCATATGTAGTCGTATGCAACGGATTCCTTTTATTTTCAGGAATCATTGGCAAGCCACAAATTTGAGCAATTTCAATTACCGCCGTGCCATTATTCATCAGAGCATAATAGCTTTGTATTTTTTCTCCCAGACTGCCAATAACCATACAATCTATTTTTTTCGCAACACCCGAATCAATCAATGCATCAATTGTTCCTTCACCACCATCAGCTAAAGGTTTTTGAATAACTTCTAAATTTTTAATCTCTAATTCTTTAGCTATAATGCCATTAATTTCTGAAGAACTGATACTTCCTTTAAATGAGTCTACAGCAGCTAATATCTTCATTTGTCTCCTCCTTATGAAAAAGTAAGGTACTCAGATAAGCCTATCTCAGTACCTTTTATCATTGCACTTTAAAAGAGCATAAAGAACTTTCAGGAATAAAGTATAAGCGCGCGGTTTTGGTAGGGCTGGTAATCGCGGTACCAGTCCCAACTAAGGAAATCCGCGCCTTTCAGGTTTGCCTTGCCAAGTTTTCTTTAAATATTAGAAAAATGTGAAAATAAAGGGTGCGTTAAAGTGTTAGATTTTTGATAATTGCATTTGTAATTTCTTCTGTATTACTAGTTCCCCCAATATCACGAGTGATAATACCTTGTGCAGTTGTTCGGCGGATAGCCTCATGTACTTTATTGGCTTCTTCCTGCAGTCCGAGGTCTTCTAGCATTAATGCAGCACTGGCAATCGTGCCAATTGGATTTGCGACTCCTTTACCAGCAATGTCTGGAGCAGATCCATGGACAGATTCGAACATACTAGGAAACCGCTTGTCGATTTGTAAATTAGCGCTAGAAGCAATACCAAGGCTGCCAGCAAGGGCGCTTCCTAAATCAGATAAAATATCAGCAAATAAGTTAGATGCAACCACTACCTCTAAATCATCTGGATTAAGTACAAATTGGGCAGCCATAGCATCTACTAACCATTGGTCTGTTTCTACGTCTGGATATTCTTTGCTGACACGTTCAAATACTTCATCCCATAAAACCATTCCGTATTGTTGTGCATTACTTTTTGTAACACTAGTTACCTTCTTTCTTTTTCGAGTACGTGCAAGGTCAAACGCAAAACGGATAATACGTTCACAGCCATGTTCTGTAAAAATAGAAGATTGAATGGCTACTTCTCTTTCATCTGGACGAGCGCTAAAGTTTCTTCCGCCAATTCCAGAGTATTCTCCTTCTGAATTTTCACGTACCAATATCCAATTTAAGCTTTCTGGATCTGGATGAGCGATACGATGATTGATACCAGGAAGAAACTCCACAGGTCTGATATTTGCCCACTGATCTAGCCCTTGGCAAATTGCTATACGAAGTCCCCATAAGCTGACATGGTCGGGTACGCGAGGATCACCCACAGCTCCGAAATAAATGGCATCATAATCTTTCAAAGTTTCTACACCATTTTTTGGAATCATACTTCCGTGCTCTAAGTAATAATCACTTCCCCAATTGAAGTAATCGCTTTCAAATTTAAATTTACCGTCTGATTGTTCCTCCAAGTAAGTTAATACTTTCATACCGGCTGCAATTACTTCTTTTCCGATACCGTCTCCTGGAATTACTGCAAGTTTAAACGCTTTTGTCATAACGCTTCCTCCCTTTATTAAGTTATTTATATCTTAAACAACGTATACGTTAAAGTCAATATTTATTTTATTTATTTATTTTTTGTTCATTAAACCCTTTTAATGTATTCATTAAAAAACTAGCAGATAAGATTTTAAGATCTTGTCTGCTAGTTTTCCTTGCGTAGAACATTTAAAATTTCGGTATGAGATCTGTTTCGATGCTCTTGCATAACATACTTTGCAGCTTGCTTATTTTTAGCAATCATACAGGCGATGATAGCTTTGTGTTCTTGAATGGATTGTTTTGGTAAGGGCCTTTCGTGAATCGTAAAGAGTCTTGCTCGATGACACTGATCATCAAATGTTTCATAAGTATTTGATAAACGATGATTATCAGCTAAATCTAAAATTTGGCGGTGGAATAAATCATCCAGCTTGGACCATCGTTCTAAATCTTCATTTCCTAATGCCTCTAGTTGTTCATCAATCATGTTTTGCAGTTGTTGAATATCTTTATCTGAGGCGTTCTGAGTAGCTGCTTCTGCGGCAATTCCATCAAGTGCCACGATAACACTATAAATTTCTTTTAAATCTTCTGGACGTATCGGTTCTACAACAAACCCTTTACGAGGAACTAAACGAATTAAACCTTCCGTTTCCAGGCGTACAAATGCTTCTCTTACGGGTGTTCTGCTCATTTCTAGAAATGCTGTTATTTCACGTTCTAAAAACATACTTCCTGGCGATAAAATTAGTTCGCGAACGGCAGATTTAAGTATCAAATAAGCTTGTTGAGGTAACTTATAATCTTCAATGTGATCAATGTTTTCTTTTATTTTATGTAATGGAAAATCCATAAAAAACCGCTCCTTCTTAAATATCTGATAAAATAAATGGCAGTTGCATTTGTGAAGCATAGATGTTTTTCGTGATCTATTCATATTATACTAAAGATGTTGAAATAAACAGAAGTAAGAGTATATTCTCGGAATTTCCTTTAATGTTTTATTGATTTCTCATAAGCTTAATTATGTGGAGAAATAACTAACAGATTAAGTCTGGTGCTCATATTAAAAAGAAAACTGGCACCTTCGCCAAATAAAATGTGAAAGTGTCAGCTATTTCTTTTTTAAATAAATTATTTCTTCTTTCGCAAATTCCTTTTCTCTTCCCGGCTAAGTCCGACAGTTAACTGTTCAAATAAAGTATCCCATTGATTCTGAAATGATTTATAAATAAGCGGATATTTTTTCTTCAACTGCAGAATTCCTGCCGCATAGCTTTGGTTGTCATTTTCCAGTTGCTGTTTCTGGTAGACAGGTAATTCATTCATTACCGCAATCATTTTTGCAGCAGATACTTTGCCGGTGTAGAACCATTCATATGCTTTGTAGTAAAGCAGCGCATGAGCATGCATATCACGAGACAATCTGCTGATTTCTTTTTGCAAACGTGCCTGCTTTTTGGTTTCATTATGTGCTTTTTTTATGTCACTATTATTCCGGGTAATAGCATCTGCTAAACCGATGTAAATCTCAGCCTCTTGAAATAGTGCTGCTTTATGAAAATACATATATTGCTCCATCAGTTCATCCTGCAGCTCTTTTACATCATCCGTTTCCGAAACATGCTTTAGATGCTTTTTAAATTTGGAGATGATTTTAGATAGCATAGACCAATTTTCTGTCGTAATGATAATATTAATCCAGGATAGATAGAATGCGGTAGTTGTTTTGGTATCCTCATCTTCTGCTGGTTGAGATTGTTCCATGACTTGCATGGATTTATCATACTGATTTATCTGAGTGTGAAGATGTGCAAGCGCTGGGGCAAACATGGATGTTTGCTCTGGGAACCTCTCCAATAAATCCTCGTAGGTTTCGATAGCCTTGTCAGGATAGCCATTATCTTGGTAGATATCAGCCTTTAACGTATAGATGACCTGCAACTCTTCGTTGCTTGTCGTCAGCGGGATGATTTCTGAAAATATCTTTTCCATCTCATCAACATCGTCATTAAAACTAGCTAGTTTTAATAGCTTAAATTTAATTTCGCCGCTATCTGGTACGAGCTGATTTAATTTTTTATAGATTTTAAAGGCTTTTTGGTTATCTCCACTGTCCATGGCTTTTTTTGCATCAGCAATTAATTGTTCTGCTTCATCAAGCGGTCTGACTTCTCCTGCTTTTGTATTTTCTTCGGGTGTATGCTGTTGGTCAGCCTTCCCGGTTGAAGCAGCGTCTGTTTTTTTCTTGCCGTGTTTACGATTATTATCGTAAGCTGCTCTTTTCTCAGGATCTCTTAAAACCTCAAAAGCTTCCTGTACTTTGGCATAGCCTTCTGGGTCTGTTTCCTGCGGATGTTTTTCCAAAGCCTGCAGATATTTTTCTTCGATTCTTGCTTGACCAATATTAGCAGTGGTGCCAAGAATCTTATAATAGCTTTCATTCTTTATTTTACTCATAGTGATAACTCCTCATTATTTACGGTCGAAAAAGGATAAAGTTTCTGGCTCTATCCTTGTCGTTATATAGACTAATAAAATCCTTCTATTCATGATAGAAGGAGCTTGTTGTTTTATTTAAATAGGCGGAACATAATAATAATGCCAGCCTGAATCTTGTTATATTCCGTTTTTTATTGTAGCTTTTCTTTTCGAATCTCGCAAGGAAAGGGCGAAATTAAGAGGCAGGAATAAATAGAAATACAAAAGCTGGAAAGTTTCTTTAATCTCATGAAGATGCCCTTGACTGCAGGATGCCGGGTTTCTGCAAGGTTTGAGTACCTTATTTAAAAATGGTATATTTAAGTAAGCATTTAAATAAAACAAAAAGCGGAAAGTGGCTGAACAAGTCACTTTTTAATAGTTAAAGAAAGTAAGGAAGTACATATGCACACAGCTGGTGTAACATCGTTAAAAACAAACGGGACATTCTTCCCCCCATTAATTCAGAAAAATAATTATAAAACCGAAGAAATACAGGTGATGCAGAACACTGTTTCAAAGCTATTGGACACTTCTACCACATCAAAAAAGCCGGGCATGCTTTTAGGACATATCCAATCAGGGAAAACACGCTCCTTTCTCGGATCGATGGGGCTAGGCTTTGATAATGGCTTTGAAGTGGTGATTATTCTGACCAAAAATTCGAATGCCCTTGTCAAACAAACCTTTGAAAGGGTGGAGAGTGAATTTACGGGGTGTATTGAAGAAGATGAATTAGCTATTTACGATATTATGAAAATACCCGTAAAGCTGCGTAAATTTGAATTGAAGAAAAAGCTTGTGATTGTTCTGAAAAAAGAAAAGAAAAATATGCAGCGTTTAGAAAGACTGCTATTTGACATGTACCCGGTTTTGACTGCTAGGAAAATGTTATTTATTGATGATGAAGCAGATTTTGCTTCTGTCGCGTATGACAATGTCAAAGATAAAAATATAATTGATCTCAAAGTGATTGCCGGACAAATTGATCAGATTCGCGCTCGATTAGAGAATGCTGCTTATCTGCAGGTAACGGCGACTCCATATTCCTTATATCTTCAGCCTGATGATATGAATATTCATGAGCATAAAACCTTTCAGCCGAAGCGGCCGGCTTTTACCGAATTAGTGCCGGTGCATGATAAATATGTCGGCGGGGAAATGTATTTCGAAAAATCCAATGAAGAAGGGCACATGGCGAGTTGCCTCTACCATGAAATTCAAGAGGAAGAGCTTGAAATCTTAAGGAAAAGTGATAAACGTAAGGTAAAGGTGAACCATCTGCTTAACGGGGAACGGTATGAAGGAATTCGCAGTGCGCTGATTCATTTTATTGTCGGCAGTAAAATCCGCAATATACAACAGCAAAAAGAAGGAGAGCGCCTTGAAAAGTATGCTTTTATCATGCATACCATCACCACAAAGGCGGCGCATCAGTGGCAGGAAGAGGTTATGCTGCATCTGGAGGAGCAGCTCCGCGAAGCAATGGAGAAAGAAGACCCTATCTTTGATCAGTTAATTCGTACGGCTTACCAGGATTTTGCGCGCTCACAAAGGAAGGATATGTATTTTCCTGCCTTTGATGAAGTGCTTTCTAACGTCCGAGATGCTTTGATAGAGGAAGAGCTGTTAATTGAAATTGTAAACTCAGAGCAGGATGTCGATCATTTATTAGATAAATCAGGAGAGCTAAAATTGCGGACGCCGCTTAACTTCTTTATCGGCGGGCAAATCCTTGACCGGGGGATTACAATAAAAAATTTAATTGGCTTCTATTATGGAAGAAATCCGCAAAAATTCCAGCAGGACACGGTCTTACAGCATTCGCGAATGTATGGAGCACGTCCGCTTGCTGACATGGCAGTTACCCGCTTTTATACGACCAGACGAATTTATGATGTTATGGAGCAGATGCATGAATTTGATACAGAGCTGCGCCGGGCTTTTGAATCTGGAGCAAACAGCGGTGAAGTTACTTTTATTCAAAAGGATAGCGATAATACGATATTGCCATGCAATCCAAATAAAATTCTATTATCAAGCGTACAGATGTTAAAGCCGGGAAAACGGATGCTGCCATCTGGTTTTCAAACGATTGCGAAAAGCTACCTGGAGAGGGAAATGAAAAAGATAGCTAAGCATGTGGCGACAATGAAGCAGACAGCAAAAGCAATACATCCCAAAGATGACCGCTGCTTTTTGGTTGAAAAGGAAAAAGTCCAAGAGCTATTAGAAATGATTTATCAAACCTACGTATTCAAAGAGGGCTACGAGTGGGATTTAGAAACGTATGGTGCTGTGATGAATTATTTATCCGAGGACACGGACACGAATCGAAAAGGGCATGTCTGGGTCGTTTTGCGTCAGAACCGTAATATGGCGCGTATTCGAAAAAGCACTGGCAGGTTTGAAGATGCACCAGATACCAAACAGGATGAACTGAAAATAGCACGAAACTTAGCGCGAATTATTCCATCACTGATCTTGATAAGACAAAATGGTGCAGAGGAGCAGGGGTGGCGCGGTGGAGCTTTTTATTGGCCGGTGCTGGTTACACCGGAGGAGACGAAAACAACGGTGTTTGCCGGGAGAGGGGTTAAGGAGAGGTAAAAAGAAGGGAAAAAATAGCAAGGTGAGTATATTTTATGTTTAGTAGATTGGGTATAAAATATCCTGTGCTGTTCAAAATATAAAACAGCACAGGCAATATTTTAATAACAATCCCAATTAAAGAGTACTTTACTAAAATCTTTATTTTTCAAATCCTCTTCAGAGATAAAAAAATTCCCGACACCGGAATCTCCCCATACAATCTTATCTCCGGAACTATCCATTTGCAGCAGCAATATATCTGCATCTTGATAATCTCCATAGGCACGCGGGTCTTCCTGTGTAAAGAAGGGGTAGCCGCCAAGTTTATGACCTGTCCCATTAAATAGCTGGAAGAATGCTTCCTCTAGCTTTTCATCATGGTTTATTTCATCGAAAATAGCTGCATACATTTCATCACTGCGATAATCGCCTCCTGTGAGAGCTTCCAAGTCTGTCTCAAAAGCTAATCCCATTTCCTGCTCGACAGGGAAAAATAGCTCATCATCTGGCAGTGTTACAAATGAAAAGTCTTGGATTAATTGGGATTCATCTTGAATTACTTTTTCATGATAGATTACTCGAAACCCAGATTGATTTTGTCCATCATCAAAATCTACTCCCAGCAAATCATCATTGCCATCAATATAAAATTGCAAAATCCCTTTATGGGGAAAATGCGGTAAATGAACAGGAACTTCTTCAAAATTAATTTGCGTCAATAGTTTTAGAGGAATTCCCTCTTCATTTTCAGGGTACTCCATTGAAGCAGGGAAATAAGGGTCACCTGCAAACTTGCTTTCGAATAAAGATGTTTTCCGCTCTGTAGTAGAAACCTTTACAACTGGTATCAGCGTATCTTGAATGATAGAGCGGTATTGCTCGAATGCTTCAGGTAATTGTAATGATGTTTTGTTTGGCATAATAAACCTCCTGAAATTCAGTTTATTCTGTATAGTAGTTACTATAGCAAATGAGGATAATCAAAGAAAATATGAAAGCAAATAATTCATATATTGAAGGTACTTAGGGTTGTAGTAGAGGAACTTGTTGATGAGTGAAATATATTACTGGGGATTTCAGTGATTAGAGTAGAATATATTGGCATATTTTTAGAGAGATTATAGATCATTTTAAAAGGTAACTGCAATTATCATGCATATCCAAAAAGAAGTTAACCGTCCTGTATCTTCCGAATATCAGGAAAGCTAACTTCGTAAATCAGATATTTTTTCTTTAATCAGCCGTCTACTACATTATAAACAGTATGTATGTCACTTTATTTGTAATACACAAAATTATCGTTAAGCATTTACCGATATATATATAGCATAGTGAATTTTATCGGGATCTTTCCCAAATCGTTCTTCATTTTAGAGACAAATTAGAGCAGGGAAAGTAAATCAAGTAATTCCTAATTTATTAATGTAAGAAATCATCGCCCAAAATGATATATTTACTACCTTTTTAACCCATCCAAGATAGTAGATGTGAATTTATTCATTTCCTCCACGATATCAAATTGTTCTCCGAAAATAATCCAATCATAGATAGTGCCTCGCATACACCTCGTAATTAATACAGATACTTCTTCCGTCGTTAATCCTTTCTTAAATTCTTTATTCTTAATTCCTTCCTGAACAAAAGAGTTAATTACTTGATAAAGATTCCTGTTTGGGTCAGATAAATAATGATTTTTGTTAATGGTTAGCGACATTGCATTCATGTATACAGTTCTGATTAAATCTTTCCCTAACTCGTCACGTAAATAAATCATTTGAGCTTCAAAAAATATAAGAATTTTTTCACTTGCTTTAATGTCATTTGATATTCCTTTCTGAAATTCGGAATAGAAATTATCAATATCTTTAAATTTTTCATTGAAAATATCATATTTACTATTGAAATGCACATAAAAAGCCCCTTTAGATACATTACAGGTTTTTACAATTTCATCCACCGTTACATTATCAAACCCTTTTTTATCAAAAAGTTCTAGCCCAGTTTCCAAGAGTGCTTTTTTGGTCTCTAGGGCTTTTAGCTTTCTTGCTGTTATATGTGTCATAATATAGCCCCCTTTCATTTAGAATAGCATAATATTTTTGAAATGTAGAATCAATCTTTTGAAAAGTCTTGACTATTTTTAATTTTACATTTATTATGTTGTTAATGCATTTCGGTGACCGCGGTATTTGACTTTAGTATGTGAAATATAAATATAGAAGAAGAATGGAGGTTTAACAATTATCAAACAGTAAAATGACAGCGTTTCCATTCGTGAAAATTATTTGAAGGAGGGGTTTGATGGACACAAAGAAAGTTGGTTTTATTGGGTTAGGGAATATGGGTTATCCAATGGCAAGCAATTTACTAAAAGCGGGTTATACCGTTTATGGAGTAGATGTAAACAAAATGAATGAAAAGAGGTTCGCTGAAATTGGTGGAAATATTGGATTCACATCCGCCACACTGCCAAGTGAAGTAAATCTTATATTTACTAGCTTGCCAACGCCACCCATTGTAGAAAGTGTTTATTTAGGTAACGAGGGCCTTGTAGAGAATGGAAAAACATCATTAACATTGGTTGACCTAAGCACAGTTTCTCCAGAATTAAATAAAACGATTGCAAAAGCTGCCTTACAAAACGGGACTCAATACTTAGGCGCACCAGTAAGTGGAAGTGTAACTGGCGCAGAAGCAGCCAGCTTAAGTGTGATGGTTGGAGGTAACAAAGAAACATATGATTTCGCATTACCATACCTAAAAGCAATCGGCAAAAACATCTTTCATGTAGGAGAAGACCATGGAGTGGGAACTGTTGTTAAATTAATTAATAATTTAATGGCTGGTATTCATACACAGGCCGTTGCAGAAGCTCTATCTATCGCAGATGCAGCAGGGTTAGATCATAATATCGTTTATGAAATCGTAAATGTAAGCTCAGGACAAAGTGATGTATTTAGACGAAACTATAAAAATTTTATAGCTAAAGATGAGTATTATAAAGGAGCATTCACTACGGAGCTACTATTAAAAGATTTAAGGCTGGCAAATTATGTTTCCAATTCATTTAAAACAAAATTGCCTTTAGGTGAAGCGTTAGTAGACTACTTTGAATCTAATATAAAAGGTTACGAAGATAAAGATATGTCGACAGCATATCTCATGTTAACAGAACAAAAGGTTGAACCTGCTAAGTAGTTTTTAATAATTAATAAGATACTATTGATTTTATGAAAAAATACTAAATGGGAGGAATTGACGATATGGCTACGGTAACGTTAGATACAGTAACACATTATATCAATGGAGAGAAAGTGAAAGGACAGAATGATAAGTTTGGTTATGTATACACCCCGTCAACTGGTCAGAAAATAGCTGCTGTTCCTTATGCTTCCGATGAAGAAGTAGATGAGACGATACAATTAGCCAAAAAGGCTGCGGCAAAATGGGCAAAAGTTTCTGTGGGTAAAAGAGTTGAAGTTCTTTTTAAGTTCCGTCAATTATTAGTTGAAAATACAGAGGAATTAGCACAGTTAATAGGGAAAGAAAACGGAAAAACAATTTCTGATGCAAAAGGAGAGATAAGCAGGGGGATAGAGTCAGTTGACCTGGCAATTGGAGCGCCGCAAATACTTAAAGGGGAATATTCTGTTAATGTTGGCGGGGAAATAAATGCTTATTCCATGAAACAGCCGCTTGGCGTTGTAACATGTATTTCTCCTTTTAATTTCCCAGTTATGGTACCGCTTGCAATGAGCGTGATGGCGGTAGCAGTAGGAAATGCAATGATATTAAAACCATCCGAAAAAGTTCCATACTCTGCTATATTACTCTCGGAGCTATGGGAAAAGGCTGGTTTACCTGCTGGTGTTTGGAATGTTGTAAATGGGGATAAAAATACGGTCAATGCCATTATTACACATCAAGATATTCAGGCGATAAGCTTTGTAGGGTCTACAAAAGTAGCTGAATTTATTTATGAAACAGGTACGAAGCACCATAAACGTGTCAATGCTTTTGGCGGTGGGAAAAACCATATGGTTATTATGCCAGATGCCGATATTGATAAAGCAGTCGATTCCTTTCTAGGTGCTGCTTACGGTTCAGCATCGCAACGCTGTATGGCCATATCCGTAGCGATGCCAGTAGGGCGAAAGACGGCAGAAGTATTTACAGGGAAGCTAAAAGAAAAAGTGGAGAAGCTGAAAGCTGGATCTTATGATGATGAGACAGCTGACTTTGGTGCAGTAATAAGCGCCGAAGCAAAACAAAGCATTTTAAGTGCTATTGATGAAGCAGTAAAAGAAGGAGCTAATATTGTTGTAGATGGAAGGAACCCTGATGTGGAGAACAAGGAAGGATTTTATCTCGATGCTACGTTATTAGATAATGTTACTTCTGATATGAATATATACAAAGAAGAAGTATTTGGTCCGGTACGTACAATCACTGCAGTCGATTCAATTGATGAAGCCATACAGTTAATCAATAATCATCAATATGGTAATGGTGTGACCGTATTCACCAATAGTGGCCGTGATGCCCGTGAATTTACTCAAGAAATTGAAGTGGGAATGGTTGGCGTAAATGTACCGATTCCAATTCCTGTAGGTTATCATAATTTTGGAGGGTGGAAAGATTCACGATTTGGGGAAGGGCAAATGTTTGGTCCAGATACTGCTCGATTCTTCACTAAAACTAAAACGGTCTCCGAAAGATGGTTTGACCAATCCGCCTCGGATGAAACTAATTTTGATTTTCCTAGCAGTTAATTGAAGGGGCCATTAAAACTGGCCCCTAATCTTTTTAACAAGAAAGCACAGAGTCTCTAATCTGTATTAAGTTTCCTGACAGATAGATTAGTACTTTCATCAACTTTATACGAACAGTAAAATGTAAACCCTTACAAAAGGATGGGGATCAAATGGTAGGGATATTATTAGGCTTAGTCTTGTTAATTGTTCTAGCCTATCGCGGGTGGTCAATTATCTGGATTGCACCGATTTGTGCTGGAGTTGTGGCGGTATTTGGTGGGCTGGATTTGCTTGATGCATATACAAATACATATATGCAAGGGTTTGTCGACTTTACGAAGAATTGGTTTCCTGTGTTTATGTTAGGTGCAATCTTCGGTAAGTTAATGGAATTTAGTGGCATGGCCCAGTCGGTGGCGGAAGGTATAATTAAAGTTTTTGGTGAAAAGCAAGCAATTATTGGTGTAATTATGGCTTCAGCAGTTTTGGCATATGGTGGTATTAGTGTGTTCGTTGTTGTGTTTGCTGTCTATCCACTTGCGGTAAGTATGTTTAGGCAAGCAGATATTCCTAGAAAGCTGATGCCAGCTACAATTATAACTGGGATGATGACATTTGCTATGACGGCACTTCCCGGGACGCCGCAAATTCAGAATTTGATTCCAACTGCTTATTTTAATACAACAGCGGCAGCTGCACCTGTTATGGGACTTGCTGCTTCATTAGTTATGGGCGGAGTCGCTTATTTCTATTTAAAGAAAAGAGAAAAGAATTTAAAAAAGGCTGGCTACGGATTCCATGAATTAGAAAAAGATTCTGAAGCAAAAGGAAAGTTAATTGATAAACCGCCACACATTCTTTTGTCTTTACTGCCTCTAGTGTCAGTAATCATTACGCTTAATATTTTATATTGGGATATTGTTGTTTGTTTATTAGTTGGTATCTTATTAATTATTTTATTCTCATTAAACCAAATTAAAGGTCTGATTCCTTCATTAAATCAAGGAGCTACGGATTCGGTAATGGCGATGATTAATACTTCAGCAGCGGTTGGGTTTGGAACGGTGGTAGGAGTAGTGCCGGGATTCCAAAAATTAAGTGATTATATCTTGGGGATTGAGGCAAATCCGCTTATTTCAATGGCTGTTGCATCCAATTTGATGTCTGGAGCGACTGGTTCAGCTTCTGGAGGCTTAGGTATTACGATGGAAGCTTTAGGTCAAAAATATAATGAAATCGCTGCGACATCTGGTATTGCACCAGAAGCATTTCACCGTATCGCATCCATCGCTTCAGGCGGTTTAGATGCGCTGCCACACAATGGAGCGGTAATAACGATATTGATTGTAACAGGACTAACACATAAAGAGTCATACAAAGATATTGCAGTAGTAGCAATTGTTTTCCCGATATTAGCGCTTATACCAGCTATTTTATTAGCAAGTGTGGGTATTTATTAATGTTTATAAATAGCTCAGCATGATGAAGAATAGTACTTGACTTTCAAGTAATTAATTCCGAATCCTGCATTTTGAACTATGGGTAATCTCTACTCTACCCATAATTCAAAATGCAGGATAAGTTTTTATCATCTTTCTTTATGAGCAAAGGCTGCTATGAGAGGGGACTTTAATTTCGCATTTTTGATATAAAGAAAATGGCAGCAATATATACCTATTCAAACCGAACCCCCTCAGAAATCTCCTCCACCTTATCCCATTGCAAAATTCGTATTTCATCCTTCTCTCGTTCTGCAATTTCTTGATCCGTCCATTGTTTCAAAATCCGGTTGATATGCCTTTTCGTGGTTCCAATTAAAGCAGCAGTTTCTTCCATATTATTTGTTAAAAGATAGGACGCTCTCGAATCTGAATCAGAAGCAATTGTACACAAAAAAGCAGCCAATCGGACATTTGTAGGGGATAGGGCATTTACTCTGGATGAAATAGTGCATGTCCGAAGTTTATAGGCCAGCTCTTTTAATAATATTTGCATAAAGACTGCATCATACTTTAACTCTTTTTCATATATCCATTTCGGAACAAAGACAAATGTACATGGTTCTGCGGCGATGCAATTTGATTGAATCAGACCGCCTTCCAGAATTTCAATATCTCCCATAACAGCAGGGGGCTGGCAATAACGGAGCAGCAGTTCCTTACCCGTGATTTCTTGACTGGAAACAAAGTATCTTCCGTTTATTAAAAAATAAAATCCGTCGATTTCTTCTCCGGCGGTTAATATGTATTCTTGTGATTTATACGTTCGAATGCGGATTTCCTTTCCCAGGTTATTTGAAATGGAATAATTGTAAATGACGGTAAATTGGTTTAATTCCATGTTATTTCCTCCTCGGGACATCTGTCCTTTCGTAATTTTTTATCCATAGTATACTTGAAAAAGAGGTGATTCACATGAATTTTGTTTTTGATATAGACGGAACGATTTGCTTTGATGGGAAAACAATTGATTCCTCCATTATACAAGCGCTGGAAGAAATAAAGGCAGCAGGGCATCAAGTGATTTTTGCGTCGGCAAGACCAATCCGTGATTTATTGCCAGTCTTGCCGAAATCTTTGCAGCAAGAAAAACTGGTTGGAGGGAATGGAGCATATACTTCAAACGGGAAGAAGATGGATGTTATCCATTTTCAAGATAGCCTGCTTACAAAACTGATTATGCTGGTAGAAGATCATCAAATAACTTATTTAGCAGATAGTGACTGGGATTATGCGTTTACTGGAGAGAAGACACATCCTATTTATAAGAATATTAATCAGTCTTCCGCACAGAACAGAGAGTTAAGAAGTCTGCCTAAGCTGTGCAAGCTGGTTTTGTTTCAGCCGCCGCAACGTGTGATAGATGAGCTCGCCGAATTGCCTGTAAATATAACCTATTATAAAGGGGAAAATGCGATAGATATCAGCCCGCTTGGAATTAATAAAGTAAGAGGATTACATAGCTTGCATGTTCAGGAGTTTATTGCATTTGGAAATGACAGTAATGATCAATGCTTGTTCGAAAATGCCTTGTACAGTGTCTGTGTTGGTGAACATGAAGTAGAACAATATGCATCTATATCGGTAGAGAAGGAAAAGGTAGCAGCAATGATAACCAAAGCATTGCATATGTATGGGAATCAAGAAATGCAAGGAGTATATATTTAACTAAGTCTCTGAACAAAGGGAGATGTCTAAATGCAAAATGAAAAATTTTCTATTTTTTTAACCATTGCAAAACAGCTTAATCAGAAAGAAATTACTCCTCTATTAATGGGGTCTGTAGGTTTAGAAATAGTTACAGGGAAGAACTGGGATACACAGGATCTGGATATACATGTTCCCGGTGATAAAAGAGGATGGGAGATTCCGCCAGAACAAGCTATCTATGATTGGGACGACATTATGAAGGCCATGCTATCTCTGGGATACAGCTTTGTTGATTTGCATGAGCATGAATTTGAAAAGGATGGGCTGGCTGTCGGATTCGGTATTATGGACACATTGCCGGACTTTGCGGGGATATCGCTTGAGGAATTAGAACTCCATCAGCAGGGAGATGCGACGTATTATCTTTTAACATCTGAGCAATATTTGAAAGTATATGAGGCTTCCTTTAAGGACAGCTATCGTGCGAACAAAAATAACCAGAAAGATAAAAAGAAAATCGCTTATCTGCGCGACTTGATTTGAAGAGGATTGCTGTTTCTATTAAAATATAGCTCTATCCCTAGCTATATTTTAGGGCCACAAAAAATAAACCCTCGCATGCTTTAGCGGGCGTTTGAGGGATTATTTCAATAACTCAGCGCTACTCATTATGATGAAGCAGTCTATTGTAAAAACCGTTCGGTGTGAATGCACCGGGCGATTTTTAATAGTATATTCATTTATATTTTAAGAATACACTATAAATATAAAAATGGAAAGATTAGGAGATGTGTATCTTTCAACTCTTTTACATACATTTATGAACGTTCTGTTCATAATAGCCCTTCCTCTTCCTATAAAGTTAACTATATTGTGTCAGTTATCATGCGAATATAGGAAAAAGCATCGCCGTCCCGTATAATACAAGACAAGAAACCCTATTTGGAGTGTGAATTTCATGGAGAAGAAAATAATCCTGGTCTTGTTTGGATTGTTGGTTTTATTAACTGCCTGCAGTAGTGAAGAGGACAATCAGGAAGGAAATGCATTGGACGAAACCGTAGATATCAAGGAATTAGTCCATCATTATAGTACAGAAGAAATTGTTGACGAGAATGCATCCATTACTTCCGAGCAGCTGATTGTAACAAATGATGAGGGAGAGGAGGAAGCAGTATATGATTTGCCGGAGGATGAATTTTTTGTTTCGATAGCTCCCTTTGAACAGCAGACGCATCCCTGTGAAATTCATAGTCTAACAGGATGTCAGGGAGAAATGGTTCAAGAAGAATTTGAGGTTTACATTGAAAATGCAGCGGGCGATGTGATTATAGATGAAACCATACAAACCGGAGAGAATGGCTTTATTGATTTATGGCTTCCTCGGGATGAAACTTATACGGTTGAAATCAAACAGGATGGAAAAGAAGTAACATCAGAAATCAGTACATTTCAGGATGATTTCACCTGTATCACAACGATGCAATTAATATAAGTTATTGAGATGAAGGCTGTCTGGAGTATCCAGGCAGCCTGTTTTGATGACAAGGCAAAATGAGTTTGCGGGCTATTCCACTTTGTTTTTTGTTTTTAAATAATGTTTTTGACAATAGCTGATGACAAAGCTGCGAAATGCGCTGGTTGCTGGGGACAGGTAATCGTTTTTCCTGGCAGCCATATAGATAAAGCGGTGATAAACAGGTTTTTTTATGTTAATGACTTTAACCGGAAAATGAGAAAGCGCCCCTATATTCGGGATCACGGCAATCCCATAATTGGCTGCGACCAGCCCGGCCATGGCATTATCTTCTTCCACTTCACAAATAATTTCAGGAGTTAAATTTACTTTATGAAATAATTCATCAACGATGGGACGCAGCCCGCTGTTTTGGTTGAAATAAACATAGGGGTAGCTGGCTGTCTCCTCTAAGTCAATGCTTTCTCTGTCTGCTAAAGGGTGATTTTCCGAAACAATTAATACAAGCTCCTGCTCTGCAACGGGTGTAAATTCAATGTCAGGTTCATTATATTTCATCGAACAGAAGGCAATATCGTACATATTTTCTTTTAGATTTTGAATTATATTTTTGGTGGTTCCCTGATAAAAAGAAAAAGAGATATTTTTATAGGCGCCTTGTTCAGAAAAGTTCTTAATTATTTCTGGAATGAAATAAGGTCCAAGCGTATAAATAAACGCCAGATCAATGACTCCGTGTGACGGACTGGTCAGTTCACGCAGTTTTTTTTCTCCTCTTTCCAGTTCAGCCAGTGACCTTTCTGCATACTCAAGAAAAAAGTGTCCATATTTTGTTAATCTAATATTTCTGCCCTGCTTTTCAAATAGATAGACTCCAAGATGCTTTTCCAGCTCAGTAATGGCGTAACTTAATGTCGGCTGAGAAATGGAAAGTTTATTCGCTGTGTTGGTAAGGTGTTCACTGTGCGCCAGTTCTCTGAAATATTGAAGATGTTTTAAATTCATTTTTATACCTCCATTCGCTTCGGAGCGTCCTGTATATTTATTATGCTATGATTCATAGATAAAATCTATTGATTTGTTGAAAAAACCTATTAGATTTATGAATCAGTATCAAATATAATAAAGGTGTAAAGGAAATTAAGGAATAAAAAGCAGCTTCAAATTTTTTTAAAACTAATTGTGAAATATTTCACGAAATAATAAAGTGGAGGTATTATAATGAGTGTATATGAACATATTTTCCAACCGTTAACTGTCAGAAGGATGACGATACCCAACCGAATCATTATGCCGCCTATGGGAACAAATTTCGCCGAAGTAGACGGATCGATGAATGATGAGCATATAATGTATTACGAGCAGAGAGCAAAGGGAGGGACTGGATTAATTATAGTCGAAAATGCTTGTGTATCTTTTCCAATGGGATCGAACGGAACAACACAGCTTCGTATTGACCATGACCAATTTATTCCCAGGTTATATAAATTAACAGAAAAGCTGCATAAACACGGGACACAAGCAGCTATTCAAATCAATCATGCAGGAGCATCTGCTGTGCCGGAAAGAATTGGACATCAGCCGGTATCTGCTTCCAATGTTCCTTCGAAAGCGGGAGGGGCTGTTCCAAGACCGTTGGAAAAAGAAGAAATCCTTGAAATTGTTGAAGACTATGGTAAATCAGCTAAACGTGTGGTTGCTGCCGGATTTGATGCAATTGAAATCCATGCCGGACATTCCTATCTTCTGAATCAATTCTTATCACCAATCTATAATAAACGGACCGATGAATTTGGAGGAAGCTATGAAAATAGAGCACGATTCCCGCGGATGGTCATCGACCGTATTCGTCAGGAGGTCGGTCCGCATTTTCCAATCAGTCTCCGGGTAAGTGCCGATGAATTTGTAGAGGGCGGCAATACATTAGAAGATATCCTGCATATCCTGGAATATTTAGATGATGAAGTAGATATCTTTAACGTATCAGCTGCAGTAAATGATACCATCCAATATCAAATCGACGAAATGAATTTAGCGGATGGCTGGCGTTCTTATATGGCAAAAGCAGTGCGGGAAAAATTCCATAAAACGACGATTACAACAGGAAATGTCCGTCAGCCGCTGACAGCAGAAAAAATTCTGGCAGAAGGCGATGCAGATTTAATTGGAATGGGACGCGGCTTGATTGCAGATCCGAACTGGGTCAATAAAGTAAGAGATAGCCAGGAAGATATGCTTCGAAAATGTATTTCATGTAATATCGGCTGTGCCGGTCATCGTATCGCTCTGAACCGTCCAATAAGATGTACGGTGAACTCGGATTTATTTGGCGGCGATGCGTATAAGGATAGAAAAGTGAAGAAGGACGTAACGGTTGTTGTGATTGGCGGCGGAACAACGGGGCTGGAAGCAGCATGTACAGCAGCGGAAGTGGGATGTAAGACATTTCTTATCGAAGAAAAAGCAGAACTAGGCGGTTTAGCCAGAGAGATTTCGAAGCTTCCTGATAAGAAGCGGATTTTAGATTTTCCTGTATATCTGGAAAAAAGAGCAGAGCAATTAGATAATTTGACAATTTTAACAAATTCAAGAGCAACCATTGCGTTAGTGGAAAGCCTAAACCCCGATATTATTGTTAATGCTACAGGGTCTAAGCCGTTGTTGCCGCCGATTGAAGGTCTCCATGATCGTATTGATAAGGAAAACAGCAGTATTTATTCTATTGCTAAACTGCTTCAGCAGATTGATGAATTTGAAGCGCAGTATTTAGAAGGAAAGAAAATCGCTGTAGTAGGCGGCGGTGCTGTCGGTCTGGATGTGGTAGAATTCTTCAGCAAACGTGGCAGCGATGTCAGCATGATAGAAATGATGCCGGCAGTTGGCGCAGGCTTAGACCATATTACAAAAATTTCAATGATGACCATGCTGAAGGATTATGAGGTCGATGTTCGAACCGAAACAGCATTGACGAAAGTAGAAGACAATTCTTTCCAAATCAAACATCAAGACGAAGAAGAACAAATGGCATTTGATTATGGATTTATCTGTCTGGGAATGCGTCCTGAAAATAAAGAAGTTCCAGAATTACAGCAATATTTCCAGGCAAACCATGTGGAAGTCGTAAATATCGGAGACAGCTGGGGCGCCAGAAAAATTATGGACGGCACACGTGAAGGAAGAAATATTCTTACAACATTAGAGAAAATAGGTGCCTTTGAAGAACCAGAGAAGAAAGAAGCGATTCCTTTTTAAAGGATTCCTAATTATTCATCCCAAGGAGGAGAAAAAATGATCAAAGCCGTGGAAGTAAAAAATATTCGTATCGGTGAAGGGATGCCAAAGATTTGCATCCCGATGGTTGGCAAAACGGTTGACCAGTTGATAGAAGAAGCAGATTTTCTAAAAAGCCTGGAATGTGATGTAGTCGAATGGCGTGTTGATTTTTTTGAACAGGTTGAGGATATCGAAAAAGTAAAAGAAGCCCTTACGGAGATACGCAAGGTGCTTCCGGAGATGCCTCTGATATTTACTTTCCGCAGCTTCAATGAAGGAGGAGAAAAAGAGGTTTCTGTTAATTATTATTTACAACTGAACCGTGAAATATCCGCAACAGGGCAGGTTGATATCGTTGATGTCGAACTTTTCAATCAACCCGAAGATGTAAAACAAATCATCGAAACCGCGCATGAACATGGTGTATTTGTTATCATATCAAACCATGATTTTAACAAGACGCCAGATAAGAAAGAAATCATAACCAGACTTTGCCGGGCTCAAGAGCTGGACGGCGATTTACCGAAGATTGCTGTTATGCCGGAAACAACGGCAGACGTACTGACATTATTGGATGCTACGAGAGAAATGAAGGAGAAATTTGCTGACAGGCCGATTATTACAATGTCGATGGCAGGAAAGGGCGTTATTAGCCGTCTCGCTGGGGAAGTATTTGGCTCTGCATTAACATTTGGTGCGGCAAATAAAGCATCAGCGCCCGGACAGGTTGCAGCGGCGGAATTAAAACAGACGTTGCATCTGCTGCATCAGAGTTTATAAAATAAAAACCCAGTTAACCAGGATAAGATGCTTCCTAATAAAAAAATGGGATTATTGCAGTTATTCATGTGAAATATTTCACAAATGTAGTGGGGCATTAGAGTGTAGTGTATAGGTAAAATAGAAAAAATCAATGGTATGTTATCAAAAATTCAGGAGGGAATTAACATGACAGATCAAGGCAGAATCGACGGAAGAACAAAATTGATTGGACTGACAGCAACACCTATTGGACATTCTTTATCTCCGGCAATGCATAATATGTCATTTCGGGAACTGGGACTAAATTATGTCTATATGGCATTTGAGGTAGATAACAAGCAGCTGGAGGATGTTGTCACCGGGTTCCGGGCCTTAAACCTGCGTGGATTTAATGTTTCCATGCCGAACAAAACAAAAATACTTCCATTACTGGATGAATTAACAGATGGAGCGCGTTTTGCTGGTGCTGTGAATACCGTATTAAATGATAATGGCAAATTAATAGGTTATAACACAGATGGGATCGGCTATTTTCGCAGCTTGAAAGAAAATCATATCGATGTAAAAGGAAAGAAAATCACCCTTTTGGGAGCCGGTGGGGCGGCAACGGCAATTGCTATCCAGGCAGCTCTGGAAGGAGTAAAAGAAATTTCCATTTTTAATCGAGACGATGAATATTTTAACCGGGCGGAAAATAATACGGTGATTATCAATGAAAAAATGGAAGGGGACTGTATAGCAAATGTGTATCGGTTAGAAGATAAAAAAACGTTGAAAGAAGAAATTGCAGCAAGCGATATTTTAACAAATGCAACAGGTGTTGGAATGAAACCGCTTGAAGGGCAAGCCTTAGTTCCCGACCCTTCTTGGCTGCGTCCGGAATTGATTGTTTCCGATGTGGTCTATATCCCTAGAAAAACAAAGCTGTTGGAGATGGCAGAGACCGTTGGCTGCCAGGCAATCAATGGTCTTGGGATGATGCTTTGGCAGGGCGCTGCCGCATTCGAATTGTGGACAGGTCAGGAAATGCCAGTGGAATATGTGAAAAATCAGATGTTTTGATTACGCTGTACTGATTTGGAAGGGTAAGTCATCGAAATGCCGTATTAATCCTATTCTGTGAGAGGAGAGCGTAAACCAATGTTGTCAGGTTAATGAATTTTCTTAAATATGATGTTTGTTACAACTAGATAGCAAAAAACTATTTAGCGTAGTGTTTTTCGCAGCAGTCACACTAACCTGAAAACATTGGAGCGTAAACTCCCACAGAATGATGAATCATTTTATATCCAGTAGAAAATAAAAAGTCCTTCAAATGAGAGGAGAAAAAAATCATGAATACGAAAAGATATTATCCAGCTGCATTGGCACTCTATATTACTTTTATTATCCATGGTATTGGAGTATCTATTCTGGCACAATATAAAGATGAGCTGGCAGAGCTGTGGGGAGCAGCAACCTTGCCCAATGGCGCGTTGGATGTAAGTATCGTTTTTACCGTTATTGCTGCATTAGGGCTGGGGCGTCTGATTACGCTGCCAATCTCAGGACCTGTTTCCGATAAATTTGGCAGAAGAGTTTCCAGTCTGATTGGTGTCGGTTTATATGTATTATTCTTTGTTGGAATCATTTTTGCTCCGAATTTCTATGTTGCTTTTGTCTTTGCCTTATTAGGAGGAGCTGCCAATTCCTTTTTGGATACCGGGGTTATTCCATCCCTTATGGAGATTTTCGGTAAAAAGGGCAGTATAGCGAATATGTTCACTAAGTTCTCTATATCTATCGGACAGTTTGCATTACCTTTTATGATAGGGTTTGTGGCTGCCAGCCAAATGTCATTCCAAACCGTTTTTTACTTTGTAGCGATTCTGCTCGCTATAGACGGTGTGTTGCTGGCTTTTGTGCCATTACCGCCAAATAGCAGTACCCAAAAGACTGATAAGAACCAGAAGAAAGAAAAAATGAAATTCACAGCGACAAGCGTGGTCATTATTCTTATTGCATTTACATGTACTTCTACATTCCAGCTCTGGCTGAATGCCAACCAGGAATTAGGAACATTATATGGTATGGAAAATCCAAGCACCATTCAGTCCTATTATGCCATCGGATCTATTGTTGCTGTATTATTAACGGCTGTTTTCATCAATAAAAAATGGCTCAAACCAGTTCAAGTGCTTATTTTATATCCAGCGATATCAGCGGTTATGCTGCTTATTATTTACTTTATAGAAACGCCGGCTATTTTACTGATTGGCGGGTTTATTCTCGGATTCGCTGCAGCTGGCGGAGTATTACAGTTAGTAACATCCACAGCAAATGAACTGTTTCCAAAGCATAAAGGAAAAATCACGTCCATTGTTATGATTTCATCCAGTCTGGCTAACTATATTATTTTAAGTGCAGCTGGTGTGATTACAAGAGTTGGCGGTGTAGACGGACCAAAATATGTTTTATTGTTTAACTTTGCCATAACAGCTATAGGTGTGTTGCTTGCAATTTACGTTAATAAAAGATATAAGAAAGAGAATGAAGGTATGGTAGAAGCCGCGTAAAGCGTGTTACAGTGATTTAAGCACGGTTCTATTTCAAATCGAATGGAATGGCATAGGAAGCACCATACAGTGGGAGAGGGCAGTCTCTCCCGTTGGTAAAATGACAGACCCCCAGGGTTGTTCCAGAGGGGATAATTACTTTGATGGTGAATGAATGGATACTAGCTGAAAAAGGTGATGCAAAATGAAAGAGAAGAAAAAATTCCATTACGCTTGGGTGGTCTTAATTGTCTGCTGTATGATCAATTTTGCCGGCTTAGGTACAATTTTCAACACATCGGGTATATTCTTTCCTTCTGTTACAAAGGAATTGGGGATTGGCACAGGAGATATGTCTTTATACATGACTTTTCTATGCTTGGCAATGTTTGTGGCTTCTCCTTTAGTGGCAAAATTATTACCTAAAATCGATGTCCGCATTACATTATCTGTTGCCTTTGTGGTAGCTCTTTCGGCTATTGCTGCCATGTCGTTATATACAGAAATATGGCAATGGTACCTTTCTGGTATCGTTATCGGATTTGTCGGAGCATTTATTTTTTATATTCCTATTCCGGTTATTGTTCAAAATTGGTTTCACAAAAAAACGGGAATGGCTTTGGGAATCATCGGTGCTTTTACAGGTATTGGAGGAGCAATTATGAATCCGGTGATTGCTTCTTTCATCGACAGCTTTGGCTGGAGAACTGCATATGTGATCACCGCGATTATTATCGGAGTGATTGTCCTGCCTTTCACCATTTTTGTTTTACGCTTTAAACCGGAGGATAAAGGGTACAAACCATATGGCTATGCAGAAACCTTAGAAGATCAAGAAACCTTTAAAAAAGAAAATGAAAAGGGCGTACCTGTGAAAGTTGCGATAACGAGTTTAGCTTTTTTCTGTGTAATTATCATTGCTTCATTTTCCGGGTTGATCAGCGGATTAAACCAGCTGTTAACCTCCTACGGTGATACTGTCGGATTAACCACTACAGCCGCTGCCACATTAGTTTCGGCTTCGATGATATCGAACCTGCTTACCAAATTTCTCTTTGGAGCAGCCAGTGATAAATTTGGTGTGAAAATGACGTTGATTGTCAGTGTGCTGTTGATTGCATTTGGCTTCAGTCTATTTTTCATATCTCATGGAACCTATGCTACCGTGTTTACTGCTTCCCTTCTGTACGGTATTCATGCATCGGTTATTATCGTCGGGCTGCCATTGATTACAAAAGAATTATTTGGAAAGAAACATTTTGTTGAAATTTTCTCTTATGTAACGATGGGACAGGCGTTAGTAAAGTCTTTCGGATTTGCGGTCTTCGGTTATATGTATGACCTTTCCAACAGCTATGAACCAGCTTTCATGTTAGGAATCATTATCTGTGTGCTGATGGCTGTGTTGACAGTCGGGGCGTTTCGGAGCAGGAGAAAAATGGAGATTGTTATGAAGAAAGAGATTGGGGAAAGTATGCAGTGAAATGCTTTTCTAAAAATCACGTACAAGGATATTAGTGTAATTATAAAAACAGTATATTGAGCGGAGTTTGTCTGCTTTCTCTCAGGAGACTGAGATTCCTTGTAAGCAGGCTTTTAGACGGTGGGAAAATAGCATCGAAAAAAGAAGTTTTCACCGTGGAACTGACAGTATGTTGCAATCATCTTTAATTTGTAATTAAATTCCTTCCAGCTTTCATAATTGACTCACCTTGTACATACGCTAAAGCAAGGAGGATGATAAGATGGATAAAACTGATGAGCCAATGAAAAGAATGGCTAATTTGCGATTATCACATGCGGGATTTGCTCAGTATTATAAGGAATTATTAAGCAGAAATCATCATCTTTTTAAGGGAAGCCGAAAAAATAAATCTCACCAGCATTTTTTTCAGAAGGTTCATCGGGCGAATTATTTTGATATTACATAGAATTTGCTTGATGCAAATATAAAACGAAAATTCATTTTTTCGTGATAGATCAGCTTCAACATTGTTCTAACCGTTTGGTATACTTAGATATCAAGCGGTTTTTTATGATGGTTAAGAACGGTTTTAATCTACATTTGAAAACAGGAAATGCGTTTGCGTTATCGATAAAGGGTAAATACGTAACGATAAAGACATCTTCTCTTTTTATCGTGCGGGAAACAATGCTACAATAATATAATGTCATACATTCTGCTGAAGCGGAATGTAATTTTGAATAGAGATGAGGCAGCTGGTAAAAAAAATTGCTGTCTGTGATCGATAAAAAAGACAATTTTACATGTTTGATATAGAGCAGCAGGAGGAGAAATCATGGTACGGACGAAACAGGACGTAGAACGGTTAGAAGCGGAGCTGAACCGGATATACGACAGCATCGATATGAACTCGGAGGAGTTATTTAACAATCGAATCAAAGGAATATGGCAGAGGCTGAAAACAAGCTCAGGAAATGAACAATTAAAGACGATGCCTTTAGATACAATGTTAACAGTGAATAAAGAGCTCCCTGTAAACACTTTGAAGCATAATGGGCTGAAAACAATGAAAGATATAGCGGATAAACCAGCTCAGGACCTGGCGCAGCTGGATGGAATGGATGAAAAAACGGCAGAGCACATTTATCAGGCAGTTTCTAAAATAAAAGAAGCAGTATATAAACAGGCAACGCCGCGTGTGAATCCGGATGATATTTCTGATGAAGATGTTCATTTGCTGGAATCGATTTATAAAAAATGGCATTTGTTAAACATTCTTGAAGAGATGCAGGAGAAATTTCAGGAGTATTATGATGAAACGATATCTGATATTGAAATGGCCAAGAAACAGAAAGGATTTTTTGGCGGTTTATTTCAGCCGAAAGAGGAGAAGGAAAAAATACGGTCTGCTTTTGCCAATCTAAATAAAAACAAGCATCAAAAGGAATTAAAACAGATAAAGAAAAGATTAGATTATATGCTTGATTTTGAAGTGAGTAAAGAAGAGCTCAAAAAGCATTTTGAAAGAGAAAATGCCTTTTACTATACAGAAATTGAAAAAGCAACGGACTTTGACTCGAAGAATATTTCCGAAAGTCTGCCAGAAGAAGTGGTAGGAGCAGTAAATAACCATCCGCTTGATACGAATGGACTGCATATTACCTTAAGAAATTATCAAATTTTTGGTGCGAAGTATGCTTTGCTTTATAAAAAGACGCTGCTGGGGGATGAGATGGGCTTAGGAAAGACGGTTCAAGCGCTTGCTATTCTCAATCATCTCAGGCAAAACCATCAGGGACATGCTGTCATTGTTTGTCCACTAAGCGTAATCGCCCACTGGAAAAGAGAGATGGAACAGCGGTCTGCTTTACAGGCATTTATCTTTCACGGCAGCAATCGTGAAGAACAATTTCAGGCCTGGCAAGAAGGTACGGGTATTTTAATAACCACTTTTGAATTGGCGGGAACTCTGCCATTGGAAGGCAGTCATCATTTTGATGCGTTGGTTGTTGATGAGGCGCATTATGTGAAGAATCCGAATACAAAGCGCTCGCAAAATGTTTATCATTTGGCAGACGAAGCGGAGTATGTCTTATTTATGAGCGGAACTCCACTCGAGAACACGGTAGAGGAAATGATGCAATTGGTCTCTGTCCTGCAGCCGGGAATTGCGGATGACTTATCAGAAGAGATGCTGTTGCGTAATCCGCAAGCATTCCGTGAAGCCATTGCTCCAGTTTATTTAAGGAGGAATCGGAAGGACGTATTACATGAGCTTCCGGATTTGGAGATTATTCCAGAATGGGTTCCGTTTGGTGAAGAAGAGAAGAAGTTCTATCAGCAGGCAGTGAAAGAGGAACAGGTTATGGCCATGCGCCGTGCAGGCTGGCAGGGCGAATCTCAGAGTAAGTCACCGAAGCTTGAGAAGCTGCTTGAAATCTGTGAAAATGCAAAAGAAAACGGTCATAAAGTGCTGGTATTTTCTTATTTTAAAGATGTTATCCAGACAATCAGCAGTAATTTAGAAAAAGAGGCACATCGCGTCATTACTGGGGATGTTTCCAATCATAAAAGACAGGAAATCATTGATGCCTTTACAGCGGATGAAGCTGGTTCCGTTCTGGTCAGCCAGATTACTGCCGGCGGTGTCGGGGTGAATATTCAGGCTGCCAATGTGGTTGTTTTATGCGAACCGCAATGGAAGCCGACAATGGAAGAACAGGCGATCAGCCGTGCTTATCGAATGGGACAATCTCGAAACGTTGTCGTTTATCGCTTATTAACGGAAGAGAGTATTGATGTGGCAATGCTTGACGTATTAGGAGAGAAAGCGAATCTTTTTAACCTGTTTGTAAAAGAATCTGACACAGCATCACGCATTTTAGATGAGCAGGAGCAGGAAGAGGAAGAAGCTTCTATTCAGAAAAAAGTATTGAAGCTGGAGAAAGAGCGGTTTATGGAGACTGTGCGTTAAAAGACTTTTTGAATTGCATACACGGAAGAATTATCATATTTCTTATGTGATGTATTATGGAGCATGTTTCACCTGCAAGAAAGCCGGGAAAACCTTCTATAACGAAAAAGGAGGATGCCATGACATCATTTAAAGAAAGAGCCAGATATGCACGTTTTAAAAAGGTTCTGGGAGCTATTCTTGTCATGCCTATCATTGCTGTACTTGGATTTTTAGATGTCATTTCGGTATCCAATGCAGTTTCATGGTTGGCCTTAGCAGCTTTTATTGTGAGTTTAATTGTATTTTTCGTTTCATTTAAAGGAAAGAAGCCGCAAGTTCAAGGGGAGAATAATGAAAAAGATTAGTTTAGCAGTTCTTATAAGGGAGAGGAGAGCATGGTCTGTGACGATGCTCTTTTCTTATAGGGAAGTAGTATTAGTTTTTTCGAAGCAGGAATGAAAAAACTATAATTGTTTTATTTCAGAATAATTGCTAAAATAAATATAATTTAAAAGAAAGGAAGTGCTCTATTGTTTACAGTCCCCGTTATACTAGAAGAAAAAGCAGATTACATGAAACATGATCGGCTGACGAAAAAGCTGATACAAGAGTTTTTCGAGGAATTTATCGAAGGCTTCTTCCCCGACCTTCATCCCTACATTGATTTCTCCAACGTCACATTTCTTGAACAGGAAGTCTACCTGGATTATCTTGAAGGCTCCAAAAAGGAAATTGACGTGCTCGTCGAAGTAAAGTTGCATCACGAGGATAAAATTCTCCATATCCACACCGAAGCACAATCCACCCATGAGGCAGATTTCCCCGAAAGAATGTTTCTCTACTTCAGTTATCTTTACGCTAAACACCGCAAACCAATTCAACCTATCGCCGTTTTGAGTTATAATAGGAAACAAGAAGAACCCACGAAATTCAAAGTCGATACACCTACCCAAGAAGTACTTCAATTTAACTTTTTACAATTACAATTAAGAAAGAAAAACTGGAAAGAATATATTCAATCAGACAACCCGGCCGCAGCCGCATTGCTTAGTCAGATGGGCTATGAAGAACATGAGCGTGTCCAAGTAAAGTTGGAATTTCTGCGTATGATTACCCGGATGAAAATCAATCCGGCGCAAATGGAGTTTCTTTATGGTTATTTCGAAACTTATTTAAAACTAAATAAAGAGGAGGAAGAACAGATGATGGAGAAAATGGAAAACTTGCCGGAAGAGGAAAAAGAAATAGTCATGCAGCTGCCGAATTCTTATTTTGAGAGAGGAAAGCAAGAAGGAATAGAAGAAGGGATAAAAAAGCGGAACCAGGAATTAGCTTTGAAACTGATAGCAAGAGATATGTCAATCAGTGACATTGCAGAGATCACAGACTTAAGTGAAGCAGAAATTAAAAGGCTTGCTAGTGAGTAAATAAAATAGATTATCTGTTTCTATAAACAAACAAAGTGAGCTGGCTTCATTGTAAATTGGCTCACTTTGTTTATATGAAGCAAAACTTATTTAAAACTAAATAAAGAGGAGTAAGCGCAAATGATGGAGAAAATGGAAAACTTGCCGGTAAATGATGTTGTGGGAAAAGTAATTTTATATCAGTAGCCTAAAAGGGAGCGGTTATGAAACCTGCCCCTTGTCATGTGGAAGTTACGATTGAATCCAAATAAACATATAGAAGAAAACATAAATTAGTAAAAGAATGCTAACAAATAGAATCGTTTGCCACCTGGCAAAAAGAAAAGCAGCGCTCGTGTCACCAAAGGGAGTTTGTTTCCAAATAGAAAATAAAGCATCTCCGAAAATATATACAGCATTGAAAAATAAAAAAGATGCTCGCTGCCAGGCTGAAAAAAATAACTGTTTGAAAAATAAAACCCGCCATTATGTATAAAAAAGACCATTTACCCTGCGGATCATATTTTAAATAGCTCTCTATATAATTTCCGTCTTTGTCATTCGGCCCCACCCATTGCTCATCTTTCCCTTTCAACGCAACATGAAGGGGTATTCAAAAGTTTTATCTGGATATTGTCTTTATGGATTTCTACAATAAAACGGCCGGCAAGGTAATGCCCCAGCTCATGAAACCATACATGTAAGAGAAGGAGAAGGTATCCAAAGATAAGTCAAGATACTACCTGCATGAATTTACGAACCTCCCATTATTCCAGGTTATAAAACCATCTCCTAATCTAGAATCTGTAAAACTGTAGTTAAGGAAGTTGGGCAGAATTTAGTAATAGAAAGTTGCTTTACTCGCATTTTATTGTTTACATATGAATCCATAATTGAATTACACTCATCCCAACCCCTAAAGCTAAAGGAACCATTCTTGTTAAATTCAACCCGGTTAAGGTGACGGTTGCTTTTTCTAAAGGATCTTTGGCAGGGGAAGCTAAATAATGGATAAATCGCTGCCAGGCTGTTTGTTTTTGCCTGCGTTTCTGCTCAGGGACGATTACCTGAAATCGGTCCAGCTCTTCCTTTAGTTTATCTTCTTCATTAAATTCATCTTTCAGCATGAAAATCCTCCTCCAGGTTGTTTTTTAATGTATTCATTGCCGTATGTAGCCTCGATTTAACGGTACCTATCGGAATATCTAATATCGATGCAATTTCATTTTGCGGCAGGTCTTCATAATAAACCAGTAAAATAATCGCCCGCTGCTTATCAGGCAAGTCGGCAATGGCCTGCTGAACCCATAATTTTTCATCCATGCTTATCGAGTGATTAGACTGTGGTGCTAAAAAAGGCAGCAGAGAGCGCCATTTCTTTCTTCGATTTAATTTATTTATTAGTAAGCGGTAAGCAATTTGAAATAAATAAGCTTTGACTGTTCCTTTCGCAGGATTGAATGCCTGCTTTTTCTTCTGCAGGATTTCAAACGTATCATGAACAATATCGATACTGAGCTGTTCTTCTTGCGTGTAACGGTAGAGAAAACAGTAAAGCGGTTCGTACAGGCGTTCATATAATTGTGTGAAGCCTGCTTTGTCCCCATTTTTGTAAATTTCCATCCACTCTTCGTTACGCTTCATCTTCTTTATCCCCTAGGTGGGCTTTGATGGATTTTAATGTCATCGAAATACGGGAAACAAAATAACTCACAATAACAATAACCCAAGTTTGCGTTTGATTGGATAGAAATTGCACCCATGCATTTTCAACGGTTTTTCCAGCTGCAATGAAGAAAAATAAGGCTTGTGCACAGAGAATGACATAAATGGCAAGGCATAACGTGACTGTATCAAACACGTTCCACCTTAAATAAATCGTTGTTTTTTTATAATTTATTTTTCCATTTTCTTTAACAACATATTTATGATTAAATGATCTGATGATAGCAGGAATCAATATTGATAATACCCCTGCCACAATTAAAGAAATAATATATCCTTTCCCCATAATTCCCTTCCTATCTATTATATATTTTCTTTGATCAAATTCCGAGTATGACATGATGGCCAGCCAAATAAACGGACATGGATAAGGTTTGAACTATATCTCGTCAATAAGAGTTACTGTACAGGCATTATATCAAAGAAGTAAAAACATTGGATTTTATATTTTATTTTACAAGTTTCTTTTTTTCAGCATGTTTCTGATTAAATTTTTGTATATGCTTATTGTTTTTAGCGGTAAATGCAAACATGATATTAATGAATACAGAGTATAAGCTTCCTAAAAAGAATCTCCAATCATTTGTGATGAAAGAAATGATTGCGAAGAAAATAAGTACACCAGTTGTAATATAAATGGTTCGTTTTTGATATGCATTGATTTTCATTCCCTCCCCCTTGTTTACTGACTATACAAACAAACAAAGCAAAAAGTTCATAAAAAATAAAAGAAATATCATAAACTCTGTTAGGATAAAGAGAATAAATTAAATTTTTCAAAAAGAGAGGATTATTGAAGAAGATGAATAAAATAATTTACATCATCCGGCATTGTGAAGCAACAGGTCAAGCTCCTGATGCCTCCTTGACGGAAAAAGGAAAAGAGCAGGCGAAGAAGCTGGCTGTATTCCTTTCCGGCAAAAAAGTTGATCGTATCATTTCCAGCCCGTTTCTACGCGCGATACTAACGGTAGAGCCTTTTGCTGAAAAGAACAATTTAAAAATAGAGACAGATAGCCGTTTGAAAGAGAGGGTGCTCAGTACGGTTTCAATGCCAGATTGGATGGATAAACTTGAAGCAACGTATACGGATTTCGATTTAAAATATGAAGGCGGCGAAAGCAGTAAGGAAGCAACCAGGAGAATAATGCATGTAGTGAATGATTTGCGAGAAAGCGATGCGAAGAGCAGCATAATGGTGGCCCATGGAGGAATCATCTCTCTGCTTTTGCATTATTACGATAAAAGTACGGGATTTGAGGCGTGGAGAAAACTTAGTAATCCCGATATTTATAAGCTGCAGATTTCAGAAGATCATCACCAGCTTGAGCGGATATGGTTAGAAGCGTAAAGAACGAAAGATATGCAATTAATTATCCAATAATCAGTTTAACAGGTCATGAATCGCCGAAAAACGTATTTAAAAATGCAGCAACTGTCATTCAACTGGCGGTTGCTGCATTTTTAAATACTTGCTGATAAACTTCGTATTTCCTTTTTCATTCACTTCAAAAATTAGTCATCCCACCAGCTTGTTTCCATATCAATCAGCCAATGATTTTTTAATGTCAAAGCACGTTCAATAGCTGCGATGCCCCCGGCGATGAGAAGTGTCGTATTTAGCCAAGAAGGAAGAATGATTGGCGAATCAAAGGAACCAAACCGCTCTGCAATAAAGGGAATCTCCGAAATAAGCGAAGCCAGCTGCGGAAGTCCTAGTATTAAAGAAACCAGCAGAATAAAAATGGCAAACTTTCCGATAATGGCGCTGATTTCAGGGAATTTGGCATCGAAACGCATGCGCAGCCCTTCCGCTGAACGGCGATCTGGGGAGAGTACAAACTCGCGTTCATCTTCCGTAATATAATGAATTCGTTTTAAACCATATGTCGTTGCTGCAGCTTCAATAACCCCTCCAGGAACCGGAAAGACAGCTGGAGTAGAGGCTTTTGCATGGTGCTTTCCATCACGGTATAAATCGATGGACTCATTTTCATCAAAGTAATTAATATGGACTGCATAAGTATGCTTTTCTTTATCATCTTCATGAAGGTTTATATAAAAAAGGGAACGATAAAATATTTCATAAAAACGAAAGGGTTTTAACGCATGTCCATCCCCACTCTTTACTTTTTTTGCTGCTCTTTCTCTGCGCTTGCTTTTAAAACGAAACATGCTATCCTGCCTCCGAATCGTGTTCTTTTAATAGATAATACGAGAAAAGGGGGAAAAGGTTTCTTATAATTTACACATTAGTACGGTAAACCCTCTGTAAACTTCCGGGTGAATAAAGTTTCGGTGTAGAACCACCTGTTTAAAAAATTAGAAAGAACAGAGCTGCGGATTTTTGTATGAAAAAGTGCTTCCTTGCTCATAACTAAAAGATAAGATAAGAGAAAGGATGCGGACAATGGATTTCATCAATCAGATAGAAGATTTGAAACAGAAGAATAAAGATTTGCAAATGAAGTCCGTCATTATTAAAGGTATTCCTTACGATGTGGTTGGGTTTGAAAGTTTGGTGGATTTTTCGGCTACGTGGGAAATGGTGGAGACATTAGTTCGGCACGAAGAAGAAAAATCATCAGAGCCAAACAGCCTTCATTCTAAAGAAACACCTTGGAAGAAAATGGAATTTAATAAACAAATTAAAACACTCTATGAAGGAAAAGTAATTATTTGGAATCGTGAGAAAGAAATGTCATTAATTATTGATCCTGTTTCACAACCTCTATACAGAAGTATTGAAGTTCCTGTCAATGAAACCACTATTTACGGGGCAAAGGATGCATTTACAGAGAATAGTCAACAAAATATAGGGCTGTTGCGAAGTAAATATCAATCAAAAGATGTGGAAGTAATCACAACACAGCATGGAAAAAGAAACCGCCGCTTTTCTTTTCTTATTTTAAAAGGGACGACAGAGGAACACATGGTAGAGATGATTAAAAAGAAAATCGAGGATTATCCAAATGAAATCAAACAAGTCAAAGACATTCATGTTGCATTTGGTTTTTCTAAATTTTCATTAATTACCAGAGTAAATTCTACAGAGCTACCTGAAAACGCCATGGAATACATAGAGCAGGGGAAGATTGTATTCTTTATGGATGGTTATCCGTTTGCACTGGTATTGTTTAATACGGTTTTTGATGTGTTCAAGCAGCCAAGTGACAGTAACTATCTGAGTGCATTTGTGTATTCTTTATATCTTCTGCGTATTGTTGGAATTATGATTGCTGTATTGCTGCCCGGCTTATATGTCGCGCTGATTACAATAAATCCGGAAATGTTAAAAGTCCAGCTGGCCTTGTCGATAACGGAGAGCCGTCAATTTGTGCCTTATCCTGCCTTTATTGAGATCATCATTATGCTTCTTTTGATTGAATTGATTACGGAAGCTGCCGTTCGGCTGCCTCTCTCGATATCCAATACGATTGGAGTAGTAGGCGGTATTATTTTGGGACAGGCGATTGTGGAAGCCAGCCTTGTGAGTGGGGTATTGATTATTATCATTGCTGCGACGACAATTGCAAATGGAATTATCGTTAACTTTGAAAATGGGATTACGCTGCGCTTGATGAAATATATTATTGTCGTTTTCTCCGCTATGTTTGGAATTCTGGGACATGTCATCGGTCTGCTGGTTTTATGCTCCTATATTGCCCGAATCACGAGTTTTGGAGTTCCATATGTCCGATGGAAAAAGGAAGGGATTCAAAGTGAAAATCAATAATTTATTGATTATAATCTTTTTTTTAGTCACAAATATCGGAGTGATGTTTCTGCTGTATCCTAGCCTTATCCTGGATACAGTAGATAATGGACATTGGCTAATTGTTCTTATACATGGATTTTCACATATCGCTCTTTTTGGTCTGCTGTTATTTGGTGTATCCAAGTTAAAGGAACCTAATATTTTAAAAAATTTGCCCAAAAAACGTTGGGCTGTATCCCTTACTTTACTTGTGCCCATCAGCCTTTTTATTATTGGAACAGTGATTGTTGCCATCCGTACTTATGCAGAGTTTACTACAGTATTATTCTTGAATCAGACACCCATGTTTTATGTGATGGTCATCTTCATTACAACGGCTGGTTATATTGGTCTTGGTTCGATGGAAAGTATCTTCCGGACAACCTTTTTAATAGCAGCTACTTCTTCTTATGTCATTGTCGTTATTTTTATATTATCTTTTTTCAATGCGGAATGGTATAACTTCTTTCCAGCAAAGGTAAGTAACTTCGATTTCTTATTGGAGATGCCTTTTATCACAGGTTTTTTAATATTATCTCCCACCTTTTTATTTATTGCTTTTTTACCAAAAGGAAAAAAATTCAATTATAAAACGGTTTTCTGGTTTTCGTTGTTTTTGATTCCATTTATATTTATGGCTGCATACTCGCCAATGCTGGTATTTGGAAATGAAATAGCACGAAATTTCACCTTTCCATATATCGAAATGTTAGCTACGGTTGATATTGACTGGTCTATCTTTGAAACTCTGACAAGTCTCTTTGGGTTGAGTCTTCTTATCTACGCAACGTTATTTTTAGGAATGCTTCTGCATATTTTGCGGATGTTATATCAAAATATCTTCCATACCAGCAAGCTTCATGCATCGATTGCAATGGTTATTATAGTTATCCTCATTACAGCTGTAGCAAATATGATTTCTACGTGGGAGCAAGTACAATCCCATATCATTTGGATTGTGCCGCTTCGTTTTTACACCTTCATCAGTCTGCTGATCTTCATTTTTTGGATAGGAAGAAGGGATAAACATGAAACGTAATTATTGGATAAAGATAATCATTTCTTTCGTATTGCTGGCTTTATTAAGCGGATGCTGGGATTCCAGAGACATTAATTACCGTTCCACGCCTATTTTAATGGGGGTAACAAAGGATGAAGATTTGTATCATGTGTATTTAATCATACCGGTCTCTGTGGTATCTGAGCAGAGGAATTTGGCGAAGGTGGACGGCAAAGGTGCTACGATTGTGGATGCTATTGAACAAATTAAGAAAAAAATTGAAACAACCATTGATTTAGAACATATTGGTTTTGTTGTGTTAGGTGAAGAGCTGGGAAGGGAGGGGATTGGAAAAATTATTAATACCTTCATGCGCATGAGAGATATGCCGGCAACACCAACTGTGGCATTTACTAAAGAAGATATGGATACCTATATTGATCAGATGATCAATACATTTCAAAAAGTAGGAGTACCTATATTTGGGTTTTTGGAAAAACAGACTGGTTGGGAAATTTATAGTCCAGAAGTCAGTTTATGGCAGGTGTACCGAGGTATTCATTCATATACCTCTGATATTGCAGTTCCCATCATCAGCTCAAATGAAAATTTGGAAATGGATTACTTTGGCGCATCGGTTCTAAAGAATGGAAAGATCGTTGAAACATTAGATGATTTGGAAGTGCTGCTGATGAATTTATTAAATAATGAAGAAAATGTTATTAAAACGTTTATAACAATTGATGAGACAACCGATGTAGAGCTTGTTGAAAGAGAGGTGGAGTACGATTACAAATACAATGACGATGAAATCGACTTGACCATCAAGCTGGAATTTGTGATGATTGTTGCTGAAGCAGAGGATCATTTAGACGATGAAGATATTCAGAAGAAATTTGAAGAGAAAGTGGAAAAGGATACACTTCAGCTCGTTAAAAAGCTGCAGGATAAACATGCAGATGTTCTTGGAATCAGTAACCGAATCAGGAAAAACTATACTCATAATGAACTGAAAAACTTTCTCAATGAAACGTATCCGAATATAAATGTAAAAGTAGAAGTAGAAGCGGTCATCGAGAATAACGGTAAAATCCGAAATTTAAATAATGATGATTTTGAAGACTGGGATAAACAAAAACAAGATTAGTTGGAGAAAAGGGCTCCAGGTATCGTAAATATGGTATCTGGAGTTTTAGTACATTTTGTGATTTATTCCCTCGTTGACGATGATTTTTGTCTGGCTTTATCGGCGATTCTGCGTGAAAAAGAGGTTTGTAAATGAGATTAAATACTGCAGAAAGAAATGTGGAAAAGCTGGTAGATAAGCAAAGTTGATTACATGTTGGGCTCTAGCAGGCTTATTAAAGTAATTCTTGGGAACATATGATAAAATCAATGTATATCAATTTTGGAGGGATAGCTATGTTTGGGAAGCTTTTTAAAAAGAAAGAAAAACAGGAAATTGAATTATTCGCCCCAGTTGACGGGGAAGTAATTCCTTTGGAAGAAGTACCTGATCCGGTATTTGCTGAAAAAATGATGGGGGACGGAATTGCGATTAAACCATCTAACGGTAAAGTCGTATCACCTGTTGACGGAGATATTGTACAAGCGTTCCCGACAAAGCATGCTGTAGGGATTAAAGCTGACAATGGTGCGGAAATTCTAATTCATATTGGATTAGAAACGGTTGCCTTGGATGGAGAAGGATTTACCATCCATGTAAAAGAGGGAGATAAAGTGAAAAAAGGCGATGCACTTGTTGATGTGGATTTAGATGTGGTAAGTGAAAAAGCTGCAGATACGGTCACGCCAATGCTTGTTACTAATATGAGTGATATTGAAGCATTAAATAAACAAGATGTGAAGCAAGTACGTGCGAGTGAAGACGTTGTGATTACTGTTAAGTAATGTGGTAAGGTATTAAATTGGTGATTTTCCGCTTTATGGCGGGAAATCATTTTTTTATTTAAAAATTTCGTAGGGTACAGGCATGAATAACATTGCTTCTGTATGAAGTATTCAAAGGGAACATTTAAAATAATAAATGCATAGGCTGCACAGTAGGGAATTTACCTAAAATGATTCCATTTATAAGTGAGGTGGCTAATATGTCTAATCCATATAACCCAAATCAGCATATGAATTTTTATAATCAACAACAACCTCCACATTATCAGCAACAGCCGAATATGGGACAGCATTCAATGGAGCAGCAGGTGCTGTCTGCGATGTCTCCAGTAATTAACCACGGGATGCGGGAAGCGCAACATCTCGGTTATCTGCATGCATTAAGAGAGGCTGTAGCAATTGCATATTTGATGGGGCAGGGACAGGATTTTCATTCAGCGTGGCAAATGGTAGAGTCTTGGTGGAGACCGCAAACTCCGCAACAGCCTGGGACTTTTTATTAAATAATACAATAAATCAAGATAAAAATGCCGATTTCCAATCGGTGTTTTTTATTGGATTTGTAATCGTATGACGCCTTGCTGCACAAGCACACAGGCTTGTTCTGTAGAAGAAGCTGGAAAAAGCTCCGAAGAATGAAATTTTCTATGTAGGGGCTAATATTAAACTGATTAAAGTATAATATTAGCTAAAAGGAACAGATACGTAGCTTTTTAAAAATATATCGATCGGCATTAGATAATCGGATAATACTGTTCATACACAGGATGAATAAAATATGGCGGTCTGGGCCCAATTTTCGGTAGTTGAAATAGACGATTAGCAGCTGTATATAATACTTCCACTTTTTCATCGGAATGGTTTACTAATAATAACGTTACCTCTGGATTGTAATCGTATTGCTGCATCACAATTTCCTCCTTGTTTTCCTTCTTTCTCATACCTTATTCCATTTCCTCTAATATCGGAACCATGTCTTTTTTTCACTACATTCGCCCAAGTGTCATAAAGTAACCTATCCAATGATTTGCAAGGAGGATGAGGATGACACAGGATAAATCAAATAAACCAACAGATCCAACCTATCCGATGTACCCAAACTACGGGAAAATAACGCAATATGAAGAGGTCGCATTGACTGTACCAGAACAACGCCAATATCGCCAGCCGGGGCTGGAAAAATGGATGTTCCCCAGGCCGATTATTGAAAATAAGAATGAAAAAGGCAGCAATAAGCTTGTTGGCAAAGTTGCGCTAATCACAGGAGGAGACAGCGGGATGGGAGCAGCGGCTGCCATTGCTTTTGCTAAAGAAGGTGCCGATGTTGCTATTTCTTATCTTGACGAGCATGAGGATGCAAATCGGACAAAAAATCGAATTGAGGAGCTCGGACAGCGCTGTTTATTATTGCCGGGGGATGTCCGAGAAAAAAGACAGTGTGTGCATATTGTGCAGAAAACGGTTGAAACATTTGGTAAATTGGATGTTCTCTGTAATCATGTTGGAATCCAATTTCAGCAATTAAGCCTGCTGGATATTACGGATGAACAATTTGATGATACGTTTAAAGTAAATGTATATTCTCATTTTTATGTGACACGTGCTGCACTTCCGCATTTGAAAGCAGTCCATTATCAACACAGCTTCTGTCGTGGCATATGAAGGATACAAGCAATTGATGAACTATACAGCTACAAAAGGAGCTATCGTCAGCTTCTCCAGAGCATTGGCAAATAATTTAGTCGGTCAGGGAATCCGGGTAAATGCAATCGCTCCAGGACGGATATGGACACCGCTAATTCCATCCAGCTTCTCTGCAGATGAAGTGACATTGGCAGGAAACCCGATGCAGCGTCAGGGCCAGCCATTTGAGGTAGCGCCAACATTTGTTTATCTGGCTTCAGATGATTCCCGTTTTGTGACGGGGCAGACATTGCATGTAAATGGGGGACAATGGACGACATCTTAACAGAGACGATGGGAGAACTATTTTCTTCAAGTATGTAAGGGTTTGAAAAATTGCTATAAAGATAAACCATTTTCAAAACATATTATTAAAAAATACGATAGTTCCAATGAAAAACGTAAAATAAAATTAACTCAAACGTTTGTTTAACAGTCTGTTCCTGTTACAAATATTATCAGCCCAGGCCGCTTTTGCATATAGTATTAACGACTAATTTGAGGGAGGCTTTTTCATTGTCACAATATCTTCATTCAATAGAATTATGGTGTAAAGAGATGGAGCAAACATATCGGGAAGCAAGTGAATCTCTTCAAGAGGATGTCCGTAGAGATGCATTAGCTGAATGGGAAAAGGAATTCAATCAATTTCAAAAGGAGCTTACAAATCATCATGCTATAGAAGAACAGGAGGCTTACAACCAAGCGAATCATTTGTACACAAAATTTAACCAGTATATAGAACAGCACACGGAGGCAGTGCGAGCTGAAGGAAATCGTGAGAGAGTAGTTCCAATTGGAGGTCATAGGCTTCCGCCGCTTCCATACAGCTATGATGCTTTAGAGCCTTATATCGACCGCCGGATTATGGAATTGCATCATGATAAGCATCATCAGAGCTATGTGGACGGTTTAAATAAAGCGGAATTGGAAATGCAGCAGGCGCGTTGGGATAATAATTATGACCTGATTAAGCATTGGGAAAGAGAAGCAGCGTTTAACGGTGCAGGACATTATCTGCACACGATATTTTGGAAGGTGATGAGCCCGGATGGGGGCGGGGAGCCTGCGGGAGATTTACTGCATGAAATCGAGCAATCCTTTGGCAGCTATGATCAGTTTAAAGCACATTTTACAGAAGCAGCAAATCATGTAGAGGGGGGCGGCTGGGCTATTTTAGTATGGTCTCCGCGGGCAAGACGTCTGGAGATTCTTCAGGCGGAAAAGCATCAAAATTTAAGTCAATGGGATGTGGTACCTCTTCTCGTCCTTGATGTGTGGGAGCATGCCTATTATCTGCAATATGAGAATGTGAAAGAGGATTACGTAGATAATTGGTGGAATATTGTCAATTGGACGGAAGTGGAGAACCGATTTAATAAGGCAAAACAATTGAAATGGCAGCCTTTTTAATAGGCGTTATAAAATGTTTAAATTTAAGCAAATACCAAATTTTCTTTTAAAATGAAAGTTTTAGCACTCATTTTGAAGGGAAATCCTCCTGTAGATGTAAAAATGAGGGAGGACAAAAGTTGTATGAAGAAGCATTATATTTGGGCAGTCATGGTATCTTTTTTACTAATATTAGCGGCATGTAATGATACAGGGGAAAATGACGCAGAAGACAATGGCAATGGAACAGATACACCAGAAGTTGATCAAACAGAAGAGGGAGAGGTAAATGAGGAAGAAGAGCTTCTGGAGGGAGCCCTAGATGCTTTGTCTGGAATTGATCAGCGTTATGAAGAAGCAACGATTACCATGGAGATGTCCTTAGATGAGGAGCTGGAGGAAGAACTGGGAGGAGAAGAGAACGCTGAAACAGAATCTTCTACTACGATGCATATGTACTCATGGCAAATGAATAATGAAGATGGAACGGTCAGTGAACGTACGGAAATAGAGACAGATGGCAGCCCAGTAGAATATAGCGCCTCTGATGATAGTGAAACTTCCATCAATTATACAGAGGGTGATGATACGGCATACGAAATCGAAATGTTAGATGTGGAAGCAAATCCAGCAGAAATCCAAATGGAAGAAGATCAGATTCGCGAGATGATGGATACGCACAACATTACCTATGAAGGTGAGACTGCTGTTAATGAATATGATGCGCATCACTTCGTATTCACAGATGGAGAGGAGGAAATCGACTATTATTTTGATACCGAAACCTTTGTCATCGTCCAGATGGAGATGAGCTCAAATGATGGTGAGGTTACAACAAGTATGGAATTAGAGGATTATGCACTAGACTTTGATTACGATGAAGGTTTTTTCCAGTTAGAGGACGTATTGGATGATGAGATCAAGGTTGAACAGGTAGCCCCTGATGAACATATGGAAGAGCAATTGGAAGACGAAGAGACGGAGGATAATGAAGCATAAGATGTGTGATTTGCTTCTATATATTAACAAGGAAAAAACGGCTTCGTTGCAAAGGAGTCGTTTTTTTTGGTGCGAAAAAAATTATTTCATCTTCCGGAGCATTAAAGGAATAGTTTGTTGGGTTAAAGTAAAAAGAATAAATTAATGAATAAAATAGAATCGGGAATTAAGTGATTGAACCTATTTCCATTCTCTTGTGAACTGGCAAAAGATAAAATAATAAGGGGACGAGGTTATCGTAAACCTATTGTTGAGAATTATATTGTTTTCTACTTGATTAAGAACAAAAATGTATTGATTATGCGCGTTTTATTTGGCGCTCAGAAATACGATGATTTAGTAAAATGATTTTAATTAATCATAGAAAATAAAGGCTGATACAAGTCATTTTTTTCTTGGTTTGGTATCAGCCTTTTCTGGCATACAGATAGTTACTGTCGTGCATCTTTTCGCTATTCCTCCAAAGCAGCTTGAATATATCTATACAACACACTGTCCAAGCCAAAATGCAAAGCAGGCTGTGGGTTTTTAGCGTAAAACTTTTCGGCGCTCTCTATCAAGTCCTTATTTCCTCCTGAAAAAGTATCCATCAATTCTTGCCATTCCTCTGCCAAGCTCTGAACGGATGGATCCTGTGGAGATACGCCATCTTCATGCTTGTCTTTTAACGCTCCAAGCAGTTCTTTAAAGCGTTTTTCCCCTTGTTTGTATGCTTTTTTTCCTGTATGAAGATAGTGTTCTCTCATTTTATCAAGCTGTTTATTTGTAAAATAGTCGGAACGATTTAATCGAATCAATTCAAAAAGGGAGGTCAGCTCTTGGAAAGAAATAGTTTCCATCTTAGCTGCTTCCTGTTTGGTATATTCTAACTGGCTCAGCAGTTTTTCCTGAACAGCTAATTCTGCTTTGACCCGGCTAATTTGTTGATCGAGTGTATCTAATAGGTTCTCGTTGTGTGTTTGGATAATCTCCTTTATTTCCTCCAATGGTAAATACATTCTTTTCAACACGAGAATTTGCAGCAGCATCTGCATATCCTCGCTGGTGTAGCGCCGATGTCCCGCCTCTGTATAGAGAGAAGGCGAAAATAACCCGATTTGATCATAGTACCTTAGTGTACGGATGGAAAGTCCTGTCAGCGCTGCTAATTGCCCGGTTGACCAGTAATCTGGCATGTGCTCACCTCGTTTGTAAAATAGTTTGTATTTCAGAAGGGTGAAATACATAGCTTCTGCCGCAAATATGGCATGTTGTATCAATAGAAGTGCTTGCTTCCACGGCTTTTTGTAATTCTTCTGCAGATAGGGAATACAGAAAGCCATAAAACATTTCCTTCGAGCAGGAACAGGAAAATTGGATTGGCTTATGTTCCAACACTTTAGAACGATAAAAGCGCTGGTTCAACGCCTTTTCTATCTCGGCGTCATTCATGTTAAGCAGCAAAGAAGCAAGGTTTTCTGCTTCGAATTGCTCCCGTACAAAATCCAATGCACCTTCCTCAGCTCCAGGCAAGGCCTGCGCATAGATTCCATAACTTTTAAGAAGACAGCTATTCCTGTCCAATTCAATATTTGTTTGTATCATGGTATCTGTCTGCTCACTTTGTTTAAAATAATAGGCAAAATCATCGTCCATATTTTGATAAGGCATATCTGTAACCCCAGTGAATTGGCTCATTTCCAATCCTTTCATCATTCGTATGGAAGCTTTTGTCCCGATAAGGTCCTGGAGTGAGTGGTTTGAATTCTGTTGTCGGGATGCTTTTAAAAGTGCTTGGCTGACGTAGCCGCGTACATTTCCTCCTGCATCTGTATCTGCATATATTTTATGATTCTTGTTCGTTAATGTAATAACCAAGCTGATTCGCTGATTATCCTTCAGTGCTGCGGAAAGAAGGCTCAGAATGGAAACCGCTTTAGCTAAAGCAAAACAGCAGGTCTTATCCTTTATTGTACTTAACTCCATGATTTCCTGTAGCATTTTTGTGTTATCCGTAAAGTATAAACGGATACTTTTATCTAAAATAAGGGTTTTTATAATTGTATTTATCATGTGATCCGCTCCTCCCTCAATATACTTTCATTTTCTTAAAATATCGCTGTTTTTCTCTAATTTTCATTGATTAATATTAAAAACATTAGGTAAGTCAAGGAATATACCTCCATT
>NZ_JBHSFT010000017.1:0-59651 GCF_042654105.1 Oceanobacillus aidingensis | reverse complement strand
GAGATGAGCTCGGGGCCCACGGAAAGCGGAGTGTTTTTCTGGGGTTGCGATTACTCACCCCATGAAACCCGTTGTAGCGGTAGCTATTAATTTCAATTTATATAGATAATCAGCTTTTTCTTTGCTGGCTATACACTTAAAAAGGTTACGATGCTATTTATTTTCCTGAAGGCAACTTTTTTACCCAGCACTCACTTTATATGTGTTTTTTCTTGTTGTCAAGTAAATTTCCTTCAATATATTATTTTGTGTTAGGGAAACATTAAATTTTTCCAATTTGAAGTTCACGTGTACAGGAAGATTACTATATCTATTATTTTAATTTACATGCGTGTTCAAAAAAGCACGGTAAAAAAATACGCTTCAAAAATGGAAAAAATCCAATACATAATGGACCGGTAAAAAAGATTTCATTCACCATCACATACTTCAAAGAAAATTAAGTTATACTGTAAGATGAGCCTATATTTTAATGAAATGAACTTATATGTACAAGGAGGTTTGACGATGAAATTAGATATTATCGGCGACATACATGGATGCTTGGACGAGCTTTTAGACTTGCTGGACAAGCTGAAATATCATCAGAATAATGGCATCTATTCTCATCCTCACGGCAACAAAATCGTATTTATAGGAGACATCACAGACCGCGGACCAGATTCCATCGCTGTTATACGGCTGGTCTATCAGTTAGTTATGGAACAAAAAATAGCTTATTATGTCCCGGGAAATCATTGCAATAAATTATACCGTTTTTTTTTAGGAAACCGGGTACAGGAAAAGCATGGTTTAGAAACGACGGTTGCTGAATGGAAAAGCTTAAATGAATCTCAACAAATGGACATTCAGGAAAAGTTTATGACGCTTTATGAGAAAGCTCCTTTGTATTTACATTTTGAAGACATGAAATTAGTTGTTGCTCACGCAGGAATAAAGGAACATTTAATTGGACAGAAAGACGGGCACACAAAATCATTTGTCCTTTATGGAGATGTCACTGGCCAAACAGACCATCAGGGAAAACCAATCCGGCGGGACTGGGCAAAGCATTACCGGGGAGAGCCATGGATTGTTTACGGGCATACACCTGTTATAGAACCGCGTCAAATCAACCGGACAATCAATATAGATACAGGTTGTGTGTTCGGAAATAAACTGACTGCTTTTCAATTTCCCGAGCAGACAATCATTTCCGTGCCATCCAACCAATCCTTTCAGCCTGAGCGGTTTACAGATTTCCCGGATAATCCATAGACAAGCTTTTTTTACATGCAGCCATATCTGAGGAAAGCATACAGTGGAATTGCATTTTCTTATGTTCAAAAGGATTCTCCCATTCAATTGCTGTACAATGCAGCGCTTGACGCTCGAGGGCATCTGTGCTTCCTCCATACAGGTCATCACCCAGAAGAGGATGCCCCAAATGGCTGAAATGAACACGAATTTGATGCGTTCTCCCTGTTTCCAATTGAATTCGCAAAAGAGAGGCTCCAGAAAGTTTGGATACAGTCTGGTAATGTGTCGTTGCTTCCTTTCCATCCTCCCAGTTCACTTCACGTTCTATAATAGATGTTTTCTTGCGGGCGATTGGCGCATGTACCGTTCCGGCTGAAGGAGTCATTTCTCCAGTAATAATCGCTTCGTACGTACGATGGATTTGATTCTTTTTCTGCGCTTTGGATAACAGCGCATGCGCATACCGGTTTTTCGCAACTAAAACAAGACCAGACGTATCTCTGTCTAATCTTGTTACGATATGCACCGTTGCCGGATGATCTGATGCATTATAATAGGCCTGAATCCCGTTTGCTAATGAATCACGGCGGTCATTCATTGCTGGAAGACAAGCCTGACCAGCCGGTTTATTTAATACTAAATGATCTTCATCCTCATAAATAATTGCCAAATTCATTTCTGTTGCTTCAATACCGCCTGACACTTCATCAGGAAAAATGACGGTTAACGTATCATTTTTCCTGAGTGCTTCGGTTATATAGCTCTTCTTTTCGTTGATTAAAAATTTTCCGCCCTCTTGTTTCATAGCAGTCAGCAGTCTTCTTGAAAAGCCCTGCTTTTTCTGTAAAAATTCCTTTATCGTCAGCTGAGCACTATCCTCCGGAATTACCCAGCTTTTTTGTATCGCTGCAGTCACTTAATCCACCTCAGTAACAAAGGAATCCCGTACACGATGCCAGAAAGGAAATTGTCTAAATCGCGCAAAACGGATTTTTTCATTGGCCACACGGCATTGAATCGATTTTACTTCATGATAATTCTTTGTGAAATGATCAATCTGAATCAAGAAGGAATTATCCACCATCGGCTTTAGAAAGCATGTATGGTGCTTCGGTAAAACTAACGGCGAGCCAATCGTCCGAAAAACACGGTTATTAATCGATGCATTCTCCGTTATCTGAATAGCTTCCAGAGACGGGTGAATAATTGCTCCTCCAAGCGCTTTATTATATGCTGTACTGCCGGAAGGGGTCGATATACATATCCCATCCCCGCGGAATGTCTCAAAATGCTCCCCCTTCAACTCCACATCTAAGACAACAGATGAACCATCTGCCGTTTTGATCATCGCTTCATTTAACGCAAGATGCCTGTCTTCTTTTTTCCCTAATTCGTCCCGGATGATTACTTCCATTAATGGATATTCTACCGTTTGAAATGGCGTTCTCGCAATTTCAGTCAAGAGCTTATCCACTTCCTCCTGCGTCCAATCCGTGTAAAAACCTAAATGACCGGTGTGAATCCCGATAAACGCTGTTTCTTTCAGACGGTGATTATAGCGATGAAAAGCTTCTAAAAAGGTACCGTCGCCGCCAACTGAAATAGCCAAATCAGGCTCCTCCTTGTGATATTCCAGTCCAAAAGACTCCAAATATTGCCGCATCATGTTCTTTATTTTATTTGACCGCTTGTCTCCTCTAGAAACAATTTTAAACTTCATTACATTTTCCCATCCTTTGCCTATGATTTACGATGAAAAACACGCTGAGCTTCATGGATTTCACTTCTGATTTTAGACATTTCTTCATCCAGTTTAAATGCAGCCTCGGCAGCCTTCTGCAGACGCAGTTTAACCTCTGAAGGTAAATTCCCTTCATATTTATAATTTAAAGAATGTTCATTGGTCGCCCAAAAATTCATCGCAAGTGTACGTATTTGAACTTCAGCTATAACAATTATTCTTCCCGTCACCGTCTCCACGGGGTATTCAATAATCATATGATAAGATCTGTACCCGCTATCTTTTTTATGAAAAACATAATCTTTTTCTTCAATAATTTGAAAATCATTGCGTTTCCTGAGCATTTCGACGATGGGATAAATATCATCAACAAATTGACAAACAACTCTTATCCCTGCGATATCCTGTAAGGTGTCTAAATTCTCAAGAGGAATTTGCCGTTCACGCGCCTTTTCGATAATACTTGGTATTGGTTTTACTCTTCCTGTGACAAACTCAATCGGTGAATTGCTGGATTCTCTCTCATACTCAGCACGAATCCCTTTTAGCTTTACTTTTAATTCTTCCACTGCCTGTTTATATGGCGCTAACGTTTTTCCCCAGTCCATCGAACATCACCCTATATGTAAACTAATATTATTATTTTTATTTTATCACAGAGTAGCATTAGTACAAAGGAAAGAGGGACTTTTAAGGAAAACTCGGCAAACCGGGCCTTAAATAGGATGCTCTTAAACAACCTGCTGTCAGGAATCTCCACGCCAAAGTATCGGGTTTTTTCGAAAGCCATCTGCCCGCATAGTTATTTTTTGCAATGCTTCTTCATACAAGCCATAATAGAGATAATCTAATTTTAGAACTGGAGATTTATGTATGAGCCAAGAAGTAGAAATTGAATTTAAAAACCTGCTGACCACACAGGAATATAATCAACTGGCAGAAGCTTTATTTTCACAGGCAGAGACAATAGAGCAGACAAATTATTACTTTGAAACGCCCTCCTTTGATTTAAAAGGAAACCATTCTGCATTACGAATACGGAAAAAGAACGAAACATATACTTTAACATTAAAAGAACCGCATCCGGATGGATTATTGGAGACGCATGACAAGCTGTCAGAGGAAGCATTTCTATCATGGACTTCCGGCTCGCCGACAGAAGCTCCAAATGTATTAAAACAGCTGCAGGAAATGTCTGTCGACGTGTCATCGCTGACTTATTTAGGAAAAATGACCACCTTACGAAAAGAGAGACCTTATCAGGATACACTCATTGTTTTAGATAAAAGTATGTATTTAGATGCGGTGGACGCTGAGCTGGAATTAGAAGCAGCTTCAAGGGACCATGGAGAAAAAGTATTTAAAAGCTTACTTGGAAACTATGAAATACCTTTCCGGGAAACGCCCGCTAAAATAGCACGTTTTTTTAATCAAAAACAGTGAAACCCCCTGTAAAAAGCAGTTGTATTACAAATTGTTATTCTCCATTTGTAATAACAAATAGGAGATTAGCCTTCTGTTACGGTACAGATTATTTGATGAAGTGAATCTATATTGCTACAATACTAGTACAAGGAGCAAATGATATGAAACAAAATAATATAAAAACGGTATATAGCGGAATTGGCGGTTATGAAAAGATGGAGCAGATTGTGGAAACATTCTATGGATATGTAAAAGAAAATCCTGTCTTAATACCGCTTTTTCCGGATGATTTAACCGAAACAGCTCATAAACAGAAGTTATTTCTCACACAGTTTTTCGGCGGTCCGAGATTGTATGAAGAAGAACGCGGACATCCGATGTTAAGAAGAAGGCATCTTCCGTTTCCGATAACACCAAGTGCCCGAGATGCTTGGCTGGCCTGTATGAATCTTGCACTAGTAGAACACGAGGTAGAAGAACCTTATTATACGGAAATGATGGAACGAATGACCTTGACTGCAAATCATATGATGAATACCCCTGAATCTTAGAAAGGAGCATTCAAAATGAATGGAAATCAACAAGAACTGTCATCTTCTAATCAAATGGACCCTGCTTTTAACTACATGAAATATGTTCAAAAACCGATTGAAATGTATGTTTTTATTGATCCATTATGTTCTGAATGCTGGGCATTAGAGCCTTATCTAAAAAAGTTATATGTTGAATATGGCCGTTTTTTTACGATAAAGCATGTAATCAGCGGACAGCTGACCGCATTAAATTCAAATGGTTTAAATAAAAACAAACAAACAAAACAATCCAGTTTCACTCATTTCCCAAGCAATCATAAAGAGATTGATTACCCTTGGGTTCCAGCTCTCGCAATTAAAGCAGCGGAACTGCAAGGCAAAAAGGCCTCTAAACAATTTATTCGCAAAATACAGGAGACACTGTTTTTTGATAAACAGAATATCTGTAATGAGGATGTCTTATTAAGATGTGCCTCCGATGCAGCTTTAGATATCGAAGAATTTCAAAAGGATTTATTCTCAAATACTTCTAAGCGTGCACTGCAATGTGATTTACACCTTGCTTATGAGATGGAAGTAGATTATACACCTACCATTGTTTTATTTAACCAGGAAGTTGAAGATGAAGGTGTAAAGCTTTCTGGACTTCATCCGTATGATATTTATGAATTTGTGTTAAAAGAAATTTTACAGCGCACACCGATTCCGTCTGTAAAACCATCATTAATTGACTATCTGCAATTACAGAAAACAGTATGCACAAAGGAACTATCTGTTATTTATGACTGGTCCATTGATAAGACAGAAAAAGAGCTTAAAAAGCTGCAGTTTCAGCAAATCGTTGAGAGAGTGCCGGAAAAAAATGAATCCTGCTGGAAATACCTCGGCACGCTTTGAATCTATCATGATTAATGTCTGAGCTTCCTAGAAGTTAAGGCTTCCCGGCAGCCAAACGACCGATGCGTTAATACAAATTAGGAAATACACTTATTTTGAGCATGGTTATCAATTTATTTTATTTTGAACCTGATCCGATCAAAAAAAGACCGGATCAGGTTTTTTTGATAATAAAAAAGATACACGGGGCAGCGTGTATCTTTTTTTCCGTCTTTGTATAATTACAAAGGGGGGATGGGAGAAAGTTTCATGATCAAACAAAAGGGGTATTTGTTTGTAATCAACTTACAATTATATTCTAGCAAGTTCCTTTTCAGTTTTCAATAATTATGTGCATCTTTTCACAAAATATTCACTTCTGTTCTTTTCCGGCAGTCATTGTGTCATTTTTGTTGGACTTTTTGAACTTCCTATAATAACAAATGTTTAAAAAGTCTGATAAAAATGACCAATAAGTTCAAGGCGACGAGATTTTTCCGAACGGAGCGTATGCTTTAAAATACGTGAGTAGCGGAAAAATCTCGTCAACGCAGAAATTCGCCGTGTCATTTTTATTGGACTTTTTGAACTTCTTCTTCTAGAAGAAATAACTCGGACATATAATGCAGTACAAACCAATTCCCCATCAAAGGAGGAGTCCAATCATATGCGGCGTAATTATTTTCCTTTCTTATTCATACTTTTAGTGATTATCGCCTTTTTCTTTAATTTATTAGGCTTTATGAACATGATACCTATGTATATAACGCTCCCCTTATTACTCGCATCCATTTATTGTATGCTGTCTTCCATTGCCTATCAGAAAACAAGAGGATACCGGCGCTGAAAATAGCATCTATTATATCTAAAACGGTCAGGAAACCGAGCTTCCTGACCGTTTTTATGATTCATTTTATTTTTCCAGCAATGCTTCCATCTCTGTCAATTTTTCTTCAAAAACATCCAGTGCATCTAAAATAGCTTGTTTCTGCGTCATATCCACGCCAGCTTTTTTCAATACATCAATAGGGTCCTCGCTGCTGCCGGATTGCAGGAAGCCTAAATAGCGGTCGACAGCGCCTTCTTCCCCATCTAAAATCTGCTTTGACAGCGCCGTTGCTGCAGAATAGCCTGTAGCATATTGATATACATAATAATTCATATAAAAGTGAGGAATTCGCGCCCATTCTAAGCCAATTTTTTCATCACTTACAACGTCTTCTCCATAATACTTTTTATTTAAATCATAATACACCTCTGTCAGCTTATCAGCAGTTAACGCCTCTCCATTTTGAGCCAGCACATGAATATCATGCTCGAATTCAGCAAACATGGTTTGGCGGAATACGGTTCCGCGGAAACCTTCTAAAAAGTGGTTTAATATATAAAGCTTTTCCTTTTCGTCATCCAGATGCTCTAATAAATAATCGTTTAATAGTGCTTCATTTGTAGTCGACGCCACTTCTGCTACAAAGATGGAATAGTTTCCATAACGGAACGGCTGATATTTTCTCGAATAATAGCTGTGCACAGAATGTCCCAATTCATGAGCCAGCGTAAAAGTATTATTCACATCATCCTGCCAGTTCAAAAGAATATATGGATTTGTTCCATATGTCCCTGACGAGTAGGCGCCGCTTCTTTTTCCTTTATTTTCTTCTACATCGATCCAGCGCTCGCTAAAGGCTTCCTCTAGAATACCGGCGTATTCTTTCCCTAATGGCTTTAAGCCTTCCAGGACGTATTTTTTAGCTTCTTCATACGTAACAGGCATTTTCACATCTTTTACGAGCGGTGTATATAAATCGTACATATGCAGTTCATCGACACCGAGAATTTTCTTTCTTAATTTGGCATAGCGATGCAATAAAGGTAATTTTTCATTCACTGCCTCAACTAAATTATCATATACCTCCTCAGGTATATGGTTATTATCTAGAGCAGCCTGACGTGCACTTTCATAATTCCGGACTTTCGCATTAAAATTATGTGATTTCACCTCTCCGCTTAATGTAGAGGCAAATGTATTTTTAAATGAACCGTACGTGTCATACATCGCATTAAAAGCTTGTTCGCGCACATTCCGGTCCGATGATTCCATAAATGTAGAGTATCTGCCGTGCGTCAGCTCAACTTCTTCCCCATCCGCATTTGTGATGGACGGGAAGGTTAAATCGGCATTATTCAGCATACCGAATGTTTGTGAAATGGCTCCGATCGGTTCATCTGCCTCTGCAAGCAATATCTCTTCCTTCTCGCTTAATATATGCGGACGGCTGTGATTTATATCATCTAATACTTTTTTATAAACCTGAAGTTCTTTGTTCTCTTCTATAAACTGCTTGAGCTTTTCTTCCGGTATTTCTAAAATCTCCGGTACAAGAAAGCTAAATTGGCTGGATGCAGTCGTCAGCAGATTTTCTGCCTGCGCATTTAACCCTTGGTAAAAGGAATTCGTCGTATCCTGGTCCGTGCGTAAATGACCATAAACATACAACTTACCTAGACGCTCTGACAGTTCATCCTGAACCTGTAATGCTTCTAATAACGTATCTGCGGAAGCCCCTAATTTCCCTTTATACGCTGCCAATTTTGAAATATCATTTTTTAAGCTTTGAAATTCTTCTTTCCATTGTTCATCCGTCTCAAAAATATCTTCTAAACGCCACGTAGACTCTTCTGGTATTTCATCACGCTTTGGTAATTGTTTTGCTGCTTTTGCCATACGATTATTGCCTCCCTTTTTACAATTCAACAGTACTTTCTGTTTCCAACAACTCTTCCGATGTAAATGTATTAAAGCCATACTGTTTTTATTCTTCTTATTTAGTATAACGAAATAAGGGCGAATCATGCTCGTATTTTGCTTTTTTTTCTGTAAAAAATGGATAAAAAAAGGACTGATCTCCCTGAGCTGCCTGCTCCAGCGAAGAATAACAAATAATTTCTTTCTTAGTCCGCAGAATGGAGGAGGATTGTATGTCTATATATCCGGCACGTTGGATTAACTGAAGGTAATAACTCAATGCATTGGAAAAATCGAAGGTGCCTTTGCCGTAGAAGGAATAAAGTATTTTCTTTACCCGGCCGATATCTGTCCGCTCCCCTGCTTTTAAATCAGCTAACCAAGTGACATACAGCTCTGTTTGCCACTTATAAAACGGAACAGGCACAGCAGCGTAATAAGGAATCGGTATAAAACAGATACTTGGAAGATGCTGAAACAGGTATCCTTTACTGTATAGCCACCTCCGCAGCTGATAGACAGATCCATAAGCTCCCTCCACTTTTATACGGAGACGTTGTACTTCTTTTAACCAGACCTCCGGAAACTTGCCGGGATTCTTTTCTTTGTGAAAGAGATGTTTAAAATGCAGCTTATGAAGCGGGTAGATAAACTGTTTAGCAAAAAGCTTAGAGGTTTGTAGAGGATGTAAATGATGAAGAACAGCCATTTCTGATAGAAACGGGTCGTAAAAAAACAATTGCGGATAATCCTTTTGCGGAGAAGAATGAATAAACGTATCTAAAAAATGATTTGTTTGAAAAGTGCAGGCTCCTTTCCGTTTTAAATATTTCGCTCCGAGAATCCACATGGATTCGATTCCGATTGATTTGTAACCCTGAATCCTGCTTAAGATTTCTTTCCGCGGGATTCTTGAACATTGAAACTCAACTGCTATTTTCTTTTGGCCAATACAAATAAAAATATCAGCCCTTTGAGAAATTTCAGGAAAATATACTTCTAAATCTGCTCGCATATTAAATCGTGTCAGCCACTGAAATAATTGCAGCTTCCCTCTTGCATGATAAGCTCCTTCTCCTCCCGAAAAAAGACATGCTGTCTGAGGTAAATGGGAAAAATGGGGCACCACCCTTTCTCCCGACCGGATAATCACTCTTTCTTCACAGACAGGACAATAAAAGATATTTTTGTTCTCTTTCCAAACAGCAATCTCTCTTTGCGAATGACGAAATAGCAGAATAGACTCTCCCGTTTTACTCATTGCTCGCTGCAAGCTTTATCACCTCCTATACATATATTATTTCGACAGCGTTTCTGCTTTTCCTGCTTTTTTCTGCTGCTGCATTTTTTCAAACAAATGACTGAATTTGAACACCGCTCCATTGTAACGGCAAAAAAAACATCAAAAAAACCTACAACAAATCGCAGCAAATGATTTCTTGTAGGTTTTATATCAGACATCCTTTGGAAAATAGGTACGAACCTGCTCAAATGCATTGTTTTCCATCAACCTCTTACCGTATTCTTCCAAAAGATGAATAGAAAGGGATGAATCTGATGCGTATTCCAGCACTTGGCTGATGACGTCTTCCTGACGATGTTCATCTAATACATCATAAGAAAATTCCATATATAAATAGTAGTTATCTTTATAGGAATATAACGTCTCTTCTCCAAAATCACTTACATCCTGCAGCTGGTGACTAAGCTGAATCAGATTCTCAAACTCATCAAATTCAACAATAATCCACAAATTCTCTTCCATCAGTTCGTCATTCTTTTCATCTTCGTCTTCTTTTTTATTGTCTCCAAACTTCTCTTCTAAAATATTGTCCAGCTGATCATCTACTGGTAAATCAATATTCCCATCCTCGGTTTCCAGCTCTAAATGTTCACCATTTTTAGAGACCTTCGCTTTCGTAACAACAATTTCAAGACCTTTTTCCATCGCTTGAACTTGTATCCAAAGCGGTCCTTCCGGATTGAAATCCTCACGATAGTTGACTTCATCCATCATCTGCCAGAACAATTGCTCACTTCTTTCCCGATTGTACCAGATTTCTTCTTTTTCAAAACCTAATTCCTCTATATCAACATAAGAAATATAAAATTTAATCGTATTTTCATTAATTCTTTCTATCTCCACAGTAAGCTCCCCCTTCTCATTAAGATAGAATCATCTCCTGCACCTTTATTCTAAACGGATACCTGAGCCGACAGCATATAATTAACGTCTCTATAATAGATGTACCCAAATCAATGTAATCCTAATCATAATCCTTATTTATCACATTGTATGCAAAAATGCAATCCACAAGAAATGAATACGCCCAGTTCCTGTCACTTTTCTGAAAAAACAGATGAGCATCCCTATTAAATACGAATATAGCTATACATTTTATTTAGTTAGTTATTTTAACGTATTTCACGTGTTTTGTCATTTATCAGAGCTTATTTGATTTTCACCATTTTTACCCATAAAGAAAGGCGCAGACATCATCTGCACCTTAACTGACTTATTTATTATTAATTAACCATTCGTTGTGCTTCACGTAATTGGAAGGTTCTAACGGTCCGCGGTAAGAAACGGCGAATCTCATCTTCGTTATAACCAACCTGCAGTCGTTTTTCATCTAAAATTATAGGGCGACGCAATAAACCAGGATTATCCTGTATTAAATTAAATAAATCTTTCATCGGCAGCTGGTCAATATTAACATTCAGCTTTTGAAAAACCTTCGATCTTGTAGAAATAATCTCATCTGTTCCATCCTCAGTCATACGCAATATTTCTTTAATCTCATCAAGAGATAAAGGTTCAGAAAAGATATTACGTTCTGTAAAAGGAATATTATGCTCTTCCAGCCATGCTTTTGCTTTTCTACATGAAGTACAGCTTGGTGAGGTATAAAGTGTTACCATAAAACTTCACTCCTCAATCTAATTTATATTTTCAACATCCACCTAAACTTTATTAAATAATAATAAGTATAATCTGTTCATATGTACTTATTATACACCAAATATCTAATAAAAGGTAGGGGGTGCGATAAAATCATTTATTTAAATTCTCTTACCGCTTCTCACATAGTTTTAAGATTCCCTCATCTAATTGATAATAAACCTTTAAACCACATAAATTTTATTTACCCGATATAAAATTTATAATTCTGCCTGTACTATAAATTATTCCACTTATTATCACGGGATAAACGTCTTTTTTCCTGAAAGCGTTTTAATCAAAATGTTCTAAAAAAAGCTTGCTATTTTAATAAATACATAATATGATATTAAACATAACTTTATATGTTAGGTTTCCTAACATAATTTTAAAAGGAGGAATCCTCATTGAAAAAGGTGGAAGCAATTATACGCCCAGAGAAGTTTCAGGATTTACGAGAAAAACTGTCAGCAATCGGTTTTGACGGCCTGACCGTGACAGAAGTAGCCGGGACCGGCAAGCAAAAAGGCAAAATTGGTGTATATCGCTCTACAGAGTTCGAAGTCACCTTACTATCTAAGTTAAAGGTGGAATTAGTTGTTTCCGAAGAACGAGTCGATGATATAGTCGGCCATATTATCGACGCTTGTAAAACCGGACAAATTGGAGACGGGAAGATTTTCATCTCCCCAATCGAGCAGGTAATCCGCATAAGAACAGGAGAAAGCGGGACAAAAGCAATTTATTAACAGACAGGAGGAAATCATATGTTTAAGAAATCATTTACATTAGCTATCGTATTATTTTTAATAACAACACCCGCATACGCTCAAACACCGACTGTAGAATCATTAGAGCTTTCCATCAATCTTGTATGGGTGATGCTTGGCGCCTTTTTAGTTTTCTTTATGCACGCAGGGTTCGCTATGGTGGAATCCGGCTTTACCCGTTCAAAAAATACATTAAATATCTTAATGAAAAATTTTTTAACCATCTGTATTGCCGCTATTCTATTTTTCGCAGCCGGGTACGGGATTATGTTCGGTTCTTCCGCAGGAACTATTATTGGAACAAATGGTTTCTTTCTAACTGATGTGGAAGATGTTGGTTTCTTCGTATTTCAGGCTATGTTTGTCGCAACATGCGCAACAATTATGTCAGGAGCAGTAGCAGAACGAATTAAATTAGGGAGCTATATCCTTATTGTTATTGCCATGACCACTTTTATTTACCCTGTAGTCGGACACTGGATCTGGCAGGGAGATGGCTGGTTAACAGCTCTTGGCTTTAGTGATTTCGCCGGATCTACAGTTGTTCACTTAACCGGAGCTTCTGGAGCACTTATGGTTATTTCGATTCTTGGTCCAAGGATCGGAAAATACAATGGCAAGAAAGTTAATGTTATCCCTGGACATAATTTACCTCTCGGAGCACTCGGCGTGTTTATCTTATGGTTAGGATGGTTTGGTTTCAACGGCAGCAGTACACTAGCGGCTGATCCATCGCTTGTCCCCTATGTTATCGGAACAACCTTGCTATCCACCTCTGCTGCGTTAGTATCTTCCTCCTTCTACACAAAATTACGATTTAAAAAAATGGATGCATCCTTATCCATGAATGGGGTTTTAGGCGGTTTAGTAGGTATAACTGCCGGCGCAGCAGAAATTTCCTTAGGCGGCTCTATTCTCGTCGGGCTGGTTTCCGGTATTTTACTAGTAGAAGCCATCCGCTTTATCGATACAAAACTGCGGTTAGACGACCCTGTAGGAGCAATTGCAGTTCATGGCATCTGCGGAATTTGGGGTACATTAGCTATTGGATTCTTCTCGATTGATACCGGATTATTTTACGGAAATGGTTTCAGTCAGTTAGGAATTCAAGCAATCGGCGTTTCAGCAGTAATCATTTGGGTTTCTGCCACAATTGGAGGATTCACTTATGTATTAAATAAAATCTCACCCATTCGCGTATCTGCTGCAGAAGAAAAAGCCGGACTGGACTTCTCAGAACATGGTTCCAGCGCCTATCATTTTAAAGACAGTTATTTAGAAGGAACTTCAAGCCCGAAGGCACCAATTGGTCTGGCAGAACGTTTAAACCAAAAAACACCTGTTGAAAACCCGACAAAATCTTAATAATCCTTTTCTAAACTTAAAAACACTGCAGAGGAAATACTTCACTCCTGCAGTGTTTTTAAGCTTTCATTAAAGAATCGCCTTTAATTCGATTCTTTCCGTTTTTGCATACCTTCTAAAAGGTTATCCGATTTTTCATCTTCATTATAACGCAATACTTCATCTGAAGGCTGATATTTTTTTCCATAAATCTCTTTGTCCTTGTATGTATGAATATCTTCATACATTTTTTTCATCTGACTATAAATAACTTCCTCTGAATCACCCTGAGGAGACCAATATAAGATTTCCATCGGTGTTTCTTCATCCGTTGCCAGTGATTTGCGGTTATATCCAATCGCTCTTGCATGACGAAAACCTTCACGGGAATAAAACTTTAATCTTTTTTCCGAGTCGGTATCATCATAATTAATCGGTTCCACTTCCAGAATAATCGCCTTATTTTTTTCTTTCAGCTTGTCTATCAGCTGATGACCAATCCCCTGCCCTCTAGTATTCGATGATACCCAGAGATAATCAATAAAAAGAAATGTATCGAATTCCGCATACATCAATACATGTTTTGGACTCTCATCTTTAAAATAGACATCGCCCTTTTCCGCCAGTAAAAGCTCCATATGCTTTTTAGATTTCATCTCTTCTACCGGAAAATAATCGTTCAGCTTTTCATACCAATTCATTCAGGTTGCTCCTTTTCGATTATTATCGTTTCATTATAACCGATTTCATTTTAATTGTGAAATGATAGCAGGAATCCATAATTTCCTTTCTTAACACGACAAGGTTTTGCTGATTTTAGAAAAGCAATCAAAATAAAGCACTTCTCTGTTTATGGTTCCTTCTTTTCATATAATTTCAGATTGCTATAAAATGAAACTTCATTCAGCGGGAGTTTTACAGGCGGTTCTCCGCGATAAAAAAAGAGCAGCCTTCAATCTTTCACAGGCCGCTGAAAAAAGCCCGGTAAAAACAAGCCGTCCAATAACTTTCTTTTGGACTGCGTGATTTTTACCTGCTTTTTTAAGTTCCCTCTTCCAGATGAAAACTGCTTCCTGATTGATTTCGATGGTTTAAGCGTGCGCTGACAGTTTTGTTTCCCATTGATCCTGCTCGATAACTTCATTCATGCTTCCTGTACGGTAGCCAAGCAAATCGACGGATACATAATCAAACCCAAAGCTGACCAGCTTATTTTGGATTTCTTCCTTTTCATCAAGTAATTCCAATATTTTGTCTCCAGCTACTTCGATACGCGCTACATTATCATGATAGCGCACACGCACCTCTTCAAAACCAAGCCCTTTTAAATACAATTCAGCTTGATCGACTTGCTGAACGATTTGTTTGTTTAGCTTCGTACCATAAGGAAAACGAGAAGCCAGGCTGCAGGATGCCACTTTATCCCAAACAGGAAGCTTCAATTCCTTCGCAAGTGCGCGAACTTCTGTTTTATAAAAGTCTGCTTCCTGCAGCACACTGCGGATACCTTCCTCTGTTCTTGCTTTTAATCCCGGACGAAAATCCGCTTCATCATCCATAATCATGCCATCTAAAACGTACGAATAACCCATTTCTTCAGCCAGTTTATTCAGATGTGTGTAAAGCAGTTTTTTACTGAAATACCAGCTCTCCGGATTATTTGCTATAATATCTGGATTTTCCAGTTCTTTCATTTCTGTTTGATGCACACGGACCCCCAGATTTTCAGCTAATTGTACACTGGCTTCAAATTCAGAGTCGCGAAAAAGCTCAGAGTTTACAACCACGGCTAATACATTGTCCCCAAGCTCTTCCTGCGCCCGCTTCAATACAACTGCACTATCTACTCCGCCAGAAAAGGCAACCATTACGCGGCCCATACCCTTCAAAATATTGCCTAAGTGTTTATTTTTTTCTTGCAGATTATTCATTTTTACATACACTCCCCAACAAGCAATTTATTGTTACTGATTCCATCTCAGCATCTTAAACTTCTATTAAAATGTTTTAAATAAACTTCTTTTTGATTATAGGCGACAAATAATTTCTTCATCTTTTCCACTTTCATTTTAACATAGCCAACTCGTCCATTCACAATGATTAAAATAAATGAAGTAACCTAACTTGCCTTTCTATTTACATTGGAGGAAAATAGCCCTCTGCATCAAATTCCATTTGATGCAAATCCTCTAATACCTCAATGTTTTCATTCTCTTTCAATTCATTGAAAATCACTTCTGATACAAATAACTCTCCGATATGAAGCGTGTTTGGAATCCGCACGATTCTTGCCTCTTCCGACGGGACGCCCCAATTGGCGCGGAGTGCTGCTTCTAATGCTTTCCGATCACTATCAAGGACGATTGGAATTTTAGCTCTGTCTAAAAATGTACTTGTTACAACGTTTTCATTCATGGCTTTTAAATCAATTACTTCAAATAAACGTTTTGTTGTCAAATCCGCCAGACCAATCCCTAATGCATTCCCATGGCTGGCCTCACTTAATTTAGAAGCAATCACGTATTTGACACTAGGCTTTTCAGGTTCCTCTACTCCCAGCACCCGTATACGGCCAATAATGTTTGTATCCATGCCTGTTCCACTATGATTTTTGCCTATTTCATCAACAACTAATATATCCATCTCATCAACCGGAAGACTAGGCATTAAAGCAAATGCACGTTTTAATAATTCTCTTTCACGTTCTTCAATTTGATTAGGATCAATCGCTTCAATAATCGCGGTTTCTTCATGCGCATTTTCTACAATCGCTATACCAAACAGTGTATTTGAATGACTGATCGCAACCTTGCCAACCTCAGGCATCATATCACGAATTCCTCTGATGCCATGTGTATGAAGCGCTAACGCCTGCTTATGTTTTCCCATACCAATCGATGCCATTTTCAAGATACCACTTTCAATATCCTTTTTAAAATCGGTATGCGGCTTCACACGCCCCATCACGATAATACCATCCGCTTCATATGCATGCCTATCAACATAAACAGGAATACCAGCTGATGTTTTGCCTACTTCTACAACTTCCATGGATGAACGAATTTCGCAGCCGGTTGACACCTCTGTTACCCCAAGTCCATCAAGTACTTCGATTTGACCTTCCGCAGTAGCTCCGCCATGACTTCCCATCGCCGGGATAATAAATGGTGTTGCACCTCTTTTTTTAATTTCATCCGCTACACCCTTGACAATAAGCGGAATATTAGCAATCCCGCGGCTTCCGACAGTAATTGCAATTTCCATGCCGGGTTTGATTTTCTTATCCGCATTCACATGGTTGAATTGCTCTGAAACAGTTCCTGTAATATCGTCCAGACTTTCCACTTCAAATTTTTGTCTAATTTTTGCCATTTTCGGTAAAGACATTGTTTACAGCTCCTTTCAAATTACGTTTATCTAAAATCGATGAAATATTCCCTGTCTTAATGAGGAATTTATTCTTCCGTAACCCCCAGTCTCATACTTGCCAGCTTTTCATGCCAAGAAGCAAGAGGCTGATCACAACCTCTTGCTCAATTTTTTAGGATTCATTTTCTGGAGCTAATTCAACTGCCATACGCAGCGCTTCTTTTAATGACAGCTCGTCAGCAATATTTTTGCCGGCAATATCAAATGCCGTCCCATGGTCAACACTCGTACGGATAGTTGGAAGTCCAACTGTAATATTCACGCCAGCTTCCAGACCTAATACTTTAATCGGGCCATGTCCCTGGTCATGATACTGCGCCACAACGATATCAAAATCACCGCGTTTCGCTCTAAAGAACAGTGTATCTGCCGGAAGCGGCCCTTGCACATTGATTCCTTCAGCCTGCGCTTTTTCAATGGCCGGAATGATTTTTTCTTCTTCTTCCCCGTTACCGAAAAGTCCGTTTTCTCCAGCATGCGGATTGATGCCGCAAACTGCGATGCGAGGAGATTCAATTCCTGCTTTTTGTAATGTTTCATGCGCAAGCCTGATCACTGTATATTGACGCTCTGCATTATTTTTCTTGATTGCATCCATCAGTCCAACATGAGTGGTTGCGTGAATCACTCTTAAACCTGGCGCAGAGAGCATCATTGCGAAATCTTTTGTATTTGTCAGTTCTGCTAAAATTTCTGTATGACCAGGATAAACATGACCAGCTTTATGAAGTGCTTCTTTGTTTAAAGGAGCTGTACAAATTCCTTGAATTGCCCCTTCATTTGCATAGCTGATTGCCTTTTCCAAGTAGCGGAATGCAGCATTTCCCGCTTCAGGGGAAACCTGCCCCCATGGCAAATCTTCAGAAACCAAATCTAAATCAATAATATCAATTATGCCATATTCATATACTGCTTCCTCTGGTTTAGTAATGCTGTTTACTTTAAGCTCTACATTTGTTACTTCCAGTGCCCTTTTTAATATTTTTGCATCACCAACTACAAATGGATGGCTTGTTTCATAAATATGTTTATCATTTAAAGATTTGACAATAATCTCCGGCCCCACTCCTGAAGGGTCACCCATTGTAATCGCAATCGTTGGTTGTTTCGCAGCCATAATAAATTCCTCCTAATTATCCTAATCTTTTTTTGCCAAGCATATTGTAATTACCAACCATACACCTGGCGTTATATGTTACTTTTTATTGTTCATCACAGGTCCCTGCACTTTTGTAATTGTTTCAAGGGCCTTGGATAGCGCTTGTTCCGTTCCAAATGCGCCTGCTTTGGTTACAACAGGAAGTCCATCGAATAATCCGCCGAAAAGCTGCCCATAAGGGATACCGGGCTCCACTTCTCCAATCACCCGAATTCCTTCTCCTTTTAATGCTTTACAGGTTGCACCTGAAATGTCGCCGCCGGTTAAGACTGCACCACTAATATCATTCGCTTCAATCAACTGACCAGCAATCATTCCCATGGATTCAGCAATTGTATAACCTACATCAAAGTTTGATAAATCAAGCTCCTGCTTCAGCTGCTTTACTCGATTTCTCGCTTCTTGTCCGCGATCCGTTGTTATTACTAAATCCCCTTTTGCCAATAACGCCTGGCCAGACTGAACGATACGATCTATTTCATACTTTCGTTTGTCGTTGTCAAAGAACGCTTCAGGAGAAATAACAATCTCTTCTACATTATTCCCTTTTTTCAAATCATGAATCTGCTGATCGGTAATCATGTTCACACTGCCTGCTACAACCAGTACTGGCGGACGTTCATCTGATTGGTTGCTCTGCAATACCTCTTTCCGGTTACCGCCTGTACTGGAAAGATGAGAGGCTACCCCCGCCGATCCGACCCAGAGAAATTTTTCTTTCAATGCTTCGGCCGCTTCAACAATCGCCTTCAATTCTTCATCTGTTGTTGCGTCAATGACAATAATTTGAGATGAGTTTGCAGCAGTCAACTTCAACATTTTTTCCAGTATATGATCTTTTCCTTTTTGCACATCCGAAATGGAAATCAATTGGATATCCCGTTTACTCTGTTCCTCCAATAATTCTGGAAGGTAGCTCTGCTTTACAGGACAGGAAGGATCATTGGACATTTCCGAGTCTGCTAACAGCACCCCATTCACATAGTGTTTTCCTTCCACCGTTGTCCGTTTGCTTTTCGGAAAGGCCGGTACTACAAAAGAGGTTTTGAATTGAAAGACGTCCATTACTGCATCGATTTCCTGACCGATGTTCCCTCTCATTGTAGAATCGATTTTCTTAAAAACGTTTGTTACCCCTAATCTGTTCAATTCTGTAGATAGCTTAAAAACAATATCATATGCTTTTTGAAAATCGAGTGCACGGCTATCTGAATTTAAAACGATGACATCTTCACTTAAATGCGATGATTGTAATTCGGTGTCTGAAAAAAGTACGGTCGTACTTAACCCTCTGTTTGCAAATTGAACACCTGTATCATTTGCACCAGTTAAGTCATCTGCAATCACTGCCAGTTCCAACTCTATTTACCCCCTTCTGAACAATCTCCGTTTTTCTTTTATTGTTTAACTTTTCTTGTATGATATTTATCTTACTTTAATTATAAGGAGGTTGCTTATACACTAATAACGTTTTCATTCATAATGATAAACCAATCCGTTGTATTTTGCAATATATTTTATTTGTTTTATTTCCTTTTTAATAACATGTTGTATTTAGCATCATATTGTAATTTTATTGTCAAAAATAAAACGCAAGCTGTTATTTCAGCTTGCGCCATAAGGTAGAACGATTGATTCCCAAGCGTTTTGCTGCTCTGGATTGATTCATTCCTTCTTCTTCAAGAACCTTTATGATGACTTGTTTCTCAATTTCTTCTAATGTACCGCTCATATCCACATACGATAACACATCATTCTGCTTTGCTTGTTGTTCTACCCGCTTAAACACAGTATCCACTTCTGTTTTCTCAATATAATAAGATTGAGATTCTAAAAACAATTGTTCAATGACATATTTTAATTGCCCAACATTTCCGGGCCAATCATAATCAATCAGCTGCTCCAGTGCATCGTTGCGGATTCCGACAACTTCATTGCCATATTTCGGATGCAGATCAGAAATAAACACATGAACTAAATACTCAATATCCTCTCTGCGTTCCCGCAGCGGAGGTATATGAATATGAGATTGAGCTAACAATTGAAACAACTCGCGATGGAAGGTGCCATTTTTAATTATTTTTTCCATATTATCCCCAGAAGAAATAAGCCATTGCGGATTCCGGTTATTTTCATTCTGAAGAAATTGCAATAACTCCTTCTGCATGTAAGGTTTCAATTTATCAATATTTTTCAAGAAGAATATACTGTTAGCATATTTTTGAAAAAAGCTTTCCTTCATCAGGTCTTTCCATTGTTCTGCAGTTATCACATCACAGTGCAAGGTAATCAGCGGTTTATCTGCTGTTTGCCTTTTCAAATAAATAGAGTGGACAACCAGTTCTTTGCCATTTCCCTGCTCTCCCGAAACCCAGACCGGGCCGTCAAGTTCTCCGAAATGCTCGATTTGATCCATTACATGATGAATAACATCACTTTTCCCTAAAATTGGAGTACGGGCAACAAAGGTGTGTAATTCAATAACATTGGAATCTATATGTTCACTTTTCGTAATCGTTTGGGGCGAATGTGCATTTTTAAAAAATAAGATGGTTGCGTCTTGAATCGGGCATGTCGTTATTTCCCATAATTTATTATTGATGGAAAGCGTTTTTACTTGCTTCTCATTCGCTAAGGTTGTTTCCTGTATAAGCTTCTTAACATCAGTATTGTCTAACTTTAACCAATGAAACTCATGATAAAATTGCTCATTCCCATAAATCACTTCATTGTCCTGATTAAAAACACCGATAGCCTGCTCTTCACTGTCAAGAATGGTTTCCATAAATGCGATATTCTGTTGCAATCTTGAAAATAAGCGGTAGGATCTTCGTGTCTCTTCCAGAGCGTCTATCACTGCCTCTTTTCCCGATGTAATCAATACTCCGGTCATTCCTAATTGTTTAGCCGTCTGCACAGTGACAACGTCCCCAATTACAACCTCGTAACCATCCTTACTTAATTCCAGTAGTTTTTCTTTTACTTCGCTGTCTCTCGTAATTGTTAATGTTTTAATATCTAAATCCAGCAGTTCAGATATGGTAGCAGCACCTTGGGTAATATTTGAAAATCCCACAATAGCAGCTTTACCGGAAAATCCTTTCACAAGTGTTAAAATTCGCAGCACATCATAGCCGGAAACTTGGATATCTATTACCGGTATCGATACGGCCTCTTGGATCATGGAAGCTGTACCCCCGCGGCTGACGATAACATGATACCCTTCATTTTCAGCATTCTTTGCAATAGCCACACCTTCTGACAGGTTACCTAATTCCACTTGTAATTCAATATCCTCTACTTCTTGGCTAACTTCTTTCATCATTTCAAGCAGTCCCTCATACGGGACAATTACTAATACTTTTATCATTCAACTTCACCTTCTGTCGAAAAAATCAAGTTATCGATTTCTTTATTTTTTTAAGAAAAGAGCTTATTTTGTTCCATTGTATCAAGAAAAATTCGGGTAAGTAATCTGAATTCTTATTCTCTATAAAACAAAACTTCATTCAGCGGGGGTTTTACGGGCGGTTCTCCGTGATAAAAATAAATGACAAGATAATTTCCTTGTTTTCATCCATTTGAATAGACGTACCTGCCCTTTCATACACATTTCTTATTTAATTTTTTATCACGCAATCGTTCCTTATGTAACCCCTTTGGTTTATTTTGCATCGAACTCCCGCTAAATGTCCAGTTAAACGGAGATTTAGCTTCTTGATTCCACTGCCAAACTATTGTTTTTGGCTACTACCAATTAAAACATATTTCAACAGTTTCATTTGCATTTTCACCGAAAGCACGAATTTTCTTCACACACCTAAGCAGTCATTGACGTTGAAATGCATTATGTAAAACATTCCTTCCCCTGCATAAAACGAAATTTCATTCAGAGGAGTTTTACGAGCGATTCTCCGTGATAAATGCCCAATCAGAAAACAAGGCATACATATTCATGTTGAAAAAAGTAACAAAATTAATATAAAATATCTACTTGACAAGTTCTGTTGAAGAATATAGAATTCATTACAGCACAATATGATGCGATAAATAACATTTCTCATTATTTTTTAAAGATTTAATTATTTAATTGAAAAAAGTGTTGCAATTTTGGTAATTCAATATATATTAGAAATCCTGCTGTTCACTTATATACGCGGAGAGGTGCATGAACTTTTATTTTTAAGTTTTATTTAAGCACTTACAATCGTCCGCAAAAGGGGTGATGCACATTCTAATTATATTTTTTTAAATTGAAATCGCATTCTTTTTGCATAAATAACAAATGCTGAATAAAAGTTGCTACATTCTAGAATCAAATGTGCTTTTATGAGAAATGGTATCCATCGTTTTTATTTTTGTTTCAAATGTAAACATTTACAAAGGGGGAGAAATATTATGGAACCATCAGGTATCCAAATGGTTTCCGGGTTAATACTTGGGGTAATTGTACTAATTTTATTAGTTTTAAAGACAAAGATTCACGCATTTCTAGCACTAATCATTGCTGCTTCCATCGCAGGCCTTGTTGGGGGGATGGTCCCAGGCGATGTTGCTGCTGCTATCTCAGAAGGTTTTGGCAGTACGCTTGCATCTATCGGGATTGTCATTGGCCTGGGCGTCATGATGGGACGCATCCTTGAAATTACCGGTGCTGCTGAAACACTCGCTTATTCATTAATTAAATTTGTCGGAAAGAAAAAAGAAGAATGGGCAATGGCGATTGCAGGGTATATCATTTCAATTCCAATATTTGTTGACTCTGCTTTCGTTATTTTAAATCCTTTAGTTAAAACGCTTTCTAGAAAAACAGGAAAATCTGTTATCTCCATCGGTGTTGCCTTAGCCGTTGGTCTCGTACTCACTCATACATTAGTTCCTCCTACGCCAGGACCGTTAGGAGTAGCTGGCATTTTCGGAGTAGATATCGGCATTATGATTGCATTAGGCCTTACGCTGGCGATTCCGCTTATGATTGCAGGTGTTCTTTATGCAAAATGGCTAGGAAAAAGAATTTACCAGCTGCCTGATGATTCCGAAGCAGGCTTCACTAGACCAAATCAGCATATGGGTTATCCAGAAATGGTTGAAGTCATTAACGAAAGAGCAAAGGATCTTCCATCTTTTGGACGTTCATTCTTGCCCATTTTAATTCCTATTATTCTGATTTTCTTGAACACAACGCTGGATGCTTTAGAGCTAACAGAAGGTGTTTATGGAATTTTCATCTTCTTAGGTCAGCCGATTATAGCCGTTGCACTAGGTCTTATCGTTGCAATCTATGCGCTGGCGGGTAACCGCGGCCGGCTAAATACATTGGAGGAAATGGAAAGAGGAATTCAGGATGCGGGTATAATTCTGCTTGTTACCGGTGCCGGCGGTGCGCTTGGAAACGTATTACGTACAAGTGGAACAGGAGATTATATTGCACAGCAAATTGCTGAACTGCCGCTGCCAGCTATTCTGATTCCGTTCTTCGTTTCGACAATGGTCCGTCTGGTTCAAGGAAGCGGAACAGTTGCTATGATTACAGCAGCATCCATTTCAGCACCGATTTTGGCACAGATGGATGTTAATATGGCACTAGCTGCGTCTGCTGCAGCACTCGGATCTTTAATTTTCTCTTACTTTAACGACAGTTTCTACTGGGTTGTGAACCGTATGTTAGGAATCAAGAACGTGAAAGAACAAATCATGGTTTGGTCCGTACCAACTACAATCATGTGGTTTATAGGATTTATTTGTCTTCTGATTGCCAACATGATTCTTTAACTATAACAAAATGAAGGGAAGGAGAAGTGATTTTTTCCCTCCCCCTTCAACAAACTTATCCCGATTTTTTTTCTGCCTGCTGGCATCGTAAAGTGCAAAAAACCAACCATTTATAGAATCAATAAATGGTTGGTTTTTTGTGTTAAATTTAAATAGAAGAATGTAAGAACCAAATTCAGCTGCATACGTTGCCTGCACCTTTCACAGTACTGCCACACTTCTCCGCATCACTTTTATCGAACTAGTTCTGCCTCTTTAAATGATGATATCCAATAATAAAGTACATACTAGACCAGATACAGCTACAATGGTTGAAAGTACCGTATATGTTCCAAATGCTTCTTTTAAGGACATCCCCAGAGATTCTTTAACCATCCAGAAGCCAGCATCGTTTACATGAGAGGCAATGGCACTGCCTGCACCGGTTGCAAGTGTAACGAGTTCCAAGTTAACGTCCGGGATTCCGGCAAGTGATGGAATAACTAACCCTGCAGTAGTTAATGTTGCAACTGTCCCGGAACCTAAACAAATACGTAAAATCGCTGCAATCATCCACGCAAAAAAGACGGGAGACATCATGGAACCTGCAAAGATATCAGCAACGTAATCTCCGACACCTCCATCAATAAGCACCTGCTTTAACGCTCCGCCGCCACCGATGATCAGCAGCAGCATTCCTAATGCGTTAATCGCTGAAGAGCAGGAATCCATTAATTTTTTAACAGGAATATTTCTTCTTATTCCCATCGTATAAATTGCCAGTAATAAAGAAAGTGTCATAGCTGTTGAAGAATTACCAATGAAACGAATCACATTCATAAATAAATTATCAGAAATGCCCAAAGCTGGCTGAATCATATCAACAATCGCACCTAAAGCCATTAATATTACAGGAAACAATGCTGTAAATAAGCTAATTCCAAAACCAGGCGTTTCCTCTAATTTGAACGTTTTCTGGACACCAAACGATTCGCTGCCTTCTCTGGTAAATGCAGTAGGCACAATTTTTTGCGCAAGCTTTGGATATAAAATTCCTGCAATAATTACGGTCGGAATAGCAACAATAATTCCATAAATTAAAACCAACCCAATATTTGCGCCATATTCTGAAGCTACCGCTGTCGGACCAGGATGCGGAGGCAAGAAAGCATGTGTTGCCAGCGCAGCTGTAACCATCGGCAATCCTAATTTCACGATAGAAATTTTTAACTCTTTTGCTATCGAGAATATAATTGGAACAAGTAATACGATGGCTACTTCCAGGAATAAGGCGATTCCAACGATAAATGAAGCAAATAGAACTGCCCATTGAATTCTTTTCTCACCAAATTTGTCAATCAACGTTATCGCAATTCGATTAGCCCCGCCGGAATCAGCAATAAGTCTTCCAAGCATAGCGCCCATCCCAAAGATTAACCCGATGTGGCCAAGCGTTCCTCCTAATCCGTTCTCAATCGATTCAACAACTTCTCCCATAGGCATTCCAAGTGCTAAAGCTACTATAAATGAAACAATAACCAATGAAACAAATGTATTTAATTTAAATTTCATAATAAAAATAAGTAATAAAAGTACCCCTAGTGCAACAATTAATAATGGCATCTGTCTGTCCCCCTGATGTAAGTTTTAGCAGTTCTATTTGTTTATGATAAAGATGTTGTAATTTTTAATTCTCTATAAATGACATCATGATAAGCTTCTGCGGTATACGCTTTCAACAAAAATACAAATTTGTTTTTTCTCCTTGAATGAGAGTGCTTACAAACGAAATAGATTAAAATGGAAAGTCCATTTATTTTAATCTATGTTCCTCATTTGAAAATCACATACCGCCGGAATATAGAATGAATCAGAAACCTTCCCCTTCTGATGTCAAAGATATAAATTCACAACACTTTTCTTTTTCACTGCCTGAAATAGTTTAGATATTACTTTAATTGTTGTTTTTGGCAACAAAAAACATTCTATACTTTGTGTATATTATTGTCAAGAGAACAAACACTATTATTATGTTGGTTTTTGCGACAGTTTCTATTTTTTGTTAGATTAAGTTTCAAGTTTCGTGTGTAAGAAAATAAGCAGGTGTGGCGGATACATAAAACGAATTTCACTCATTAGGAGTTTTACGGACGGTTCTCCGTGATTAAAGTGTGATGAGATCGAAGCAGTGCACAGATTTAGATAAAAGAATGGAGTCAGCAAGAATATTCATCGAAGAAATAAAAACAGCCCGACACTGTTCAAAATTCCGGTGTCAGGCTGTTCCAATATCATTTGATTTTTATTTTTTTCTTATTTACTCGGTCGAGCAGTTTTCATTCATCCTGGAGCTTTTCCATCAGTCTTCTTTTCCAATTAAATAATCTACATTTTCCGTATAGGTATTACCTGCATTCCACAACAGGAATTCATTAATATCATTTTCATATAATGCTTGTATTTGTGCTTCTACTTCTTCTTTGCCATATTCAAATGTCGGTCCGCTGTATAACCATGGCGCACTAAAATCCTGCAACCATGGACGAGATACAGGCGGTTCATCCAAAGCACCCAAAACTTCATTTTCTACTTGGGAATATTCATCGACAAGAGCATATGGTTCTTCATCTGGATTAGAAAGTCCAAAATAAGAACCCCAATGGCTTGGATAAATCATAGATGAAATAATATCTACATTCTCAGAGATTTTTGAGAAGTTTTGGCCAATTCCCGGTGTTTCCTCTATCGTTGCTGCATACCCGAAAATATCTACGGATACATCAACATCATAATCGCTTAGTTCTTCACGGGCATAAGCAACAAAATCAGTCACTGCTTCGACACGCTTTTGAACATTATCCATATCTAAATCTGCATAATCCCCCATGGAATATTCTAAATCCTCATCTCTATTTTCAAAGCCCTCCGGATATCGAACATAGTCAAATTGTATTTCTTTAAAGCCCATTTCTGCAGCCATTTTAGCTATTTCTACATTGTATTCCCATACTTCTTTTTCAAAAGGATTCACAAATGCATGACCGCTGCCGTTTGTCCAAACTTCTCCATTTTCTTTAAAAGATAGATCAGGACGGGCTTCAGCTAAAATATTATCTTTAAAAACAACAATACGCGCAATTGGATAAATTTCTTCTTGCTCTAATCGTTCCATCATTGCATCGGGGTCAGAAATAAATGTTGTGCCTATTTCTTCATACACTGATCCTTCCTCAGGGGCAAATGTGATATGTCCGTAATCCTCTTTCACATCGATTACCATTGAATTTAAATCTGTGGAAGATACTAAATCTATTAAACTTTCCATTTTTTCTCCGCCGGCTGAATTACCAGTAACATAGATTCCCCGTACTGCATCCGGATATGTAAAATTATAATCAGACGTAATAACAAAGCGGCTAAACCGTTGGGAAGTATCAATTTCTTCTAAGCTCGTAGACCGCTCTTTATGAGATTTTGCTACTACATCCGCGCCATCCTCTGCATGAACTTCATTTGCTTGCCCCAGACCGACCAATGCTGCACCAGCAACAACAAAAGCCGTTACCAGATTCCTCCATTTTTTCATCCAATCAATCTCCCATTTGAATATATTTTATTACTAGTATAAATGAAGGAAGGAAGTTTTTAAAAGGAAAACTCGCAAAAAGTGGAAAAAAGTTTTATTTTGTAGGTAAATATACATCCAAAAAAATATCGCTGGCTATTTTGTCGATTTTCTTATGTATAGGTTACTTGCAATTTGTTAAAAATAAACTTATAATAAACTTAATTTAATAGCAAAAGCATTGAAGAAGATATAGTACATCTTTCCCGCTGATTTAAGAGAGCTTGTGGTGCTGAAAACAAGTATCATGGGAAGGTGGAATTGGGCTTTGGAGCTTTATTTTACTAATGAAGTGATTCTATTTATAGAATAATCAGGGTGGCAACGCGGTTCATTCGTCCCTATTTTGGGAATGAGTGGGCTTTTTTTATTGCCTGGGAAATAATTCAACATTTAATCCTGATTCCTCAAGCTCACACAGCGGATATCTTTTCTGCTTGGAAATAAATAAATGAGGTGAAGACATTGCAAACTATTTTTTCAGGAATTCAGCCTAGCGGCACATTGACCCTAGGAAATTATTTAGGTGCACTTCAACAATTCGTCGAATTACAGGATGAATACGATTGTTATTTCTGTATTGTTGATGAGCATGCAATCACTGTTCCACAAGATAGATTAGCGTTAAGAAAAAATATCAAATCATTAGCTGCACTTTATCTGGCATCAGGAATCGACTCGAATAAGGTAACCCTGTTTGTCCAATCTGAAGTTCCGGCCCACACGCAGCTGGCATGGATTTTGCAGTCCATCAACTATATTGGCGAACTGGAAAGAATGACACAATATAAGGATAAATCAAAAGGACAGGAAGCTGTTTCTTCTGCTTTATTAACTTACCCTACACTTATGGCAGCCGATATTTTACTGTATAATACAAATGTCGTTCCTGTTGGGGATGATCAGAAGCAGCATCTGGAACTGACCCGTAATTTAGCACAACGCTTTAATCACCGTTTCAACGATATTTTTACAATTCCAGAAATTCGTATTCCAAAAGTTGGTGCACGGATTATGTCTTTACAGGATCCGACGAAAAAGATGAGCAAATCAGATACGAACCAAAAGGGATACATTTCTATGCTGGATGAACCAAAACAAATAGAAAAGAAAATCAAAAGTGCGGTTACCGATTCAGAAGGCATCGTGAAATTTGATAAAGAAAATAAACCTGGCGTCTCCAATTTATTAACCATCTATTCTGTTTGTACTGGAGAATCTATTGAAGCTCTGGAGAAAAAATATGCTGATAAAGGCTACGGAGATTTTAAACAGGGTGTAGCTAATGCAGTCATCAGTGTATTAGAACCAATCCAAGAAAAATATAAAGAATTAATCGACTCAGAAGAGCTGGATCTTATTCTGGATAAAGGATCCGAAAAAGCTTCTATCACTGCTGGAAAGACATTAAAAAAAGCAAAAAAAGCGGTGGGATTAGGCAGAGTCAGAAAATAATGCTAAAAAAACAAGGAAACGATTTTTTACCGTTTCCTTGTTTTTTTAATTTTGTTTCGATGTATTTTCTTCGGGCTCCATTTCAGCTTCCCACATTCGTTCCAGGAAAGCCTGCCCACGTATCAGTTTCCTGCAAAGTTCTTCATGCGCTCGACTCCAGCCGTCTTTTAAGCCGTTATAAAGCGCCTCCCAAACCTCCTCTTCATTCATATATTTAATAGAAGGATATTTTTTAGGATTCCATTCTGTAAGCCAATACCTTAATTCTTGTTTATTATTTGTTGTTTTTAACTGATCTAATCCAATCATTAACAGCTGTTTAAGCTGACGTTCTTTCCTTGTCAGTCCATGAATAAAAGATGGCGGCATAGATAGCATATGGTATTCCTTTTGATAGCTTTCCTTTTTAAAGCCGTAGTTTTTTTGTTCTGCTTTTTCAATCATGCTGTACACTAATTGTTCCTGTCTGGGTATCAGCCTGCTTTTTCTAACTGGAATATAATACCCCGCTGTATCAAAAGCAAGTATTTCCATGCCATCTGTGACTACAGCTGCATATTCCAATACCGTTCTTTTTTGTCCTTTTCGTATCGTTGCTCTTTTATAGATACTATCGAGTAAATCTTTTGGAAGCTCACGAATATCATTTTCAATGTATTCGAATAGTTCGCTCGATATGTACAGCAGCGGTACTTGATCTAATAATTCAACAGAATCAGATTTTCGCCATTCGTGGAAGGGGCATACATTATATCCGTTCTCTTCCCCTTCAAACCAATTTACCCAAGCGTCATGTAAATATAACATTTCCTAACCCCACCTTATCTGCCATTTATTATCTTTTAGTTCAAAAGAAAAATTTGATGCGTTATATTCTTGTTACGTTCTATATCTTTTGAACTTGAAGGTTAAAATACATTATGACCATCTCTCATATTTTTATGCGAAATCACTTATTTTTCTACACTAAAATGACGGAGGGAAATAAGGATCAGCAATAAACCTAAAGGAAGAAAATAACATTCTAACCGCCCTGCTATAAATGTAAAATAGTCAGCCCAGCTTAACCCGGCGGGGAGAAAATTGAAATATGCTATGATAGTAACACTTCCTGTAACTGTCATTCCAAATCCGACTAGAAATATAAAGAAAGAGCCCATTGTATCGCCTCACCTGCTTGTCCGTTTATATTATTCTATGTGCTTGTCCCACGGAAAATACAAGGTTTTTACAGGATGTTAGAAAAACCAAGAATACTGCTTCGTCTTTAAAACATCGGTGTTCTTGCCGAAGAGATGTCCGCTACGGGAAGTCGCTTTCCGCGGGCAACGGCTTAGCCTCCTTTAAAGAAGACTTGCTGATTGGCAAGCCGTCAGGCGCAGACAGAAGCATAGTCGCACTTATGCCCAGCGGGTAGGAAGAAAACCGCTTCCTGCTCAGGTCTACCTGTTGCTTTTCCCGCAGGAGTCGACAACATCCGCTCCCATCTAAGTGGAATTATGTTTTATTTGCTTTTTCACAAGGAAATAACGCAAATTCTAGCGACGGTTTTGATGGGGCGAGTAATCGCAATGGTTTTCGGTGGGACGAGTAATCGCAGTCCCAGTCCCAGAAGAAATACACGGAGACTCCTGTGGGAATGCGCAGTGGGAAGACCCCGCAGAAAAAAAGTGTTCTTCTTTTTTTCGAGGAGGCTGAGCTCAAGCCCACGGAAAGCGGAGTGTATTTCTGGAGCGGATATATTCAGCATTTTTTTATACTTTCTTATTCTTTAAGAAAAAAGCCTATCCCTAAAAAAGGGATAAGCTTCTTTTAACTATGCTTCATATTTTTTAAACACTAGCGCTACATTATGTCCGCCAAAACCTAATGAATTACTTACTACTGCATTCACTTCCTGCTTTCTGGCTTCATTTGGCACATAATCTAAATCACATTCCGGATCCGGATGTTCATAATTAATAGTTGGAGGGACAATTCCATCAATGATTGCTTTAATGGAAATAATTGCTTCAATCGCCCCTGCAGCTCCTAATAAGTGACCAGTCATTGATTTCGTTGAGGAAATAGCTAAACTGGACGCTTTTTCACCAAAGACCGTTTTAATCGCCTCTGTCTCATACTTATCATTCAAGTCTGTACTTGTCCCGTGCGCATTCACATAATCAATATCATTGGAATCCAGCTTTGCGTCAGCAATTGCATGCTGCATCGCCCGGGCAGCGCCCTCCCCATTATCAGCAGGTGCTGTAATGTGGTATGCATCGCCTGTTGCTCCATAACCGACAATTTCTGCATAAATTTGTGCGCCGCGTTCTTTTGCGGATTCCAGTGATTCTAAAATCAGGATACCCGAACCTTCACCCATAACAAAACCATTTCTTTCTTTATCAAATGGGCGGCTTGCTTTCTTCGGATCATCGGTTGTACTTAATGCTTTTGCTGACGTAAATCCAGCAAATGCCATATTGCTGATTGGCGCTTCTGTACCGCCGGTAATCATTGCATCTGCATCACCGCGTTGGATTGCTTTGAATGCATCTCCAATAGAGTTTGCACCAGAAGAGCAGGCTGTTACTGTACAAGCATTAATACCTTTGGCTCCTAATTGAATAGACACTTGTCCTGCAGCCATATCCGGAATCATCATTGGCACAAAAAACGGGCTGACACGTTTCGCACCTTTCTCTAAAAACTTTGAATGCTGGTCCTCCCATGTTTTCATTCCCCCGATTCCAGAACCAATCCAGACACCGACACGGTCAGCATTCTCATCTGTAATTTCTAATTTTGCATCCTCTACAGCCATTTTCGCAGCTGCCACAGCATATTGTGTAAAAGGATCCATTTTGCGGGCATCCTTTTTCTCCATATAAGCAGCCGGATCAAAATCTTTTATCTCGGCAGCTACTTTCGCTGTGAATTGTTCTTTATCTACTTTCGTAACAAAATCAACACCTGATTTCCCATTAATAATGCTTTCCCACATCGTAGAAACATCATTACCAACGGGAGTTACAGCTCCTAGTCCTGTTATTACAACTCTTTTTTCCACGATAGTAATCCTCCTTTAATTAGATAAAGCTTACCTGCCCCAGCGCATTGCAACCGCTCCCCAGGTTAAACCTCCTCCGAATCCTACTAATACGATTAAATCATTATCTTTTATTTTACCTTCTTTTACTGCTTCAGACAAAGCCATAGGAATCGAAGCAGAAGAATTATTTCCAAAACGCTCAATCGATTTCGCCATTTTATCCTCGGAAATACCTAATCGCTCTCTTGCCGCTTCCATAATCCGGATATTTGCCTGATGCGGAACAAGATAGTCCACATCTTCACGAGATAATCCAATTTTTTCAACAACATGGATGGTAGACTCCGGCATTTGCCTCACAGCAAATTTAAAAACCTCTCTACCGTTCATGATGATATGATCTTCTTTATTTAAATAGAGTTCCTTCCCTCCAGCGCCATTTGCGCCGAGTTCAAAGGACAGGATACCTTTCCCTTCAGATACTTCACCAATGACCGCTGCTCCAGCACCATCGCCAAATAAAACACAGGTCGAACGGTCGGTCCAGTCTGTAATTTTAGACAGTTTTTCACTCCCGACAACGAGTACATTTTTATACGTACCTGCTGCAATGAATTGATTTGCTGTAATCACACCATACATAAATCCGGCACAGGCTGCTCCAACATCCATTGCTGCGGCATTTACAGCACCTAATCTATCCTGGATCAGGCAGGCAATGGATGGAAAAGCTGTATCCGGTGTTACTGTCGCTACCAGAATTAAATCAATATCTTCCGCTTTCACATTTGCATCTTTCAGCGCTTCTATGGATGCATGATATGCCATATCTGAAGTATCAATATCGTCTGTAGCCAGCCTTCTTTCATGAATTCCGGTCCTGGTTCGAATCCATTCATCGTTTGTATCAACGATTTTCTCCAAATCATGGTTGGTAACTACATTTGTAGGCAAATAATGGCCGGTCCCTAAAATACCGATACTCATTTAACCGCGCTCCCCTTCTATAATAACATTAATATCAAACATTATGACTTGGTACTAATTTTAAGATAAAATGAATTGGATAGCAAGTTACAATTTTACCCCTTCTTCATAACCAGGCTATCCAATTTCTTTTTTGATTTATTATATTTTTTGATTACTGCTTCGCCGCTCAATATTCATTTGGCAATAAACCTGTTTCAATGTACGCTTCGATGTCTTCCTCTACTTGAAGTCTTACCTCATCGGGGACAGCGGATTGAAATTCACCAAGTGATATAAAACCATCTTTAAAATCATAGGTATAAATTTTTCCTTCCAGCTCCTGCTGGTTAAATTCGTCTGCTGCTGCTTGATATAACTCTCCAACATGTTGAATCGTGCTTGTTAATACGGCATCCGGCGCAACTTCCATTTGATCCATCATATATCCGATTCCATAAAGATTATCCTCTTCTGCCTCTTTCAAGACAGCTTCACTGAAAGCATCTCCAATCGGATACACAACATCTGCACCTTCTTGCTGCATGGCATTATAATTTTTCAACGCCAGTTCCACGTTATTCCAATCATTTGTATAATTGAATTTTATTTCTGCCTCATTGTTTACATAATTGACCCCTTCAAAGAATCCTTCAATTTCCGGCTGCCAAGCATTTGCCGCAATAATCCCTATCTGCTGGCTTTCTGTCATATTTCCAGCAACCATACCAGCAAAAAATCCCATGGCATGCCCATTAAAATTAAGAGAGGTTACATTTTCTCCGGACTCTCCTCCATTCACGTAAACAAAATGAACATCTGGATAACTTTCTGCCAATGACATAAAATATTCTCCATAAATATTACTGTGCCCGTAAATCAAATTCACACCATCTTGAACAAATTGGTCAACAGCTTCCTGCATATCATGCATCGTTTGTATATTTTCTTTATAATAAACATCTACATCATATTTTTCCCCAATCTCCTCCATGGCCTGATATCCTTGCTCTGTCCAAGGGTTATTATCTATTTCTGAATCCGTTATAAACCCGACATTTTGTATTTGACCCGTCTCAAAATAAGAGCAGGCAGACAATGTACAAATCAAAAATAGAAGGATTGTTGGATAGTAGATATATTTCAACTTAGCACACCCATTTCATTACCGAAGTCGCTTATTAAATGTTTGTATTGTTTTTATTACTTCATCTATATCTCTATTTTCCAGCAGAACCTGCTTTTTTTCAACTTTTGTGTTTGTTAAGTTATCGTTAACAGAGATAATCTCTATTAATTTTGGCAAATGGGTCATTTTTATCCATTGCATCAATACATTTAAAAAATCTTTGATATAAATCGCTTTGTTTTGCCATTCTTTATCTGCAAAAGAAAGCAGTCTGCCGTCTGCAATCAATCCATTTTCGTTCATTTCCATTCCTTCCCCAATAAGATAGGGAGCGGAAATCACTGTTGTGTCTGCATAATTTGATATCTTATGTCCGTTTGCATCGGTATATATATGCAATATCTTTTTAGTATACTGCGGCAAATCCGTTATCTCGGAATGATGATTGATAACAATAGCCAAATCATATGAATTTGTCACTTGATCCGTTTCTTGAAAATGACTGTTCCTTCCAAAAAAATCTTCCAGTCCAGAATCGATTTGATTATCCCGCTTTCCATCGACTTGGCAGCCCGCATCTAATAACTCTGTTACTATATGGTAGCCAATCCAATGATTGTGGGGAGTAACGAATACTCGCAAGGAAAACACTCCTTTATAGTCATATTCAGGTAAAGAACCACTAATTTTCATGATTTTTTTAAATTCTTTACAGCAACAAAAAGCTTTTCATGTTAAAATAGTATTTATGATATGCTTAGATAAGGTAGTAAAGTGAGGTGGACTTATGCGTTTTATAGCAACTATTTTTTGGGCTGTAGCTATTTCTTTAGCAGTCTCTTATGTATTGACAAGCATGGGCGCAGCACCATTTATTGTTCGTGATGCACTGATTGTAGCGGGTATTTTTTCTATATTCGTTTTTGCTTTAGCTGGTCTGGTTTTGAAAGAAGACACTAAGTAGGTAAAACCCCTTGTCTTATTCTATGCGGCAAGGGGTTTCTATATTTCTAAAATGCCTTTTATTAAAGAAAACGTTTTATGCTTATCATTTTTAGCATATTTACATATAAGGACAGGCTAATAAATTGGAATGGACAAAATTGATTGTAGTTCTGCTTTGTTCATTTTAAGAAATAACTGTACAATCAGAGAAGAAAAAATAAAGGAAGGTATAAAAACATGGACGCTTTAAGTAATTTATGGACACTGATCCAGTATTTTGTTCTTGGTATCGTACAAGGAGTTACCGAACCAATACCGGTATCCTCCAGCGGACACTTAATCATTGTCAGAGAGCTGTTTAATATTGAAGCAAGAGGGCTTTCTTTTGAAATCTTTGTTAACTTCGCTTCTCTACTGGCTGTAATGCTGATTTACCGCAAAGATATTATACGTTTAATCGTCAGTACATGGAAGTTCTTATTCAAAGGAGATAAAACGGTCAAAAGTGACTTTATGTTTGTTGTTTATCTCGTCATCGCAACCATTCCTGTCGGGATTATCGGCGTGTTATTCGGAGATGCACTTGGCGAAACGTTGAGCGGAACGAATGTAGTCGGGATAACTTTATTAATCACCGCTCTTGCTCTTTGGATTATCCGTAATCTCAGAGGACGCAAACAGGATGGAGATTTATCAACAAAAGATGCTATCATTGTCGGCCTGGTTCAATCGATTGCTGTCACGCCGGGAATCAGCAGATCCGGTGCAACTATCGTTGCTTCGATGCTTGTCGGCATGAAGAAGGAAACAGCTTTACGATTTTCTTTCCTGCTCTATATTCCGGTAAGTCTTGGTACAGGTATTCTTGAAATACCTGAAATCGCCAGTGACCCGGCAATGAGTTATCTATGGGCACCTTATCTGGTAGCATTCATTACGTCCTTCATTGCCAGCTATTTTGCACTTAAATGGTTTATGAACGTGATGCGGCACGGAAAACTGGAGTATTTCGCATACTACTGTGTCATCGTCGGTATTCTTGTATTGATTTTCTTATAATAATCTCCAAATATAAACAAAGGCATCCATTCTTTTTAGACGGATGCCTTTGTTTATATTCTGCTCTCTTTTATCAATCTGGAATACCTAAGGCAATTTTCGCATAGCGGGACATCTTATCTTTACCCCAAGGCGGATCCCAAACAATATTTGTTTTTGTTTCTTTTACTTCTGGAATATCTGATAAAGCATGCTTGATATCTGCCTCAATATGCGCAGATAAAGGACATCCCATTGCAGTCAATGTCATCGTAACTACACACAAGCCATCATCATCCAAATCTACATCATATATTAAACCAAGATTGACAATATCAATACCTAGTTCCGGATCAATAACGTTTTCTAATGCACCCATTAGATTCTCTTTCATCGCTTCATCCATACGTGTCATCCTCCTTTCCCTTGTTTCTATTAAATCATACTTTAACATGTAATTAAATCATTTTACAACAGATGCCGCTCAAACCACTCTGCAGCGTGATGCATTGCCGGCACACTAACTTTATGCTCCCTGCCTTTTTCGCCAATAAATTGCAGATGGTCTTTCTTTTTATAAGCCTGCTTGACTGTTTGGTAAAAGGAGTGCGATTGTTCATAAGGAACTACTTTATCATTTTCCCCATGCCAGAACATTAACGGACGTTCGTGAAGTGATTCCACGTGGGCAGACAAATCTAATTCAGCCAGCTGTTCAAACAAATCATCCAAATCTTCTTGTGTAAATGGTGTCTTCCCATTCTTTTCAGCATACTGCAGTAGTTGGTGCGCATATGCTTGCAGTTTAGGGGTGCCCATCATAACAGCCGCTGCATTGACCCAGGAATATTTGACAAGCGCAGCACTTGTTGTAATTCCTCCCATGCTGGTTCCAGCTACACCTAATGCATTTTCTTTTAAAAGCTTATTTTCTAATAAGTATTTCCGGATAATATCCAATTCACGAATATTTTTTAACACGATTTCAAAAAAAGCGAGCTGCCGTTTATCATCTGATAAACCGCTGTTTCTTTCCCCATGGTGCAGCGCTTCCGGTAGAAGCACCCGAAATCCTTTCTCAGCAAGCATGTAGGCTATCGGCAAATTTTGCTCCTTCGCGCTTGTAAAACCATGGTAATAAATAACCGTCGGCCGTTCCCCGCCAGCATACTTTTGATCGACAACATGCAAGCAAGGTATTCCCTCGATTGGTTCCTGATATATTCCTATCATTTCTGACACGCTTCCTTTCACTTATCAACGTACTATCTCTATTGTAAAGTTTTTGTAATATCTTTCGCAAACAATGCAGCTTTTGTTTAATTTTTCTTTACTTTACATATTTTCAAATCATGGTAACATAAAAATCAAATGAGAGGTGACAGAATGGAAAATAAAAACAGGCACTTAATCGCATTGGATTTAGATGGTACGTTATTGACAGATGATAAGAAAATCAGTATTCGAAATAAACAGGCGATATCTCAAGCAATAGAAGATGGCCACGTGGTTGTTATTGCCACCGGAAGACCCGGCCGTGCCAGTATTCAATACTATCAGGAACTCCAATTAAAAACACCGATGGTAAACTTCAATGGAGCACTTGTACACCATCCTCTGGATACCAGCTGGAAAGGTATTCACACGCCAATGCCTCTGACTACCGCACATCGGATTATTGATGTTTCCAACGAAGTCGAAGTAAAAAATATATTAGCTGAAGTGCAAGACCAGGTTTATTTAGATCAATACAGTGAAGATATTATGACTATCTTTCAAGATTTCCCCGAGCAATCGCCATATATTATCGGCGACATTAAATCTAAATTAAAATATGATCCGACTTCTGTTCTTATTCATCCTAACGTTTCGCAGGTAGAGGAGCTGCGAAATCATTTAAATGATTATCATGCGGAAGTCATTGAACATCGTAAATGGGGTGCTCCATGGAATATCATTGAAATTATCAAAAAAGGAATGAATAAAGCAGTCGGGCTAAAAGCCATTGCTGACGAATATCACATTGCCCGTGAAAATATTATTGCTTTTGGCGACGAGGACAATGATTTAGAAATGATTGATTATGCCGGTGTCGGTGTTTCTATGGGAAATGCGATTGACGACCTTGTCTCTGTATCCAAACATCAGACCTTAACGAATGAAGAAGACGGTATCAGCATATTTTTAGAAGAATATTTAAATCTTAATAAGAATAACAGCCTTGTGTAATGGTTATTAAGAAGGGAGTCTGCAGATAAAACATATGCAGCCTTCCTTTTCTTTATCTCTTTTCGATTTTCTGTTAATATAAACTTACGAACAATTAAATGAGGAGGTACTCATATGGCAGTACATATTTCCCCGACACCAAATCCAAATGCAATGAAATACACATCAGATAGTGTTATTTTTTCTGGGACAAACAGTATTTCTGTTATGCCCGGTGATGTTAGCGAGCATGAAATTTTAAATGAATTAATGAAACTGGAAGATGTTGATAACGTATTTGGCTATCAAAATTTTATTACGGTCAACAAACATTTTGACGCTGACTGGGAGAATATTAATCCCAAGGTGGAAGAAATATTTGTTAAATTCGGCTATTAAGAAAGAGGCCGGGAGCTCCCCGGCCTCTTTCTTGTTATCTTATAAATCCCCGGAACCGCTTATGGTCTAGCGAATCCGGGGATTTTAAATAATACTGGCAAAAAACAGCTTATTCTTCTGTATCTATCGGTACATAATTTGCGTTAATCTCATTATCATCTTCATCTTTTCCATACATCACGACGAATGGAGGCTCCTCATGACTAAGCGTATCTTCGGAGAATGTCTCCATGATTTGAAAGCTTTGAAAAGAACCTGCATCTGCTTCTTCCAAGTCTACCGTTGTTTCCTCTTGAATGGTTTCTCCATCCTGTTCAATTCGATAGAAAAAAGCATTTCCTTCTGTTCTTACCTGACCAACGATATGGAATTGTTCTCCATCTGCTGTAATGTCAATTTCCTGGAACATTACGGTGCCTGTCGTTTCATTATTTTCCTCCGGAGCACTCGGCTCAATGACTTCCCCATCTCTATTCCCACAGCCTGCCAATAGTACGAGCACAGCAATAACAGCATACCAACGTTTCATACATATACACACCTTTTTAATCTTTTCTAAAGAACCCATATACTCCAGCAGTCTCCACAATATTTGTAAATGCTTCTGGATCTATTTCATTAATAATTCTTTCTAAATCATATAATTCATATCTTGTCACAACGAGATACATGAGACTTTTATCTGTTTTTGTATAAGCACCCTTTGCAGGTAAAATCGTAATCCCGCGAACCATCGTATCATGGATGGCTTTCTGCAGCTCGTCCGTTTTCTTTGTAACAATAAACGCAGTAACCTTTTCATAGCGTGTATGAATGGTGTCGATCACACGGGTCGTTACATAAAGTGTCAGCATGGTGTATAACGCATTTTCAGGTTCATATAAAATACCTGCAATAACAATAATCAAGGAATTCATAATTAAAAAATAGTTGCCAATCGGTTTATCTTTCAGACGGGATAATATCATTGCCACAATATCCATACCGCCTGTAGAGGCACCTGCTTTTAATGTAATACCTACACCGACTCCAGCGATAACACCGCCAAATACCGCATTTAAAATAATATCATTCGAAATAGAAATAAGCGGTAATATCTCTAAAAATAACGTAGAGAAAAATACAGATATCACACTATAAACAGTAAATCCCTTTCCTACCTTTAACCATCCTAAAATCAAAACTGGAATATTTAAAAGAGCTAATAAAATACCTGTGGATAGGCCGATTCCTAAGAAATCATTAAAAATACTGGATAATAGCTGAGCCGCTCCCGTAAATCCACTGGCATAGACATTTGCACCGATAAGAAAGAAGTTTAAAGATGCAGCATTTAATAATGCTCCAAGTATTACTATACTTATCCTCTTAGCTTCAATATAAAACACAAAACAGCCTCCTTTATTAAATTTTTGACTAAATATTCAATTAAACGTAAACTTATAATTAAATCTTATTTAAATAGAAACGGATGTGATTAAAATGGCAATCACCATTCTGGCAGACAGCGCATGTGATTTATCCGAACATTATTATAACGAATATAGTATTGAAATGATACCTTTAACTGTTCATCTTGAATCAAAAGATTATCGGGACAGTGTCGATATTAAACCGAAGACAATCTATGATGCGATGCGGGAAGGACAGACACCAAAAACATCGCAGGCATCAGCAAACCAATTTAAAGAAATCTTCACTTCTTATGCGGAAGCAGGCAAGCCTCTACTCTATATCGCTTTTTCATCGGAATTATCCGGAACCTGCCAAGCTGCAAAAATGGTTGAACAAGAAATTAAAGAGAAATATCCTGAAGCAAAGCTGCACATTATTGATTCCAAATGTGCTTCACTGGGCCTCGGTCTAGTCGTACTGGAAGCAGCTAAAATGGCTCAAAAGGATATCTCTTTTGATGAAATCATTCAGCAAACCGCCAAAAACGCCGCACAGATGGAGCATATATTTACTGTGGACAATTTAGAGTATTTATATCGCGGCGGCCGTGTCAGTAAAACCGCTGCCTTTGTCGGCGGCTTATTGAATATCAAACCTCTTCTGCATGTCGACGGAGGAAAGCTTATTCCTTTAGAAAAAATTCGCGGAACGAAGAAAGTGCTGAAGCGCATGATAGAGGTCATGGAAAAGCGGGGCAGCAATTTCCAAAATCAAACCATTGGAATCAGCCATGGTGATGATTTACCTCGTGCACAGGAGCTTTCCAGAATGATTCAGGATACGTTTCATGTCAAAGAAGAAAATATTATTATTGAAATGGTTGGTTCCGTGATTGGCGCGCATTCAGGTCCCGGCACGTTGGCTTTATTCTTCTACAACAAATAAAATATATACTTCGCTGTATATACTGTATTGGAGGAAAAAATAGATTTGACGTTATCACAGCGTCAAATCTATTTTTTCTTCTTTTTATTGAAAACGAATCAAGAAATATTTTTTCTTTCCTCTGCGGATAACCGTGAAAGCATCCCCTAAACGGTCCGCTTCATCTACCACGTAATCCAAATCCTGAACACGTTCTCCGTTAATGTAGATAGCTCCATTTTTCACATCTTCTCTTGCCTGCCGCTTCGATGAAGAGATAGAAGCATCCACTAATAAATCGATTAAGCTGGAAGGTTCTTTCCCCGTATCATGATTGGGAACATCCTTAAACGCTTGTTCTACTTCATCTGCTTTTAATTGTTTGATATCTCCGCTGAATAATGCTGCAGAAATTCGCTGCGCCTGATCCAAAGCAGCCTGGTCATGGATGCTGCGTGTCATTTCTTCTGCCAGACGGCGCTGTGCCACCCGTTTTTCCGGCTGTGTTTCTACTTCTTTTTCCAGCTCTGCAATTTCCTCATCTGACAGGAAAGTAAAGTATTTGATAAAACGAATCACATCACGATCATCAGCATTGATCCAAAACTGGTAAAATTCATATGGAGATGTTTTTTCAGCATCTAACCACACGGCGTTCCCGGCGGTTTTTCCGAATTTTGTTCCATCTGCCGTTGTGATTAAAGGAACAGTTAAGCCAAATGCTTCAGCAGTTTCCCCTTGGTTCTCTCTGGAACGGCGGATAAGCTCTAACCCTGCTGTGATATTCCCCCACTGATCACTTCCGCCAATTTGCAATGTACAATTTTCTTCTTCGTATAACCGTAAAAAGTCTAGTGATTGCAGAATCATGTAACTGAATTCGGTAAAGGTAATTCCTTGTGCAAGTCTTGCAGCAACCGAATCCTTAGACAGCATGTAATTAATCCCAAAATGCTTTCCTGCTCCGCGAAGGAAATCAATGATTGTCATATTTCCCAGCCAATCGTGGTTGTTGCGGGAGACAACTTGATTATCGCTGGAGGTATCATCCATATCTACAATTTTGGCAATTTGCTTTTGAATGCTTTCCGTAAAACCAAAAACAACCTCTTCGGTATTCAAGCTGCGTTCACTTGAACGGCCGCTTGGATCGCCAATCATCCCGGTTCCCCCTCCGACTAAGGCAATCGGTTTATGACCAGCCCGCTGAAACCGGCGCAGCATCGTTAAAGGGACTAAATGTCCGATATGCAAGCTGTCCGCTGTCGGGTCAAAGCCGCAGTATAAGGTTACCTGATTATTTTCAAGATGCTTTTCTAATCCATCCCGATCTGTTACTTGATTTACTAACCCTCTGTTTTCTAAATCCTGTAAAATATTCATATTATTTCCTCCTGCTTATTTGTATTTTCTTTTTACTGACAATGCCAGCTGCTCCCCGCTTTTGGTACATCCTTTTTAAGGTAAATAAAAAAACCCGCCTCCTCTCTGGTAAGAAAGGGACGAGTTGGATTCGCGGTACCACCCTTGTTGCTATTATAAAATAGCCGCTTAAGGTTTGTTAACGATGGTTGTCACCGTTCTTCTTATTATCAGCCTCCATGACGCGAATAATAAAAAGAAAAACTCCAGATTGTAATTCGCAAGTGAATATATACTGACTCGCACCATCCGTCAGTTCTCTAAGACAGGGATTCACGTTGCTACTTCGATCCTTCCATGTTTCTTTCATAAAAAATTAAATTCATATGATACTATTCATAGCATAAATAGTTCTTCTATGCAAGCCTTTTTCCGTCTTACTACCAAACTGTATTTTCACTATGTTATAATAAATGTTGAAATAGGAGGTCTAATGTCTATTATGAAAGAAAAACTGCAACGTTTTTTTAATACTGTTAAAGACTGGTGGAAAAAAGGTATCCTCCAGCAGACATCACGAGTTACATACGACGTTGTTTGGAATATTGTATTATTTGTCATTGTGATTATCGGCATCGGCGGAATTTTTGCCGGCGGAATCGGACTTGGGTACTTTGCCTCCCTGGTTTATGACGAACCATTACGAAGTGAAGCATCTATGGCAGATGATATTTACAATTATTCTGAGACATCCAGTATTTATTTCGCTAACGATGTCTACCTGGGAGATATCCGAAGTGATTTATATCGGGAAGAAGTAGCACTTGACGATATCTCACCTACATTGATTGATGCGGTTATCGCAACAGAGGACGAGTATTTTCACGAGCATAACGGTGTGGTGCCAAAAGCGATCTTAAGAGCGACGGCACAGGAATTTCTAAATTCCTCTGTCCAAACAGGAGGAAGCACACTGACACAGCAGCTGATTAAGAATCAAATTCTAACAGACGAAGTGTCCTTTGACCGGAAAGCCAAAGAAATATTATTAGCAATGCGGCTGGAAAATTATTTTACAAAAGATGAAATCATCGAAGCTTATTTAAATATTATTCCTTATGGCAGAAATTCATCCGGCCGTAATATTGCAGGTATACAGACAGCATCTAAAGGTATTTTCGGTGTAGAGGCATCTGAATTAACACTTCCGCAGGCTGCATATCTGGCCGGCCTTCCGCAAGGTCCTTCTTCCTACACACCATTTACAGCGGAAGGTGCGCGAAAGTCTGAAGAAGAATTGCAAGCTGGAATCAGCCGGATGAGAACAGTTTTAAATCGCATGCATGATATGAATTTTATTTCAGATGAAGAACTCGAAGAAGCTGCCAATTATGATATTGCCAGCGATTTTATTGATGCGATCCCTTCTTCTACAGACGAATATCCATATGTCACTTATGAAGTAGAGAAAAGAACCAAGGATATTATTCAAGGTTTATTAATGGAAGAAGACGGCGTGACTGAGAAAGATTTGGCAGAAGATGACGATTTACGAGCTGAATATGCGGAGCGTACAGAAAGAGAATTACGTGACGGCGGCTATCAAATCCATACGACGATTAATAAAGAAATGTACGACGCCATGGAAGAAGCAGCAGACAATTATTCAGACTATGGATATGCCAGAACGTTTACCGCTACAAACAGTGATGGGGAAGAATATGAAGTAACACAGGAAATCCAGACTGGTGCGATAATGGTTGAAAATAACACCGGCAAAATAATTTCATTTATCGGCGGACGCGGTTTTGATGAAGATCACCAGGTAAATTTCGCTACGGATACAAGACGCTCTATCGGCAGTACCATCAAGCCTTTGCTTGATTATGCGCCGGCGATGGAAGAAGGCGTTATTCAGCCGGGAACACCGATTGCAGACTATCCTAGGACATTTGCTGGTGGATGGCCTCCGCGTAACTATGGAGGAGGAAATTATGGCCTTGTCTCTGCCCGTACAGCGCTGGCCAATTCCTATAATATTCCTGCTGCCGCCGTGTATATGGAAATAATCAATAATGACCCTGCTGCTGAATATTTGGAAAAGATGGGCATCACTTCATTAACGCCTGGTGATCATGTTCAGCCATCTCTTTCTATTGGCGGAATGGACCATGGTATATCAGTAGAAGAAAACGTCAATGCTTTCTCCACCTTTGGCAATAACGGGAAGTTTGCAGATGCTTATATGATTGATAGAATCACAAACGCTGAAGGCGATGTGATTTATGAGCATGAAACGGATCCAGTAGAAGTATTTTCACCTGAAACAGCTTACCTGACAGTCGATATGATGCGGGATGTGATTGATAACGGGACAGGTAATTTCGTGAATTCCCAGCTTCAAAACACAAATGTCGACTGGGCTGGAAAAACAGGAACATCTCAGGATTATCATGACGCCTGGTTTGTAGCAACTAATCCAAATATTACCTTTGGAACTTGGATTGGCTATGAAACGCCTGCTCCCATCAATCATGAGTATCATCTGACATACAGTCAGCGGAATATGAAGTTGTGGGCGGAGGTTATTAATGCCGCCGCGCAGGTAGACCCTGTCCTGGTAACACCGGAATCAACGTTTGAACGTCCGGACGGCATTGTAGAAAGAAGCTACTGCGCCGTTTCAGGAATGCTTCCATCCGATTTATGTGAAGATGTAGGTCTGGTTAAAACAGACTTATTTGATTCCCGTCATGTGCCGACAGAAGAGGACAATAGCTTAACCAGAGGCAGCAGACGCGTTTTAGAATCAGATGACGACGGCAGGTCATTCAGCAGAAGCAACGGGATTATGTTCAACCCTGACTGGCTGAGAGAAAATGGTTATGATGATATGGATGACTTTTCCATGCTCTATCCTCGAACAGAAACAGATAAATGGCTGAGAATTGGCATACCAGTCAGTATGTCCTCATCCAGCTCAGACGATGACGGTGATGATGACGATTAACAAATGATATATATTTTTAATAAAACTTCACTCTATCAAGCAAGGGATATCCGCTTATAGAGTGAAGTTTTTTATTACATACCATAAGCTTCCTAACAATTATCAAAAAATACTAAAAAAATGCTGCGATTTTCTGTATAATGGATGGTAAGAGCATTTTGTATCTCATAAAGGTGGTGGATGGATGAAACACATAAAGGAATTTGATTCAATCCTTTTAGAAACAGAGGCAGGTCTGCTGACAATCGAAGGTCCTGTTTCACGCTCCCAGTTAGAACAATATCATTTTCATGAAGAATTAACTGCATTCCGGCCTGCTGACAAACAATTTGAAGCACTTTTAGACATCGCAGAGCTGGAAGAGTCCAGAATTATCATTGCACGTACAACAGATACCATTATCGGCTATGTGACTTACCTGCATCCTGATCCATTGGAAAGATGGTCCAAGTTCAATATGGAGGATTTAATTGAATTAGGCGCAATTGAGATTATCCGGAAATATCGGGGCGGAGGCGTCGGGTCTACACTGCTCCGGCAATCCATGAAGGACCCTTACATGGAAAATTATATTGTCATTTCTACAGAATATTATTGGCATTGGGATCTTGATTACAGTCAATTAAGTATCTGGGATTATCGGAAAGTGATGGAAAAGATGATGGCAGCGGGAGGGCTTCTTCCAGCTCCTACAGATGAACCGGAGATAAACTCTCATCCGGCTAACTGTTTGATGGTCCGTATAGGAAGTAATGTGCCGCAAAAATCCATTGAACGATTTGATAAATTGCGTTTTTTAGGTCCGAATCATTATTAACAGAGATATAACTGAAGGGGGATTCTACTATGCTAGTTGAAGAATTAATGAACAGGAATATGATAACGCTTCCACCGAATGCAACAATCAATGAAGCATTGCAGCTATTAGAAAAGCATAAAATCAGACATATCACGATTGTAGATGAAGCGATGCAGGTGCTCGGTATTGTTTCTGACCGCGACGTAAGAGATGCAAGCCCATCCACTTTTTTGGATACAAGTGATTTTCATATTCTTAACAAAGAGATTCAGACCATTATGACGAGTCCGGTGATAACGATTCATCCCATGGATTTTGTCGAAGAAATTGCTTATATTTTTTATGACAAAGAGATTGCCTGTTTACCGGTTGTCAGCCAAAACAAACTGGTTGGTGTCGTAACCGAAAAAGATATGCTCTATAAATTGATTCAATTGACCGGAACACATGAACAAAGCTCCCTTATTGAAGTAAAAGTACCTGATCTGCCTGGACAGCTGCCAAAGGTGGCAAGTGTATTCGGCAACCATAATGTAAATATTGTTTCCGTATTGCTTTATCCTTATAAGGATCCTGACTATAAAATACTTGTCTTCCGTGTTAAAACGTTAAATCCGATGCCTATTATCAATGACCTTCGAGATGCCGGCTATACCCTGCTCTGGCCAAATAATATTATGGAGCCAAAGAAATGACGAAGCAGGCAGGTTTTATTTATACTTCTAATTTTTTAAACTATCAATTCTCAGAAGATCACCCTTTTAATCACAAGAGGACCTTACTGACGAAGGAACTGCTGGAAGAGCAGGCTACCTTAACAGCAGAGGATTTCATTGTACCTCGGGTTGCATCAGATGAAGAGATTGCTCTTTTTCATGATACAACCTATATTGAAGCGGTTAAAAGAGCCGGCAGCGGAGATTTAATAGCAGATCGGGCACAGGAGTATGGCATAGGAACAGAAGATACACCTATTTTTCCAAATATGCATCAAGCTTCTTCTGCATTAGTTGGAGGCAGTCTCACTGCTATTGATAAAATATTAAACGGAGATTATAAAAAAATAACCAATATTGGCGGCGGACTTCATCATGGATTTCCACGTAAAGCCTCCGGGTTCTGTATTTATAATGATTGCGCGATTGCTATTAAATACTTGCGGGAACAGGAGGATTTGAAAGTGCTTTATGTAGATACAGACGCACATCACGGGGACGGCGTGCAGGCTGGTTTTTATGATGATCCGAATGTATGCACCTTTTCTATACATGAAACAGGCCGTTACCTTTTTCCAGGTACGGGAAACGTAAATGAAAGAGGAATCAAAGGCGGACACGGCTATAGTTTTAATTTACCTATTGATGCTTTTACAGAGGATGATTCTTTCTTAGAATTATATGAAACAGCTTTACGGAAAATTGCTGCGTTCTTCAAACCAGATATTATTGTGACACAAAATGGAGCGGACAGCCATTTTCTTGATCCTTTAACACATTTGTGCGGCACCATGAAGATATATGAGAGAATCCCTTTGCTTGCCGCTGAAATTGCAGATACGTATTGTGATGGAAGATGGCTTGCTGTCAGCGGCGGCGGATACGACATGTGGCGTGTTGTGCCACGTGCGTGGGGACAGGTGTGGAATGTGATGAAAACAGGAAGCTGCTGTAAAGGTCCCCTTCCTGAAAAGTGGCTGAAAAAATGGCAAAAGGAAGCTCCCGTAGCCCTTCCGGCAAATTGGCAGGATGCAGCCGATTCTTATCCGGTAATTCCTAGAAGGGCTGAAATCACAGAGAAAAACAAATTACTGTTAGAAGATATGCTTAAGTATACTGCGATTATTTGATTGTAATGGAGGTTAGATTTCTTCTTTTTCAAACCAGTACTGTCTCTTATCAGCCATAGAAAAAGACAAAGCAGTTTATGATTCAAAACTGCCTTGTCTTTTTTGTTGTGTGTTATTTTGTAGAATCTCTGAATTCCATACGATGCGGCAATACCACATTTTTCTCGTCTACTTCCTCATCGTTCATATATTTCGTCAGAAGACGCATACCTACTGCACCAATATCGTAGGTAGGCTGGACAACGGTAGTCAGTTTAGGACGTACCATGCTTGCCAGCCGGATATTATCAAAACCAAATACCTCGATATCCTCAGGGACTTGCAGTCCATTATCCTGCGCGCCATGAATAACACCTAGAGCAATTTCATCATACATCACAAATACAGAAGCTGGGCGTTCCTCTAATTTTAAAAAGTGCTCCATTGCTTCTATACCTGTTGAATACGCATAAGAACTCTTATATATATAATCTTCTTTAGGCTCTATATCAGCCTCTTTCAATGCACGCAGATAGCCATTCGTTTTTAAAATGTTCACGCTTGTATCTGATTCACTGCCTACTAAAGCAGGCTGTTTGTTTGTCTTCTCAATCAATGATTTTGTTGCTTCATATGCAGCCAGTTCATAGTCAATATTGACGGAAGGAATGGTGTCTGTCGAATCATACGTAGAAGCCAGTACAACTGGAACAGAGCTTGTCTGAAACTGATGAACATGGTCCTCCGTGATATTTCCGCCCATAAACAGGATACCGTCTACTTGTTTTTCCAGCATTGTATTGATCAATTCCAATTCCTTGTCCTTGTTTTGATCCGAGCTGCTTAAAATAATATTGTACTTGTACATTGTCGCAATATCCTCAATTCCCCGGGCAAGCTCTGAAAAGAAGATATTCGATATATCCGGAATAATCGCACCGATGGTTGTTGTTTTCTTACTTGCCAGTCCGCGTGCAACTGCGTTAGGACGATATCCTAATTGTTCAATCGTTGCTAATACTTTCTTTCGTGTGGTTGGTTTTACATTTGGATTTCCATTGACAACACGAGATACGGTCGCCATGGAAACATTTGCTTCTCTTGCTACATCATAAATTGTAACAGTCATGTTTATCTACCTCCTAAAATTCATTTTATCGCAGTGCATCTGGCTGAAACCGGGACTGGCAATGTTGTCAGGTTAGTGCGACCGCTGAAGAAAAACACAACGCTTTCCCATAGGAGTCTTCGTGTTTTTCCTTCGCTAGACAGTTTTATTACTATCTGTATCAAAATTCATCAAAATCATTAACCTGTCAATATTGCCGGGATTACTCGTCCCATCAAAGAGCTTTTGCAAGACTCCCGTTTCAAGCATAGTCAAAATCGGGAAATACAGCCCTGCTGAATAATGTTTCACTTTAAACAAGAACTAATGCTGCATCTATTTATATATCATACGCTACCATGAAAAAAATTACAAAACTTTCATGAAAACAAAATGAAAATTTTCATAAACACACTATAAATATAATATACCTTTATCTTATTATATCCAAACTTGAAACTTTGAAAACATTTTCAACGTTTTATTTTAGCGCAGATCCTGTATAGCATTTTTTCTATCAAAAAAACTGCCCCAAAAATTATACCACTAATTTTTGAGACAGTCTTTATTATTTTCCTAAACGATTTTCAACATCTTTGATTTCTTTAAAGAACTGATCGAATGTCGGGATATCCATTTGCTGAGCTGAGTCAGAAAGAGCAACTGCCGGATCCGGATGAACCTCTGCCATTACGCCGTCTGCTCCGACTGCGATAGCAGCTTTAGCTGTAGGCAACAGTAAATCTCTTCTGCCTGTAGAATGTGTTACGTCTACAAAAACAGGTAAATGAGTTTCTTGTTTTAAAATAGGTACTGCAGAAATATCCAGTGTATTACGTGTTGCTTTTTCGTATGTACGAATTCCACGTTCACACAGCATAATATTTTTGTTGCCTCTGGACATGATGTACTCTGCTGCATTTATGAATTCCTGAATGGTTGCAGATAGTCCGCGTTTTAACAGGACAGGCTTTCCAGCATCTCCAGCAGCCTTTAACAGTTCAAAGTTCTGCATGTTTCTTGCACCGATTTGAACGACATCAATATAATCAACTGCCTGTTCTAAATCTGCAGGATTTACAATTTCACTGATAACAGCTAAATCATACTCATCCGCTACTTTTTTCAGGATTTCTAATCCTTCGATTCCAAGTCCTTGGAAATCATATGGAGATGTTCTCGGCTTAAATGCCCCGCCGCGAAGTAATTTCAATCCTTTTTCTTTTACAGACGCAGCTACTGCAGCAACCTGCTCATATCCTTCTACTGCACATGGACCAAATACATAGCTGATTCCGCCATCGCCGACTTTTTCCCCTTTAAGCTCAACGACTGTATTTTCAGGCTGTTTCTTTCTCGATACTAAAAGTGCCTTGCTGTTATCTTCTTCTTGAAGCTCAAGACTTGCTTTGAAAATTTCTTTAAAAATATGTTCAAGTGTTGAATCCTGAAATGGACCATCATTGTTACTTTTAATTTTATCCAGCATCTCACGCTCACGCACTGGATCAAATCGCTTAATGCTCTGCTTGGTTTTTAATTCACCAATCTCTTGATTAATGCCTGCTCTCTTGTTAATCAATTCTAGTATTTCCAGATTGACCTTGTCCATTTGTTCTCTTAGCTGTTCCATTTCATTACTCATTAATACACACTCCTCAAGTCACTTAATCTGTTTAATCATTTAGAATAATTAGAGACCATTATAGCTAAGATTCTTCTATTTGTCACCATCTAATTAATGTAAAATTTTAATTCTTAGAGAAAATACGGAAAAATGGAACCATTAATTATATTATATATCTTGGAAGAAGGGCCAAAAGCCCTCCCCTCCTCCTTTATAAATCCAATATATTTTCAATTTAAAAATCAGCGGAGTTCTACAATCATATAGAACGAAACTTCATTCAGCGGGAATTTTACGGGCGGTTCTCCGGGACAGACAAGATATAATTATAAAAAAACATTGATGAGTAAAAATGCTCATCAATGTTTTTAAGTATTATGATTTTTTATTTGCTTCTTTTTTTACTTCATTAACTGCTTGTTTTGTTTCTTTTTTTACTTCTGCTGTTTTTTTAGAAGCAGTTTCTTCTGCCTCTGCTTTTTTATCAGCAGCTTCTTTTTTTACATCTTCTATTTTATCTGATACCTCATCTTTTAAATCCGAAGCCTTATCTTTTGCATCATCCAGCTTCTCACCAGCAGAATCTTTTACATCTTCTGCTTTATCCTGAGCATCATTCAGTTTATCTTCTACGACATCCTTCAAATCAGCCGTTTTTTGTTTTACGCTTTCTGTAAGCTCCTGAGATTTATCTGCAACTGTCTTGGATAAATCAGAAGTTACATCCACTGCTTTCTTCGTTAAATCGGAAGTTGTAGAATAAGCTTTATCTTTCCATTCCACACCTTTTTCCTGAGCTGTTCCTGCTAATTCTGTTGCACGATTTTTCACTTGAACCGCACTATCGTTTAAATCACTGCGCAGTTCTTTACCTGATTTTGGTGCAAGCAACAATGCTGTCGCAGCTCCTACAAAACTTCCTACAAGTGTTCCGATAATAAAATCCTTCGTGTTAATCTGATTGTCTGCCATCCGTATAACCTCCTAAGATTTAATTAGACTTGTGTTTCCGATTATTCCAATACTCAAAAATGGAAGCACCCCATTTTACTGCTTGAGCAGCTTTTTCCTGGTCCTCTTTTGAGTGCTTTGAAATAATATTAGATAATTGCTGTAATGACTTATTAAAGTCTTCTACTGTATCACCTATTCCCTTTGCTCCCTGGATTAAACCATCAAGCTGAGTTGATTTTTGAGTTAAATCAGCTACCAGCCCTTTAGAATCCTGAACAACCTCTCTTGCATCTTCTGTAACTCCGTTTACCTGGTGATTGATTTTCCCTAATGTTTCCCGAACTTCTTCCATTGTTTTCTTTGTGTTGAACACTAAAATAACCGCATAAATCATTAATATGAGCAAGGCTATTATGGCAATTGCCAGTGCACTATAGAGGATAACTCCCATAAACTTATATCACTCCTTTATTTCTTGATTCATCCATATTGATTAAATACGTTTTAAGGGATAGTATGTACTTCATAAAGAGGTTGTCCAAATAACCCGGTAAAAATGTATTGGATAAAACATTGCTTTATCCAGTCTGCAGGAAAACACGATTATTTGGCTCTTTAACATCTGCGGTGAAGTAAACGGCATACTTATCCGTATCACTTTTAGCCCATTCCATACCGGGAGAGCTGGCACCATAATTTATTCTTACCCTGCATAGCTAAAGAATAAACTACATTTTCCCTTAAAAGATTTAATCCATATACTTATTGTATCTTATTTTTCCGTTAAAATACAACATCAATCTATATCCAGTATAGAATGCTGCAGCTAACCGCCCTTACATCGAATGAAATTTCATTCAGCAGGTATTTTCGAACAGCTGTCTTTACTGTATTTAAGATACATTGCTTTCATCAATAGTACTGCAAGAATGGCTTATATCTGCCCCTGTGTCGCTGTTTAGCAACGAGAGCCAGTTGGAGCCCCGGAAATTCTCTAAGCAATCCATAGACAGCTCTTTAGCCTCTCAGGATAAACGAGATTGCCTGCACACCCACGGCAAATAGAAAAAAGCAGTGAACCGCTTCACTGCTTTTTCATTTAGGCTAGTGTCTCTTCATAGGATTTCTGGAATTTTTGAATATCTCCTGCACCCATGAAAATCAACACGCTATCTTTATATTCTTGTAGCACATTGGTATGCTCTAAATCTAAAATATCACTTTCAGGAATCAAATTTTGCAGATCCTCAATAGTTAATTGACCTGACTGCTCTCGAGCCGACCCAAAAATATCACATAAATAGACTTTATCTGCTTGGTTTAAACTATCTGCAAATTCTTGTAAAAATGTTTTTGTACGTGTAAAGGTATGCGGCTGAAAAATAGCAACCACTTCTTTATTTGGATACTTTTTACGAGCTGATTCAATTGTTACTGCAATCTCCTTAGGATGATGTGCATAATCATCTACAATTACCTGAGAATCAATTGTCTTTTCTGTAAAGCGTCTTTTAACCCCTTTAAAAGAGCTTAATTCCTTCATAAATTCAACTGGAATTCCTTCGTAGTGACAAATCGCTATCACTGCTAGTGAATTTAAAATCGTATGATTTCCAAATGTAGGAATGAAGAAATGCTCATAATAGGTGCTTCGAACATATACATCGAATTCTGTTCCCTGCTCTGTCTCTACCACATTTTTCGCTTGGAAATCATTTGTCTCATTAAAACCATAATAAATAATCGGCACTTTCGTATGAATGCCTTGAAGTTCTTCATCATCACCGCATGCAACAATACCTTTTTTCACGCGATCAGACATAGATTGAAAAGCATCCACTACATCATCTAAGCTTGTAAAATAATCCGGATGATCAAAATCAATATTTGTCATAATCGCATAGTCCGGCTCATAGCTTAAAAAGTGTCTGCGATATTCACAAGCTTCAAAAGCAAAATATTTACTGTCAACATGCCCACGCCCTGTCCCGTCTCCAATTAAATAAGAGATTGGATAAGCACTTTCCAAAACATGTGATAATAATCCTGTCGTTGTCGTTTTCCCGTGTGCACCTGTAACAGCAATACTTGTATACTGCTTCAACCATTCGCCTAAAAACTCATGATACCAATAAAATTTACAACCAAGCTCTCTCGCTTGTTTTATTTCAACATGGTCTTCAGGAAAAGCATTTCCTGCTATAATCGTATAATCTGATTGAATATTATCTTTTGAAAAAGACAGAATAGGAATATGTTTTTCTTCTAATGCCAGCTGTGTGAAAATACGGCTGTCAATATCTGAACCCTGTACTTTCTCACCTGAGTCATGAAGAATTTGTGCTAATGCACTCATCCCTGTTCCTTTAATACCTATAAAATGGTAAGTTGTCATAAAACGAACCTCCAACGTTTTTTCATCCATTCATTTTCATGTCATTTTATTTGTTATCAGCGGCTCTGTGTCAAGATATTATATAACCGCAATCCCATTCAATGGATTATAACAAATAAATAACTTATTTTAAAGCAAAATTTATTATTTCAAAGCTTTTAAAAGTAAATTCAAGCATTTTAAACATATTTTTTTAAACGAAAGCGTTTGTCCGCCCATTTATTTACATAAAAATGTACTTCCTTTTGCATTTTTGCAAATGCTGGCCGGTGGGGACGAATCATCTCAAGTCCCTATTATCCTTTCTTAACACGTAAAAAAGAAGCACCATTTTCTGTACAGATAGAGAGCCTATATCTCATTCTATACAGATAATGAATAATATGTGCTTTTGCCTTATATTTTCTTTCTCTCTTGAAAAGCTTCCTTTATATTTTAGTAACTTTCCGGAATTATAGCAACTTTTTTAGTTGTCCTTATTTTTGATATGCGGAGAAACAGCATCCGGCAAGCCTTTCTTAACAAACAAAGTGTGAGCTAGTTTATTATAAAGTAACCGTATTTTCACCGCCAAAAAATGAGAGACAGTTTACATACTGTCTCTCTGCGCTTTTGTAATCAAGACCTCTCGCGCACGGCTGCCATTTTGCCCTGAGATAATTCCCCGCTGTTCCAGAGAATCAATTAATCTCGCAGCACGGTTATATCCTATTTTAAAATGCCTTTGCAGGGAAGATGTGCTTGCACTATTTTGATTTAATACAAATTCAATCGCATCTTCCAAGAGATCATCTTCCTCTTCATCTATCTGTACTTGTTCTAATAAATCTTCCTGTTCAAACAGATATTTCGGTTCAGCCATTGATTTTGCATAATTTGCTACTCGTTCAATTTCCTCATCAGACACAAATGGTCCTTGTAAACGAACACTTTTCCCGGCGCCGTTCTCAATCAGGAGCATATCCCCTTTTCCAAGTAACTTTTCCGCACCGCTGGAATCAATAATTGTCCGTGAATCCACTTGGGAAGATACACTAAAAGCAATTCTTGTAGGAATATTTGCTTTGATCAGACCTGTAATAACATCCACAGATGGACGCTGCGTTGCAAGCAGAAGATGAATACCGCATGCTCTTGCTTTTTGCGCAATTCTGCTGATGGCATCCTCCACATCCTGCGGAGACATCATCATTAAATCAGCTAATTCATCAATAACAATCACGATAAACGGCATCTTTTGATCTGCTTTTCCTTCTCGCAGCATTTTTTGATTATACCTGCTTATATCCCGGACCCCTTCATTTACAAAACGATCATAGCGATCCTCCATCTCTGCCACAGCCCATTTCAGACTCTGTGTAGCAGCTTTAACATCTGTGATGACAGGAGAAACAAGGTGCGGGATACCATTATATGGAGCAAGTTCAACCATTTTAGGATCGATTAACAGAATCCGCACATCCTCATGACTGGCATTATAAATTAAGCTGACAAGAATGGTGTTGATACAGACACTTTTCCCCGAACCGGTAGCTCCTGCAATCAAACCATGCGGCATTTTATTAATATCAATTACTTTGGGCATTCCTTCAATAGTCAGTCCCAGCGCCACACTTAAAGGAGACTTATTATCTTTAAAATCATCCGATTCAATTATCCGCTGGATCCCCACCATTTCCGGGTGAAGATTAGGAACCTCGATGCCTACTGTATTTTTACCTGGAATAGGTGCCTCAATACGAATATCCTTCGCTGACATATTTAGTTTTAAATCGTCAGCTAAGTTTTTAATCTTGCTTACCTTGACGCCCATCTCAGGATGCACCTCAAAACGTGTAACAGACGGCCCCTGTGTTGCCTTTACAACTTTTGCTTTGACTTGAAAATGCTTCAATGTCTCTTCCAGTAAATCTTGCTGTTCTATCAGCCATTCTTCATCCTCTTCGGTTGATTTGGCTGCTGGATCGTTTAACAAGTGCAAAGGAACCTCTCTCGGTTCAGGTTCGCTCCGTGAAGGTACAGGTGCAGGTACTATATTCACAGTCGAAGCCATGCTTTCGGAATCTTGATTCGTTGCATGGGTTTCGGCTAATTTTTCCTCTGCCTTGCGCAGCTCGTCCTCGCGTCTTTCATGTGCTTGCTGCAATCGCTGAAAAGTTTCCTCCCGTTTTCGCTGCTCCTGCAAATTTTTCTTATCCCGCGGAGTCATCATTACATTAAAAGCAGTTGAAGCCTGACTTGACCTTTCCTTATTCTGGCTTGGCATCTGGTTTGTTGTATGAATCGGGTTTCTTTTTTGGGAAGTAACATCATTTTCAGTTTCGGTTTTAGGCTCTTCCGGCTCCGGAGGTGTTTCTTGAACCTCATCTTCCTCCGTCTCCAGCATCTCCGCCGTACTGCTGACTTCCTGCTGAACTTCATGCGTTTGTTCTAATATCATATCTTTTGAAAAAGTATCCTGCTGCTTATCTGACGGATCCGCTGTTTCAAAGATATCAGCTTCTTTTCTATCCGAGTGGTGTCCTGTATCTATTGTCGGAAATTCTTCCTTTTTCCTTAACAATGATTCAGTTGACATCATCGTATCTTCTAAGCTGCTCGCTGCTTCATCCTCTTTTTGAAGTTTGGATTCCTTTCTCTGATACGCTGGTATTTCATGAATCAGCTTAGATTCTCTCGACTGAAAGCCATAAATCGGAGAAGGCACCTCTGTCGGCTGAAAAGGAACATCCGGGTTTTTCTTATATACTTTTCTTCCCGGGTTATTTTCCGCTTGCGGAGTACTGCGCGCATTACGTGCAGGATACGAAGCTTCTTTTCTGCTTCGGTTCGGCAGCGGGCGATGATTGTCCGGCTTTTTGTCCGCAGTTGTTTCTTTTCTTTGATTATTTTCTCTGTGTGTCCGTCTCTCTCTTCTTTCTTGTACAATATCTTGATTTCTTCTTTTATAACTAGGTTGCTTGTCAACATTCGTTTCTTTTTTTTGATCAACAGTATCTGGAATCACCGGAAACTTAAATGATCGCCCGGAAGGATAATGGTATGTCATTTTTGTCTGTATATTTGGTTGTTTATCAGATTCTTCCTGTTCAACCTCAACAAATTCCTCTACTTCTATTTCCACTTCTTTTGTAAATATGTTTTTGAGCCGTTCTTTCCATTGCTCCCACCACATATGCATTCACTCATTTCCTTAATTGTTCATACTGTTCATTTTAGCAGTTTTTCAAGGGGATTTACATGATTACTGCGATAATTTTTTCGGTTTCCTTTCCTGTTAAAAAATCCCCTGCTCACACAAGGGATTTGAAAGTTAAAATGTAAATTCTTCGCCAATTTGATACGTATCATCCAGTACATAAATGCCTTTTTCCTTCGGCACATCAGGCAAGCCCAGTTCTTTTTGAGAACAAACCATTCCGTGAGAAGGTACACCTCTTAATTCAGATGCTTTAATTTTCATTCCGGACGGCATCGTTGCTCCTACTTTCGCTACAACGACCTTTTGACCTTCATCGATATTTGGAGCGCCGCAAACAATTTGCAAGGTTTCTTCCCCAACATCAATTTGACATACACTTAATTTGTCCGCATTTTCATGGGCCTGTTTTGACTTTACAAATCCTACTACAAATTTCGGGCTCAAATCAAATTCAAGGGGGTCATCTATTCCTTTTCTTTGGAAAAGTGTACGAATTTCCGCTAATAAGCTTTCTTCTAGAGGAATCGCACCGTTTTTTTCATCTAATTGAAAGTAGGTGGAAGCATGAAAAATATTGTAGCCAAGCACTTCTCCATCAGCTGATGTTATTTTAGTGATATCCCCATTCGTTTCTTGCTTTAATTCATAGCGGTTCCCTTCCTTAATAGGAAGAATCAATACATCTCCAATTCCTTGACGGTTATAAAAAACATCCATTTCTTTCACTCCTCATTTTTCTCAGGTCGATTTTTTGCCAGTATAAATACCGGCTCTAATTTTTTATTTTCATAAACAAACGGCAAAGAAGTAATCGGTATTCTGCCATCCGCAAAAAATTTCATTGTCATTTGCGCTAAAATATCATATCCAGATTTATTTTGGATATCTCCTAAAATAAGCACATCCTGATGCGGTACAGCAACAGTTAATTCTCCTTTTGCATTGGCACGCATCTCTTCTAAAAAGGCTTCGTTCAGAATACGGCTTGCATCATAACCATCCTGTGTTGCCAAGAAATAAAAATCATTGCCTGCAACCTGATCTGCTTTCGGCTGATAAGATAAAGAGCGGATATTGAAAGATGCTATTTCATCTAATCTTTCCTTAGACCAGCCCTCTTCCTCCAATAAATCCTCATCAATCAAACGGTAAGACTTTCCTAAATCAAGTGCATAGAAAACCCGGGTTTCTGCAGTATGATCTTTATAAATCAACTTCTTCTTTGCCTTTGTTTCTGTCGGGAAGGAAGGGGAACGGAGCACAGGAAAAATCTGCTTTTCCATTCCTTTTAAATGCTGCGTCTGATTCATAATTTTTAACGCTTCATTAACATGCTCCACGATTTCATCAAGGGCTTCCTTCCCCCGGTCATTATATTTAGCAATTAAATTAGGCAATGATACCGTCATGCCTTCGTTCGAGTCCTTCCATTCAATTCGTACAGCATCGTCATCACGCTTGTAGGTCACTCGATAATCAGGGTTCTTCAGTTCATCCTCCAACAGGCGTTTCATCTTAATGCTTGTCATTTTTGCCATACAAATGCCTCCCTACCTATTTAGCAAGCCCGTCTAAAAAGGATTCGATTTCTTCTTGTGTTTTCCGGTCTTTACTTACAAATCTGCCCAGTTCTTCCCCTTTTTCAAACGCCAGAAAGCTAGGAATACCATAGACATCATATTCCTGACAGAGCTCGATAAAGTTATCCCGATTTACTTCTACAAATTGAAATTGTGAATAAGCCTCTTCTATTTCAGGCAAAATCGGTTCAATCACGCGGCAATCCGGGCACCATCCTGCCGTAAATAAAAAGACAACCGGGCCTTCTTGAATATACGTATTAAATTCCTCTGTATTTTGTAATTCTTTCATTTTATACATCCTTTCTTTACTCCTATCATAGCTTGCCACACATATTCTTTCAATTATGTTACCTTGTTTCCATATTATTTGAATTTTGATTTTTATCGTTCATTTTTCAAATAAGATAAAACAATAACATCACTTGGTCTTTAAATATCGGTGTTTTTGCCAGAGTGATACCCCCTGCGACGGGTTATGGCGGGGTGAGTAATCACCAATGTTGTCAGGTTAATGCGGCCGCTGCAGAAAAACACTACGCTTTCCGTGGGCTTGAGCTCAGCCTCCTCAAAAAAAGAAGTTCGCTTTTTTCTGCGGGGTCTTCCCTACGCGCTTTCCCAGTCGAGTAAGCGGGAATTCAGTTCGATAATTGCTTGCTGAATTCCTCTACTCCTCCCAGAACCGTGCGAGCGGTATTACCGCACACGGCTCCT